>JAHEMN010000141.1 GCA_024643645.1 Chitinophagaceae bacterium | reverse complement strand
CAGAATTAAGAGATAAGTTAGAAAACAATACGAAATACTTCCGGACAAAAATGACTGAAGCCGGTTTTGATATCAAGCCAGGCGATCATCCAATTGTTCCCATCATGTTATATGATGCAGTGCTTGCCCAAAACATGGCAGCTAAACTATTGGAAGAAGGTATTTATGTAATTGGATTCTTCTTTCCTGTTGTGGCAAAAGGCCAGGCCCGCATCCGTGTACAGTTAAGTGCAGCACATGAACAAGAACATTTGGATAGAGCCATTACAGCATTTACAAAAGTTGGGAAGGGGTTGGGGGTGTTGAAATAAATTTAATTAAAAGAATAAGCCGCTTCAATATTGAAGCGGCTTATTTATCTGTAATTTTTTTACTTAATATTCATTGCTCTTGCCGCCTGTTTTAATGCATCTGCACCAACATGATCTCCGTCTAATGTTACTAAATAACGACCACCTGCGAAATATGTAAAAGTGCAATCATTCGTTGCCTTTTCGCAATGTTCATAAGCATTACTCCCATTAAATTCAACAGTTTTTGTGTATTCTTCATCACTTTCCTGTTGCATATTGATCATACCAAGGAATTGCAAGCTATAAATACCTGCACCGGCTGATCCGGCACAATCATAAATATTCAATGAAACTTTGGTGCTGTCTGACAATTTATATTCACCTGAAGCAAGTCCGGCTCCCATAGAAGAATTGACATTGTACTTTGTTCTAGGAGCACCTAATAATGATTCTGGTATCAGTGCTTTTAACTCATCCATGGATAAAGGAGTTAATTTACTTAACTCATCTTTTTTCTTTTCCATGTCTTCAGCCGCATTTTGCATCTCTTTCAGATCAAAGGAAACTTTTTCAGTACCATCTTCACTAACAATTTCGGTTTCACTTTTTTTGTTGTTATTACAAGCAATAAAAAAGATTGTAAAAACAACTACTAATGGATATAAATATTTCATTTTAAAATAATTTACAGGTTATTTATATCGTAAAATTACTTTTATTCGGGATTTTATGTTAAAAATCTTTGATTAAGGCAATTTTTTCTAAAAAAAAGTAGTTAATAGTTATGAAAACCAATTATCAGATATTATTTTTATACCCTACGATGAAATAAAACTCTACCCGCCAAATTTCCTTTGAATTATTCTTAATTAATTTGTTGACCCAATTTATACGAAAAGTATGAAGAGACTTTTTTTAATGCTAGCTTTAGTAGCTATGACTTTATTTGTTTTCAGTTCATGTGCAGCCACAAAAAGGGATTGCCAGGGTGTAAAACACTATAAGCAAAAAGGCGGATTTTATATGTGATCCAACAATTCAAAAATTATTTCAGATCCCGGTTTATTCCGGGATTTTTTATTTTTAATCAAATATTTCAAATGAAAGGCTTCATCATTTTTATTGTTATGCTGATTAGTTCTCTTGCAGATGCACAATCATCTTCATTTCCCATTGATTGGATCGGTAACTGGAAAGGTGAATTGCTTTGGTATAAGACAGGAAAAGCAGAACCACAAAAAGTGAATATGGAATTGCGTATTCAGCCGGCAGACAGTTCCGATACTTATACCTGGCATTTAATATATGGTACAAAAGAAGAAGATTATCGTCCTTATATTTTAAAGCTAAAAAATATAGAAAGCAGACATTGGGTAATTGACGAATTGAGTGGAATTGTGCTGGACCAATTTTGGTCCGGAAATAAATTTTCAGGATCATTTAAAGTTCAAAACTCTACCATCACAAATAGTTATTGGATGGAGAATGATAAGCTGAATATCGAATTTTACAATTTTAATGCAAAAGCTCTCAATACTTCAGGTAAAGGCACTGATGAAATTCCATTTGTTGACAGTTACCAATTGGGTAGTTATCAAAAAGCCGTTTTGATACGAACAAAATAGTCTTTGAACAGTTTATTCCTTATAATAATGGGAAGACTACCTTTGCCAAAATTTTAAATAATGAAATTGCAGCGTTTCTCTTTTTTATTGGTTTTTATTGTATTGGTATCCTGCGGACAGAACAATGTGAAGATTGACAAAAAAATAGCTAAATATTTTACAGAAAATAAAGTTGATGGTTGTTTTGCATTAATGGATAATGGAACAGGGAAATTTATGGTTCATAATTTAGCAATGTACCGAGACAGTATGTATTTGCCGGCATCTACATTTAAGATCGTTAACTCGCTGATAGGATTACAAACAGGAAAGATCTCCAACGACAGTATGGTAATAAAATGGGATGGTGTAGAAAGAAGGATAAAAGATTGGAATAAGGACTTAACTATGTATGAAGCATTCAGGGTTTCTTCTGTTCCTTATTACCAGGAAGTAGCTCGTAGAATCGGTAGAGATACCATGCAGTTCTGGCTGGACTCTTTAAGTTATGGAACAAAGACAATTACAGGTCCGATTGATTCTTTCTGGTTAAATAATTCTTTGAAAATAAAACCTGATGAGCAATTAGGATTAATGAAAAGATTATACTTTAATCAATTGCCGTTTTTCAAGTCATACCAGGAAATGGTAAAAAGGGCAATGCTTTTTGAGAATAATACCAATTACAGGTTAGGATATAAAACTGGATGGGGTTTTGATGAGAAAGGGAATAATATCGGTTGGATATTGGGGTGGATAGAAGAAAATAATCATCCTTACTTTTTTGTGTTGAATATACAATCTCCCGATAAAGAATTTGACATGTGGAATGTGCGGATAAAAATGTTAAAGGATATATTAAAAGAACAGGGTTTTTTTGAAGGGAAAATGTAAGTCTTTAGATAAGATAATAAATTCTTTTGGTTTGGTTTTTGCCAGTATATTATAATTACAATATTAGTTTTGGGTTTACAATTTCAGCATAAAGAATATCTCTGGCTTTTAGTAGCGATTTTTATACTCATTCTTCTTTTTATCGGCTTATTACAATGGAAGAAAAAGGTAATAAAGAGGATTGGTGATGAAAAGCTGGTAAAAGCATTAATTGCAAATTATTCATCAAGGAAATTCATCACAAAATTTATTTTACTTTCTGTAGCTTTTTTATTGGGCATTTTTGGAGTAATGAATCTTCGCAAAGCAGAGGATACTGCCAATGTAAATCGTAAAGGAATTGATATTGCCATTGCATTGGATGTTAGTAAAAGTATGTTGGCGAAAGATCTGGCACCGAATAGACTGGAAAGGGCTAAGCAATTTATTGGCAGGTTGATGAATGAAATGCCAGATGACCGGATAGCATTGGTTTTATTTGCAGGGAAAGCTTATTTGCAAATGCCATTGACGAATGATCATGGAGCGGCTCAGTTATTTGTTTCATCAGCAACACCGGATGCTATACCACAGCAAGGAACCGTTATCAGTGATGCATTGAATATGAGTGCCAGGGTTTTTAATACGACTGATAGAAAATTTAAAGCGGTTGTTTTGATCTCTGATGGTGAAGATCATGATGAAGATGCAATGGCAACCGCCAATGAATTGGCTGATCAGGGTGTGATGATCAATACAGTAGGCATTGGGTCTTCCGTAGGGTCAACTATAATTGATCCGTTAACCGGAGAAAATAAAAGAGATAATGCAGGTAATATTGTTGTTTCTAAATTAAATGAAGAAATACTGAAAGCAATTGCCGGTAAAACGAATGGTGTTTATCTTAAACTGGAAAGTAGTGATGAGGTTGTTGCTAAATTGAAAACACAGCTTTCACAAATTGAACGAAAGGCATTTAGTGATATGTCAATGATGAATTTCAGAACATTTTATTGTTGGTTCATTGGGTTGATGTTGCTGATCCTGATCGTTGAAAATTTTATACCTGAAGTAGTTCATAAAAAGAAAGGATAAATAAGTTTGAAAATAAGTTTGACCATATTCATTTTGTTTTTAAGTAGTGTTATTGTTACTGCCCAGGAAGTGAACTCGTTTATTAAAGCAGGTAACGATCATTATAAGAAGCAAGAATATGCAAAAGCAGTTGAAGCTTATTCAAAAGCATTAACTGCTGAGCCATCAAATAATACAGCAAGATTTAATCAGGCAAATGCATTGTACATGCAGGATAAAAAGGTAGAAGCAGCAATACTCTTTAGTGATATTGCGAAAACTGCCACTGGTAAAGAATTACTGGCAAAAGCATATTATAATAAAGGTGTGATCCTTAGTGATCAAAAAAACCTGGAAGAAAGTATTGAAGCATATAAAAATGCTCTCAGAAATAATCCTGCGGATAATGAAGCCAGGGAAAATCTTCAAAAAGCATTGTTGGAACTGAAAAAGAAAGAGTCTCCTAAAAAACAGGATGATCAGCAAAAAAAGAAGAAAGAACAGCAACAGCAAAGGCAACAATCAAAAATGAGTATGAAGGAAGCTGAACAAAGATTAAAACTACTTCAGCAAAAAGAAAAAGAAGTGCAACAGCGGATTCAAAAAGAAAAAACAAAAGCAGGAGGCTCTCAGGCCAAAGATTGGTAAACTTAGCTGCTACTTCTTTGTTAGTTTTGCAGCTATGCAATTGTACTGCGAATCCATTACTGATTATAAACGTTTAACTACCAGAGAGGTAAAAATTGGCGATTTGTTAATAGGGAATTTCCATCCCATCCGTGTGCAAACAATGACGACAACAGACACAATGGATACTATTGCCACTGTTGAGCAAACGATCCGTTGTATTGAAGCCGGCTCAGAGCTTGTACGAATAACAGCCCCTTCAAAAAAAGAAGCTGAGAATTTATTGAATATTAAAAATGAGTTGCATAAAAGAGGGTATCATATTCCTTTGGTAGCTGATATTCATTTTACACCCAATGCTGCAGAGATAGCTGCCAGGATTGTTGAGAAAGTAAGAGTAAATCCAGGCAACTATGTCGATAAGAAAAAATTTGAGCAAATAGAATATACAGATGCCGAATATGCAGAAGAGATAGATCGTATTCGGGAAAGATTTACGCCGCTGGTAAAAATTTGTAAAGAGTACGGTACAGCAATGCGAATTGGTACCAATCATGGTTCGTTAAGTGACAGGATCATGAGTCGATATGGCGATACACCTATTGGAATGGTAGAAAGTGCCATGGAATTTTTAAGAATAGCAAGGGCAGAAACCTATCATAATATTATTTTGAGCATGAAGAGCAGTAATCCTCAGGTAATGGTACAGGCTTACCGATTGCTGATAAAAACCATGTTTGATGAGTTTGGAGAAATTTATCCTTTGCACCTTGGAGTAACTGAGGCAGGTGATGGAGAAGATGGCAGAATAAAATCCGCTGTTGGTATTGGTACTTTATTGGAGGATGGTATTGGTGATACGATAAGGGTTTCTCTTACTGAAGATCCTGAATTTGAAATACCGGTTTGTAAGGACCTGGTGAAAAGGTACACAAGCAGGCAGCCCGATGAAAAAGATCAACAACATGTTCCTGTGTTGGATAAAGTTCCTTATGATCCTTTCAGTTTTCAGCGAAGAGAAACTTTTGCTGTAGATAATATTGGTGGAAACCAGGTGCCTGTTGTTGTTGCAGATCTGAGTAAAATTGAAAAAATAACTCCATCGAATTTGCAAAGTATCGGGTATACGTATGATCCTGTAAATGATAAATGGAATATTGGTGATGCTGCAGCTGATTATGTTTTTACCGGGCACCAGTTGTTGGATTTTGAATTGCCCGGAACTTTAAAAGTAATTGTATATCCGGCTACATGGATACTTGCTAAAGACAAAACAAAATATTTTCCAATCTATAGTGATAAAGGATATATAGAGGCAGAAGTGGCAAGTGAAAAATTGAATTTTGTGATGGTAGATTGTTTTAACGATGCTACAAGGATCAATGATTTTACCTATCTCGATAAATTAGCCAATCAAAAAAATGTTGTCATTTGTTTGAGTTCAACAAATAGCAATGCCATGCAGTCTGTAAGAAGAATGTTTACAGAATATATTGCAAGAGGAATACAAAATCCTGTAGTACTGATCACAGACAGTGGTTGGCAAACTCCTGATGAACACCTGATACATTTTGCAACAGAAACCGGTGCACTGTTTCTGGAAGGAATGGGTGATGGCATTTGCTTAGGGTATAGCGGAATTACACCATTGGAGAATGTAAAAGCTACGGGCAGAACTTATCTGGAAGTAAAAGATATTTATCAGTTTACAAATAATACGGCGTTCAGTATTTTGCAAGCTACCAGAACAAGAATTTCAAAAACAGAATATATCAGTTGCCCGAGTTGTGGAAGAACTTTATTTGATCTGCAGGAAACTACTGCTAAAATAAGGGCAGTAACCAATCATCTGAAAGGATTGAAGATTGCCATCATGGGATGTATTGTAAACGGCCCGGGTGAAATGGCGGACGCTGATTTCGGTTATGTAGGTAGTGGCCCCGGAAAAATTACATTATATAAAGGGAAAGAAGTGATGAAAAGAAATGTGAACAGTGAAGTGGCTGTGGATGAATTGATCAATCTATTGAAGGAACATGACGCCTGGGTAGAAGAATAATATGATAGTATGAAACCAAAATTCTGGATACTTCTTTTTGCTTTTGTTCTTATTGGAGATTTGATCGGGATACAACTGCAAAGCTCTGTATTACAATATATTTTCAAAGCACTTATTATTCCTGCATTAATTGGTTATTTTTTTTCCAGTGTAATTAATTCGTTTCATAGTATTAACAAATGGATCGTTCTTGCTTTGATCTTTTCGTGGATAGGTGATGTGCTGTTAATATTTCAGGATAAGGATTCATTATTCTTTTTATTAGGCTTGTCTTCATTCCTGCTGGCACATATTTTTTATATTGTTTATTTCCATAAAATAAGAATATTAGAAAGTGTAAAAAGTAATCCATGGCTGATGGTGGTCGTAGTGATTTATTATGCAGCATTGATCAGTTTACTGTCTCCTTATTTATTTGAGATGAAATTGCCGGTTCGTATTTATGGAATCGTTATCAGTTTTATGTTTATGCTGGCAATGCATATGTTATATATTGATAATAGGAATGCAGGGAAATGGATGATGGCAGGGGCATTCCTTTTTGTGATCTCAGATACATTACTTGCTTTAAATAAATTTTATAACTCATTTGAATTTGCTGGAATATTAATAATGCTTACGTATGGCCTTGCCCAATTTTTTATAGTGAAAGGTGCATCTGATTATTTTAATTCACTTAATAAAGAATAGTTTTGTATTTTTTTAGTTGAATAAAGAACAGAAAGTATAAGAGATCGACCTGCAGGCAGGCAGGCGCAAGGAACGATGATCAGAGGGCTGAAGCTGGTAACATAAAAATTTAAAATGCGACAAACAGATATATTAGTAATAGGATCGGGTATAGCGGGTTTGACCTATGCTTTGAAAATTGCAGATCAATTTCCGCAAAAGAAAGTATTGGTAATGACCAAAGCTGCCGCAGATGAAACGAATACAAAATATGCTCAGGGTGGTATTGCAGTGGTGAATGACTGGGAGCATGATAGTTTTGAGAAACATATTGAGGATACATTGATAGCGGGAGATGGATTGTGTAATAAGGAAGTTGTAGAGATTGTTGTAAAGGAAGGGCCTGAAAGAGTGAATGAAATAATTGATTGGGGAGCAAAATTTGATAAAGAATCAGACGGAGATTATAAAAGAGGAAAAGAAGGCGGTCACTCTGAATACCGCATCCTGCATCATAAAGATGTAACTGGTAAAGAAATGGAGAGGGCTTTGATTGATGCTGTTGATAAGCAAAAAAATATTGAATTCATTCAGCATTGTTTTGTTGTTGATATTATTACACAACACCATCTGGGTTACCTGGTAAATAAATCTACACCTGATGTGGAATGTTTTGGAGTGTATGTTTTAAATCTTGCAACTA
>JAHEMN010000024.1:6513-31232 GCA_024643645.1 Chitinophagaceae bacterium | reverse complement strand
ATCATTGGAAATGCCTGCAGCAATTCTACCTAATGTTCCCATTGAACAGGGAATGATGATCATGGTGTCGTACTGTCCTGAACCTGATGCAAACGGAGCCATAAAATCCATCGTACCATAATACTTAACAGGTAAATCTTTAAAGGATTCATTATCCAATTCTGTACGCCATACTTCTTTGGCATTTTCAGTCATTATTACTGATAAATCATCCCATTGATTTCTTACTAACAATAACTTTTCCAATAGAATTTTCGCATATATTGAACCACTGGCCCCTGTAATGGCAACAACAATTTTTTTCATATAATGTATAACCCTTATTATTAACGTAAGTTGAATGTAATAAACTCAATTTACGCAAACGTTTGCGTAAATTGAGTTTATCTGTAATATGTACTAACAAGTGTTTTTGTATTGAGTTTAATCAATTATTATATAATAGCATAGATTTTGCCCAATAATTTTAAAAAAAAAGGGGCTAAAAACTTTGTGTTAAGATTTTATTAACGATATTAGCATTGAATTTTCATAGGATAAGGTTTAATGGTTAATGGTTTTTGATTAGGGTCCCCCGATTCATTTCGGGGGTTCTTTTTTTTACTAACTGTTTCACAAAGAAAATATCAGTTAATAATATAAAAAAAATCCCTTCAATTTTTTGAAGGGATTTTTATTTTAATAACAATAAATCTATTAAAATCCTTTTGGTTGATTCACCGGCTTATTTGGTTTTTGAGAATTTTCATTTCCCAGATTTTCCAATATCCAGTTAGTCATTTTACTCCATAAATGAAAAGTGGTATTATCCATCATTCCGCCAATACCATGATTTTTATTCGGGTAATAAGCACTTTCAAAATCTATATTACTTTTTACCAATGCAGTGATCATCTGTGTAGCATTTTGAAAATGTACATTATCATCTGCAGTACCATGAATGATCAGGTATTTACCTTTTATCTTATCTGTGAAATTGATAGGTGAGTTATCATCATAACCTTTGGGATTCTCCTGTGGGGTACGCATATATCTTTCCGTGTAGATGTTATCGTAATATCGCCAATTAGTAACCGGTGCTACAGCAACAGCAGCGCTGAATACATCATTACCTTTTGTGATCGCTAATGAACTCATAAAACCACCATAGCTCCATCCCCAATGCCCAATATTGTCTCTATCTACAAAAGGCATTTTACCTAAATATTTAGCAGCATCTATCTGGTCTTCGATTTCATATTTTCCTAATTGCAGGTATGTTTTCTTTTTAAATTCTTCTCCACGAAAACCTGTACCTGTATTATCTATACTTACTACAATGAAACCTTTTTGTGCAAGCATCTGGTGCCATGCACTTACTGCCCCAAATCGATTTGCTACCTGTTGAGATCCCGGACCACCATAATTACAAAACAATACAGGATATTTTTTTGTAGCATCAAAGTTGGCAGGTTTAAGCATCCAGCCATTTAATGTATCACCTTTACTGTTGGGTACTTTAATGAAATCTGCCTTTGCAAAACCATATTCATCTAATTTGCTTTTTAATTTAGCACTTTCATTTACTGTTTTTACAAGTTTAGCCCTTATGTTTTTCTTTTTATCAACAATGATATCATTCAATGTAACGATCTGAGGAGTATTGATATCAGAATAAAAATCATAGAATTGGGTATAGTCATCATTTAACTGTACTCTGTGCCAGGCATTACCATAAGTTAGTTGCGATGTTTTCTTTCCCTGAAAATCTGTAACAAACAAATTCCTGTCCATAGGAGTAGGGTAAGCCATGGTATAAAAGACCCTTTTATTGTTTTCATCTACAGCTTCAATACTGGTGATCTCATAATTGCCTTTTGTAAGTTGTGTAGTTGTTTTTCCATCAAGGCTGTTCAGGTATAAATGACGATAGCCATCTTTCTCACTTGTATAAAGAAAACTTTTACCATCTTTTAAAAACCACCAATCATCATTTATCTCAACAAAGTATTTATTCTTCTCTTCATATAATAAATTACTGGCTCCAGTCATTGCATTTGTTGCAAGCAATTTAAGATCATCCTGGTGACGATTCATCCAAAACACCACCAATGTGTTGTCATCTTTTGTCCATTTGATCCGGGGAATGTAAATATCTCCTTGTTCATATTCTGCTTTTACATCTTTACCGTTTGCTACATCATAAATATGTATTTCTACTTTTGAGTTTTCTTCTCCGGCTTTTGGATATTTATAAGTGTATTGATTATTATAAGTGTCATCGTATTGAGTAAACTGGTATTCCTTTACTTTACTTTCATCAAATTTATAGTAAGCGATATAATTTCCTTTCGCACTCCAGTCGTATGCCTGAGTAAATTCAAATTCCTCTTCATACACCCAATCACAATTTCCATTTATGATCTTGTTCCATTCTCCATCTGTAGTGATCGCTGTAGCCTTTTTGGCTGCAATATCATACATGATGAGATTATTGTTTTTTACATAAGCAATTTTAGAGCCATCAGGTGAAAAAGTAGGATGTAAAACTTTTTCATTTTCAAGTTTGATCAGTTTCTTTGCAGATATATCATACAAATAAACTAATGCTTTTGAAGAACGACGGTAAATTCGTTCAAGCCCTTTTTTTACCAATACCAAATTGGGATTAGTTTCACTACGAATGATATCTTCTGGTTCCCCGATAGATTTTCCATTTTCATCTTTCAGGTCTTCCACTTTAATTTCCGTTTCTGTTTTGGTGGAACCAAAATCGGCTCTCACTTGTTCACCACGGAAAGTTCCTTTTTTATAAATGTCTTCTAATGAAATTTGTTTTGTTTGTGCTGTAGCAACGAATGGGAGCAAAAACAATAGTAATAATAGCTTACGCATGGTCTTTTTTGTTTTTTTGAGTTATTTACTATTTCCTGACGAAACAAAGTCCGTAAAAGTAGCATAATATGGTGTATAGCAGATGCCGTACATAAAAAAGCCCCGTATCTTCTTAGGTGATACAGGGCTTTTTGTTGAATTTATTATTTATTTATCCTTCACTTTTTCAGTGAGATAATCAAAACGTTTCCCTGTTATATCTGCCATGTCAGGAATCTTTTCTACACGGTATTCACCTGCCTCTAACTTCTTCTTGGTTTCTGAGAAAGCATTTAATGTCATTTCGATATCCTCATCAGTATGTACTGCAGAAGGTATTAACCGGTAAATAATATGTCCTTTTGGAATTACAGGATACACAACGATAGATGCAAAAATTCCATAATTCTCTCTCAGGTCCATAACCATAGCAGTAGCTTCAGGTATATCACCTTTCATATACACTGGAGTAACCACCGAGTCGGTCTTACCAATATCAAAACCTCTTTCTTTTAAACCGGATTGTAATTTCATAGCATTACTCCAAAGCTTTTCTTTGAACTCAGGATGATTGCGAACCAGTTCCAGTCTTTTAAGATTACCGATTACCAAAGGCATTGGTAAGCTCTTTGCAAAAATTTGCGAACGGATATTATAACGTATATAATCAATGATTTTTCTATCACCAGCAATAAATGCACCTATGCTTGCCATTGATTTAGCAAAAGTTGAGAAATAAAGATCGATAGCATCCTGACAATTTTGTTCTTCACCAGCGCCAGCCCCTGTTTTACCCAATGTACCGAATCCGTGAGCATCATCCACTAACAACCGGAATGAATACTTTTCTTTTAAAGCTACAGTCTCAGTTAATTTACCCTGATCACCAGCCATACCAAATACACCTTCAGTAATTACCAGTATTCCGCCTGCTCCTTGTTTCTCTATCAGTGCTGTTGATCTTTGTAATTGCTTTTCCAGGTCAGCCATATCGTTATGTTTGAAAACAAAACGATGTCCGGCATGTAAGCGAAGGCCATCAATTATACAAGCATGACTTTCTGCATCGTAAACGATAACATCATGACGGCTGCATAAAACGTCGATTAAACTAACCATTCCCTGGTAACCAAAATTGAACAAAGCAGCATCCTCTTTCATTACAAAAGCAGCTAATTCAGATTCCAATTGTTCGTGTAATGTACTGTTGCCACTCATCATACGGGCACCCATGGGGTAAGCCAGACCATATTCTTTTGCACCATCAGCATCCGCTTTACGAATCTCAGGATGGTTAGCTAAACCTAAATAATTATTAAGGCTCCATACGATCATTTCTTTGCCACGGAATTTCATCCGGCTGCTGATATCTCCTTCTAATTTCGGAAATGCAAAATATCCGTGGGCTCTTTCACGGTACTGACCTAACGGGCCATAGTTCTTTAATAAGCGTTCAAAAATGTCTGCCATATAGTTAGTATAAATTAGAAAATTTATTTGAGAAATAAGTGGCGCAAAGGTAAGGTTTTATGGTCAATCTTATAGGGTAGGATTCTTTAGCTTCAGTAATAGAATACAAGTGTTTAAACAGTTATATTTCAGTCTTTTATTCAGACTTATTTTCGAATCGCATAAATTAATTCATCAAAATATTCACCATTTTTAAAAATGGTTTTTTCCAACTTTGCTTCAAGTATAAAACCGGCTTTTTCCAACGCTTTTTGAGAAGCTAAATTAGAGCCAAATGGAACTGCATAAATTCGGTTTATATCAAATGTTTTGAATCCGTATTCTACAATCTGGTTAATTGCGCCACTAATGATGCCTTTGCCCCAGTATTGTTCTGCCAACCAATATCCAATTTCTGCATTTTTGCACATAATATCATCCTGTGGAAAAATTCCAATTCCTCCACTTGCCCTATTATTTATTTCAATTGCAAAAACCTGAACTGGATCTTTATTAGTGTTTAATTCAATAAATTTTATACCAGCTTCTAATGTATATGGATGAGGAAAAGCATTACGCATATATTTTGCAATATTGAAATTATTGGCGAATTCCAGCAACGCATCGATATCTGATAATAACCAAGGACGAAGTTTGAATTGCATTCTTGATTTATTTTATAATTTAATTTTATTATTAAAAATAAAAAACCCCGGCTATATACCGGGGTGTTATTTTAAAAAGCTTTTTTAACTTCTTTTTCCTTTTTTTGATCTGGATTTTTCACATATTTCTCAAGCCATTGAAATTGTTCATTAAGCATATGCAGAATATTTTCCCGGCCCTGGTATCCATGAGCTTCGTATGGTAAGCTTAAATATTTTACTGTACCTCCATTTCCTTTAATGGCATTGAACATTCTTTCACTCTGGATAGGATATGTACCTGTATTATTATCCATATCTCCATGTATTAAAAGAATGGGTGTTTTTATTTTATCTGCATTAGTAAAAGGACTCATCTCTGTATATAGATCCATTGCCTGCCAGTAAGTACGGTCTTCATTCTGAAATCCAAAAGGAGTTAGAGAACGGTTGTATGCTCCACTACGGGCAATTCCTGCTTTAAATAATTTTGTATGAGCCAGTAAATTGGCCGTCATAAATGCACCATAACTATGGCCGCCCACTGCAACTCTGTTCTTATCACCCACACCCATATTGTCTAATACATTCACAGCAGCTTCCGCATTCATCGTTAATTGCTGAATAAAATCATCATTTGGTTTTTTGTCTTTACTTGTTGCAACAATTGGCATTTCAGCATTATTCAATACTGCATATCCTTGTGTTACATAAAATACGGGGGAACCCCAACTTACTAATGTAAAACGATGCTCACTGCCACGAACCTGTGCAGCATCTGCAGCAGAGTTGAATTCTCTTGGGTAAGCCCAAATGAAAACAGGGAGCTTACCATCTCGGTCTTTATTATAACCTTTTGGTAGATAAAGGTCACCTGTAAGGTCAACACCATCAGCTCTTTTATATTTGATCTTTTCTTTTGTAACTCCTTCCATTTGAGGATAAGGGTTAGTGAAATTTGTTAGTTGACGGTCAGCAATTCGCAGTTTTAAATTCTTAAGCCAGTAATTAGGAACAACATCTTCATTTTCCCTACGGGTAAGTATAGTAAGTTTTTCCGGATCAATAACTTTTACAACCATTTCATACCAGCCTTCATTACAACGCCACAGAGTATCTGCAATTTTTTTACGAACATCATAGGAAGTAAGGAACGGCAGATCACCTTTTGGAGAACTACCTGATGTATTATTGAATAATACTTTATTCCCATTGTCCAATATTACTAATACATTTTTCCCATATTTATTAGGAGCAGTAACCGGAGTGCCCGGGTTACCATATGCATCTGTTGTATTTCGGGTGATCAGTTTTTCAAGATCGCCTGTTATAGAATTAAATCGATTTAGCTGAAAGGTCTGTTTACTTCTGAGACCTTCAGTTACTAAAGCAAGATTTGCATCACCCCAGGTGCTGTTGAAGTATCTCATTTTTGTTTTGAACAACAGTTTTGATGCTGTATTAAAAGGTGCTTCTAATGCATATACAGCATCATGATATTCAATATCTTTTTTGATAAAGCCACTATCCAATGGTAAACACCAGGTAATTGTAGCAGGTTCATCATCTTTCCAATCAAATGAACGGGCAACTAATTGTACATTATCATACCCACTTGGTGCAGTTTCTGATGATGGAAGATCAGCCAATTGTTTGATAGTTTTACCGTTCATGTCAGTGATAAGAACTACAGATGGAAATCCATTAGCCGGTACAGTATAAGAAAATGGTTTTTTTATTTTTGAAACGAGCATATATTTTTTGTCAGGAGATAAATTAATGCTTCCAATAATAGCTGGCTGACCGATCTTTGTTTCAACTCCATTTACATTTTTTACCAGTTGTGTAGTTCCATAAAACTCAAATAGTTTTTCATCATATGGGCTTTTAATAAGATCCTGGTAAGTAGGTCGGGGAGTAGCTTTACCATAGTTCTCCTGTACGGTAGGCCCTTCAGGCATCAATGGTTTTACCGGTGCGGATGTTGCAGATTTTAATGCAGCAAGATAAATCAATGTATTGTTATCGTACCAGCTAAAATTTTCGAGAATTGTATTTAATGCTGTCTTATTAACTTTCATTGCTTTTTGTGTAGCCACATCTATTATGTATAAATCAACCCGGGATCCGGTTGTTTGTGTGAAAGCAATTTTCTTATCATTAGGACTCCATCTTACATTACCGGCAAATAAGGGATTTGGAAGACCGGTAATTTTTAATTCTTTTCCGGTGGCAATATTCTTAAGCCAAAGGTCATTGTAAAAATTTTGACGACTGCGGGAAAAATTTGCTGGATTGATACGAAGCCCGGCAATTTTTAATTCAGGCATTGCCAATTCTTCTACTGATGGATAGCTGCTGCTTTGTAAAAGCAACATCCATTCGCCTTTATCATCTGTACTTACTGCGGGAGATGATTTTGCCAATAACATATCAGCAATATCTTTTGGTGGCATTGTATATCCAGCATCATCTTGTGCTATTGCTGTAATGGTTAAAGCCAGAAAAAGGAAAGAAAAAACTGCTACAAATCGTTTGATAAACATGGTATTAATTTTTAATGAAACAAGATAAGCAAGAAATAGATAGATAAATTAACCGTTGGTATAAAATTGAAAATTAAAATAGAATTGAAGAATGGTTTAAGGTTTTGTCCGGTCTTTTAATACTATTTTGAACAAAAAGAAACGAGAGTCATTACTTGTAAATAATTCCGTCTTTCATGACCATTTTTATTTTTCTGATATTTTTTATATCTGTGGATGGGTCATTTTCAACAGCTATGATATCAGCCAATAATCCTTTCTTTATCCGACCGATCTTATTGCTGTATCCAAATACATCTGCATTGATGGAAGTTGCAGATTGTAATACAGAAATCGGTTTCATACCATATTCTACCATTATTTCCATTTCCCTGGCATTATCTCCATGCGGATATACCCCAACATCCCCTCCCATACATATTGTAACACCTGCTTTCAATGCCATGGCAAAGGTTTTCTTTTTATTTGAGATACGGTCAGGTTCGGGATCAACTCCTTTTTTCCAGCCCCTGTATTGTTCTATAGCATCTCCGGCAGCTAAAGTAGGGCAAAGAGCAACTCCTTTTTCTTTCATCAGCTTATAGACTTCATCCGTTCCATTATCACCATGTTCTATAGTGGATACACCCGCATTTATGGCCCTAATCATTCCTTCTGGAGTAGCTGCATGGGCAACTACTTGCCGGCCACTGTTTTTTGCAATCGTTACAGCTAATTCTATTTCTTCTTTCGAAAAGGTAGGTTTTGCTTCACCATTATTGCCCCAGCGATAATCTGCGTATAGTTTTATTAGATCTGCCCCTTTACTGATTTGCGTTAAAACTTCATTGGCAAGTTCTTCTTTTCCCGAAACTTCTGCAGCGCCTTGTGGGAGTTCAATTTCCGGATTATTACTTTTTGGTCCATATGTTCCTTTTACCACAATAGCTTTTGTTGCTATGATCAATCTTGGCCCCGGTATTACCCCTTTGGCAATTGCTTCCTTTAATCCAACATCATCATACAGTGCACCTTCAGTTCCAAGGTCCCTTACAGTGGTGAAACCGGCCAGCAATGTTGCTTTTGCATGATTAACAGCTCTGGCAGTTCTTTCAGCTCTTGTTTCTTTTAATACCTGGTCATTCCAACTGGTTTCATTATAAGGGTGTAAGAATAAATGAGAATGGCCTTCAATTAATCCAGGCAATAAAGTTTTTCCTTTTAGTTCTATGATTTCTGTACCTGCAGGTAATTTGAATGTCATCGCACCAGCTTCTTCAATAATATTATTTTTAATTAATACCGTCCAGCCTGTATGCAATTGTTCTCCATCAAAAACCCTGTCAGGTTTTAATAATACATACTTATCCGATGTCTGACTAAAACATGACAAAACTACCAGCAGGTATATGGTTGTGAATAAATTCCTTTTCATTTATTAAAACTAAAAATAATTGTCCAATAATAAATTTGCTTTTATATTTGTTAAGCAACGATGAAACAAATAAGCAAAATATGGTGGTGGCATACAACTCGTAAGGGGCTGTAATGTTATTACTATATTTAATTAAATATATACAAGCCCCGACTAAGTTCGGGGTTTATTTTTGTCTTTAACTGATGGAAGGAATCAAATACAGGAATGAAAAAAATTGAAATAAATACTATATGTAAACGAATGCTGGCAGATGTTTATACACCTGTCAGTATTTATCTGCGGTTGCGGGATAGATACAGGGATACAATTTTATTAGAAAGCACTGATCATCATTCTTCAGAAAATAGTTACTCATTTATTTGTGTGAATGCAATTGGAGGGATGGAGATTAATTCTATCAATAATATTGAATTCAAAATACCGGGGCAAAAGCCGGAAAAAGTGAATGCTAAGGATAATGCTGATATTCCAGCTTTGCTTTGGAATTTTATGGAAAAATTTGAAGTAAAAAAAGGGGCTTCAAAAGAAGAAAAGTTTGCACAGGGGTTATTTGGATATTCAACATATGATGCAGTACAGTTTTTTGATACAATCGATCTTGCTAATCGTCTATCGCAACCTGTAATTCCGTTGATGCGTTACAGACTTTACCAATATATAATTGCTATCAATCATTTTAAGGACGAATTATTCATATGTGAAAATAAAATTGATGGTATTGAAAGTGATACTTCTGTAATAGAATCGATAATCAGAAGTAAGGATGTTCCTGCATATCCTTTTAACATTAAAGGCGATGAGTCATCAAATATTACGGATGATGAGTATAAGGAATTAGTAAGGAAAGGAATTGCCAGTTGTTACAGGGGAGATGTTTTTCAGATCGTTTTGAGCAGAAGATTTCAGCAAAAATTTATTGGTGATGAATTTAATGTATATAGAGCTTTACGTAGTGTAAACCCATCGCCTTATTTATTTTTCTTTGATTATGGAGATTATAAATTGATGGGCTCTTCACCGGAAGCTCAATTGGTGGTGCAGGACGGAACAGCAGTGCTTCATCCAATTGCAGGTACTTTTAAAAGAACAGGTGATGATGACGCTGATAAAGAAGCAACAAAACGTCTATTAAACGATGCTAAAGAAAATGCAGAACATGTAATGTTGGTAGATCTTGCACGGAATGACCTCAGCCGTGTATGCGATGAAGTGTCAGTTGCTCATTACAAGCAGGTGCAATATTTTTCACATGTTATTCACCTGGTAAGTGAAGTAAAAGGAAAAGTGAGAGAAAAAAGTAATCCATTTAATTTAATGGCTAAAACATTTCCGGCAGGAACATTAAGTGGAGCACCCAAATTCAAAGCTATCAAATTGATCGATGAGGGTGAAACAACTGCAAGGAGTTATTACGGGGGTGCAATAGGGTTTATGGGTTTTGACGGAAGCTGTAATCATGCAATCATGATAAGGACATTTTTAAGTCAGCATAATACACTCACCTACCAGGCGGGTGCAGGTGTAGTAGCTGCAAGTGATCCGGAAAATGAATTACAGGAAGTAAATAATAAGTTGGGTGCATTGAAAAAAGCAATTGAATTAGCTAAAGAAATTTGAATATGAAGATTCTGGTATTTGATAATTATGATTCGTTCACTTATAATCTTGTTCATTTAATTGAAAAGATCACACATTCAAAAGTAGATGTGTATCGTAATGATCAGATTGAATTGGAGAAGGTAAAGGAGTATGATAAAATAGTTTTATCTCCGGGTCCGGGTATACCTGAAGAAGCTGGTTTGTTATTGCAATTAATAAAAGAATATGCCGCTTCTAAATCAATCCTTGGTGTATGCCTCGGGCACCAGGCAATTGGTGAAGCATTTGGAGGATCGTTGATAAATCTTTCAACAGTATATCATGGGGTGGCAACACCAATACATATAGATAGAAATAAGAATGGTAATTTATTTGATGGCTTGCCGGATACAATTGAAGTAGGTCGTTATCATAGCTGGATCGTAGATGAAGAAAAATTACCGGAAGAGCTGGATATAACAGCAAGAGATGATAATAATTTTATTATGGCTTTACAACATAAAAAGTATGATATACAAGGAGTGCAATTTCACCCTGAGAGTATTTTAACACCAGATGGGGAAACGATCATGAGAAATTGGTTGAACCCCAACCCCCAAAGAGGCTTTTGAAACATAAATCGAAAATTATTGAACTAATTACATAATAAAAAATGACTAAACCTTTTATTAATAAAAAAATCAAGTTCCCCATTTAGGGGACAGGGGTATGAAGAAAGTTTTACAATATTTATTCGAACATAAAACCTTGTCGAAAGAAAAGGCAAAGGAAGTGCTGGTGAACATTGGTAAGGGGATGTATAATGAACATGAAGTGACCGCTTTTATGACAGTGTTCCTTATGCGTAGTATCACCATTGAGGAATTGCAGGGATTCCGGGATGCATTACTGGAGCTTTCTGTAAAAGCCGACTTAAATGATTTTGAAACGATTGATATTGTAGGTACCGGAGGTGATGGAAAGAATACATTTAATATTTCTACATTATCCTGTTTTATTGTAGCAGGTGCAGGTCAAAAAGTAGCAAAACATGGTAACTATGGAGCTTCATCCATTAGCGGATCAAGCAATGTAATGGAGCAGTTGGGGTATAAATTCAGCAGTGATAATAATAAAATAAAAAATGAAATTGACAAAACAGGGATCTGTTTTTTACATGCCCCATTATTCCATCCTGCTTTAAAAACGGTAGGTCCGATAAGAAAGAACCTCGCCATGCGAACTTTTTTTAACATGCTGGGTCCAATGGCAAATCCTGCTCATCCAACATATCAATTAGTAGGTGTATTTAGTTTGGAGATGGCAAGAATTTATAATTATTTATTACAACAGACCGAAAAAACATTTACAATAATCCATAGTTTGGATGGTTATGATGAGATCTCATTAACTAACGATACCAAAGTAATTACCAATGAAGGTGAAACAATAATGACACCTGAGCAATTAGGAAAAAGGATGGTCTCAGCACTGGATATATCAGGAGGTAATTCTGTAGAGGAAGCTGCAAAAATTTTCGCAACTATCTTAAAAGGGGAGGGCACCTTTGCGCAAAATGCAGTTGTATTGGCAAATGCTGCCATGGCTTTATTTTGTACCGGAAAATATGAAACGTATGATGATGCATATTTAAAAGCAGTGGAAAGCCTGGACAGCGGAAAAGCTTATGAAGTATTGAAAAAACTTATAGCAATACAATGATGAATAATTTATATTCCTCTGGATAGGAACTTAAAATGATTGAATAAAAAAATTTTAGAATTGAATAATTGGTATGGATATCCTTGATAAAATAATAGCTACAAAAAGAGAAGAGATTGAAAGATTCAAACCTCTGAGCAGTATTGAGAGGTTTGAAAGGGATGGATTTTTCTGGCAGATTGCCAATCGTTCCCTTGTGCAAAGTCTATTACAAGCTGGCAGCACAGGTATTATTGCAGAATTCAAAAGAAAAAGTCCGAGTAAGGGTTGGTTTAAAACAAAAGAACTGGAGGTAGAACCCGTAGTTGTTGCCTATAATAAATCAGCAGCAGGGATATCTGTATTAACAGATGATGAATATTTTGGCGGTGATCTGGATGATCTGATTCAGACAAAAGTGGTAAGTGATGTTCCGGTATTGCGTAAGGATTTTATCATTGATAAATGGCAAATAGCTGAGGCAAAGGCATTCGGAGCCGATGTCATATTATTGATCGCAGCTTGCTTATCAAAAGCTGAAGTAAAAGAGTTCGCAGTATATGCAAATAGTATAGGGTTAGAAACGATTCTGGAAGTGCATAATGAAGAAGAATTGGATCATATTTGTGATGAAGTAAGTATGATAGGTGTCAATAACCGTAATCTTAAAACTTTTGAAGTAGATATTAATACATCATTGGATCTGATAAAAAAGATCCCGGCCGATAAGCCGGCCATTGCGGAAAGTGGGATAACAAATGTGGAAACTATTGTAACTTTAAAGAATGCCGGTTTCAAAGGTTTTCTCATAGGAGAAAATTTTATGAAAGCAGATGATCCTGCGATTGCTTTTGCTGATTTTGTGAATCAACTAAATGCAGAAGCGTTATGAAAATTAAAGTTTGTGGAATGACATTGCCTGAACAGGTTAATGCACTTGAGGAAATGGGTGTAGAACTTGCGGGGTTTAATTTTTATCCTAAATCACCAAGGTATATGGGGGCTAAAATTGCTCCGGACAGAATGAAAAAAATTGGTGGACGAATTGCCAAGGTGGGGGTATTTGTGAATGAGACATATGATAATGTATTAAAAACGGTTGATGATTACCGCCTCGATATGGTACAATTGCACGGTGATGAAACTGAAAGGTTTTGTGAGAATGTAGCTAATTATGTTACTGTAATAAAAGCATTTCGTTTAAGTGATAATGATCCGATAGAGTGGATGATAAGACCATATAATGAAGTTTGCGATATGTTCATGTTTGATACCATAGGTGCTGACTATGGAGGAACAGGAAAAAAATTTGATTGGGAAATTTTAAAGGATAAATTAGTTGATAAATTGTTTTTAATAAGCGGTGGTATTGAGCAAGGAGATGAGGAAAGATTATTGGAGTTTGAAAAGGAAAAAGTAGCCAGTAAATTATTTGCAGTAAATATAAATACCCGGTTTGAAATTGGTGCAGGAATAAAGGATATCAATAAGATTAAAAATTTTGTAACAGCTTTGAGAAAATAAAAAAAGTATAGTATGAACATTAAAGTATGTGGTATTACCGAAATGAAACAATTGCAACAGTTAGATGGGCTTGATATTGACTTTGCAGGGTTGATATTTTACAAAGATTCTCCCCGATACATTGGAGATATGTTGAAAAAGTCAGAAGTGAAAAATGCAGACTTTGATCTCAAGAAGTCAGGAGTGTTTGTAGATCCTGAAATGATAGAAGTTTTAGATGCTATCGATGAATATGGACTTGAAGTGGTGCAACTACATGGTAATGAAAGTCCGGAAATGTGTGAAGACCTTAGTGATGAAGTAGAGGTGATAAAAGCGTTTCATATAAAAGACAATAATGTTGATATTGATGAGCTTGTTGCAGATTATGATAATGCCTGTGACTATTACTTATTTGATAAAGCAACTGACTATAGTATTGGTGGCACCGGTCAGCAATTTGATTGGAGTATTCTCTTGAAAGCAAAAATTGAAAAACCTTTTTTTCTGAGCGGAGGGATTGGCGTGGAAGATGCTGCCAGACTTAAAGCGTTTAAACATCCTGATTTTTTTGGAGTTGATATTAACAGCAAATTTGAATTAACTCCCGGTATGAAGGATATGGCTAAGTTGTTGCAATTTAAGTTGGCATTGAAATAAATGTATTTTTTTTGCCATGAAAACGGAACGTACAAGAGAGATTAATTTATTCACTTCCACCGGAAGAAAATAAATTAACAAATCGGAGATTACAACAGACGATGCTATGAAAATCTGATGCTGGACTAATACTAATTCTCTGTCGCTACAGATTACAACAAAAATAAAAATGACAACAAAACAATCATACTCAAATCCTGACGAAAAAGGTTATTATGGCCAGTTTGGTGGTGCATTCATTCCGGAAATGCTACAACGGAATGTGGAAGAGCTACGTACAAAGTACCTTGAATTTATATATGAAGAAAGTTTTCAAAAAGAGTTTCAGGATCTGCTGCGGGATTATGTAGGAAGACCGACACCATTATACTTAGCAGAACGTTTGAGTAAAAAGTATGGTGCAACGATTTATTTGAAGCGGGAAGATCTTTGCCATACCGGAGCACATAAAATAAATAATACTATCGGGCAGATATTATTAGCACAGCGGCTTGGTAAGAAAAGAATTATTGCAGAGACAGGTGCCGGTCAACATGGTGTAGCAACAGCTACTGTTTGTGCATTGAAAGGAGTAGAGTGTATTGTTTTCATGGGTGAAAAAGATATTGAACGGCAGGCGCCGAATGTAGCAAGAATGAAAATGCTCGGAGCAACGGTGATTCCTGCAACGAGTGGCAGCAAAACTTTGAAAGATGCAACGAATGAAGCGATAAGGGACTGGATCAATCATCCGGATGATACTCATTATATAATTGGCAGTGTAGTGGGGCCGCATCCATATCCTGATATGGTAGCACGGTTCCAGAGTGTAATCAGTGAAGAGATACGGAAACAATTATTTGAGAAAATTGGCAAAGAGTTGCCGGATTATGTTATAGCATGTGTAGGCGGTGGCAGCAATGCCGCTGGAGCATTTTATCATTTCTTAGATGAACCTGAAGTAAAGTTGATAGCTGTAGAAGCAGCTGGAGAAGGAGTTAACAGCGGTAAGAGTGCAGCAACAACTCAATTAGGTAAGCCGGGCATATTACATGGGAGCAAAAGTTTGCTGATGCAGACAGATGATGGACAGGTAGTAGAGCCACATAGTATTTCTGCCGGTCTGGATTATCCTGGAATAGGGCCATTACATGCTAATTTGTTTGAAAGTGAAAGGGCCATCTTCATGAGTGCTACCGATAAGAAGGCATTAGCTGCTTCTTTCGAACTTGCCAAAACTGAAGGAATTATCCCTGCTTTAGAAACAGCACATGCATTACATGCATTGAAGATGATTAATTTTAAAAAGACAGATATGGTAGTGATTTGTTTGAGTGGGAGAGGCGATAAAGATCTGGAAACATATATGAATAATATGAAATCATAGAATTCATTTGTAGAATAAGAAATATGAGTAGAATAAGAGAAGTATTTGCGAACAAGAAGAATAATGTGTTAAATATCTATTGTACTGCCGGTTACCCACAGTTGAATAGTACATTGTCAGTATTAAAAGCCCTTCAACAAAATGGGGCTGATATAATTGAACTTGGTATACCTTACAGCGATCCATTAGCTGATGGCCAGGTTATCCAAAAAAGCAGTTCAATTGCCCTTGCGAATGGCATGACAATAGCTAAACTCTTTGAACAATTAAAAAGTTTTAGAAAGGAAATTTCTGTTCCGGTTTTATTAATGGGATATATGAATCCTGTTTTACAATATGGGTTCGAAAAATTTTGTACTGATGCAGCAGCAGTTGGCATCGATGGATTGATATTGCCTGATTTGCCTGAATATGAATTCGAAACGGAATATGGGCCCATCATTAAAAAATATGATCTGGACTTTATCTTCCTGGTTACTCCTGAAACTTCTGTTGACAGGATAATGACACTGGATCTATTAAGTTCAGGATTCCTATATGCTGTATCATCTTCATCAACAACAGGAACTGTTAAAAATTCTGATAATACCGGTGAATATCTACAAAAGCTTAAGGGTATGGATCTGAAAAATCCGGTTTTGGTAGGTTTTGGTATAAGGGATAAAGCTTCATTTGATGCCGTTTGTCAGTTTTCAAATGGTGGAATTATCGGAAGTGCATATGTTAAAGCATTGGAAAACAGTGAAGATGTTAATGCAACCACAAAATCATTCCTTTCATCAATTGTCGGCTGAATGGCTATTAACTTTCAGTTACTATGGCTAACTTTGTAAGCTGAAAAATAGGAATACCCTTTATATGAAAATCATTTAATACGTATGAAAAAATTATTATTTCTTTTTTTGATAAGCCCATTTTTTGTATTTGCACAAAATGCTGCAAAGTCTTTTACTATTGAAGGAAAACTGGATGGCATTCCAGATGGTACTGAAATTAAGTTGTATAGAAATGGTGACAATGCTGAGATGGCTTCAGCTAAAGTTTTAAACACAAAATTTATATTAAAAGGCGATGTAACAGAACCAATATTATGCTTTTTAAGTGTTGGTGAGAATAAGCCGCTTGAGATATATGTAGAGAGTGGAAAAATATCTGTAAAGGGTAAAAAGGTAAATCCACTGGAAATAGAAATAGCAGGATCTGAGTCAAATAAAGAGTTCACTGATTTTACAAAAGAATTTATTCCAATTATTCAGCAAGTAAATTCTCTTACCTCTACAATCAATGGTACTGCTCCGGGAACCGAAAGGGAAAACCTGATGAAAACTTATAACAACTTGCAGGAAAGCTTGCAGAATACAATAAGTAAGACAGTTGATAAAAAGCCTAAATCTGTTGTTACTGCATTTATATTAAATGTTACCTATGGCTTTAAGGAAGATATTGTACTTCTTGAAAGCAGGTACAATAAACTGGATATGTCTGTTAAAAATTCTGAAGCTGGAAAGCAGCTTGCAGATTTCATTGCCAAGGGCAAAATAGGTGCTATAGGTACTGATGCAATTGATTTCTCTCAACCAGATACACTAGGTAACGCAGTTTCACTTTCTTCATTCAGAGGTAAATTTGTTTTGGTTGATTTCTGGGCAAGTTGGTGTAGGCCTTGCAGAGATGAAAATCCTACTGTTGTGGAGAATTTCAAGAAATTCAATGCTAAGAACTTTACGGTACTGGGAGTTTCATTAGATAGGCCCGGACAAAAAGATAAATGGCTGAATGCTATTAAAGAAGATGGTCTAACCTGGACACATGTAAGTGATCTGCAATTCTGGAATAATGCTGCAGCAAAATTGTATAATATTCAAGGTATACCACAGAATATATTAGTTGACCCAAATGGAAAAATTGTTGCTAAGAATCTTAGAGGACCTGCACTGGAAGATAAACTTTGTGAGTTGTTGGGATGTGAAACAAAAGGGTTTTAGTGTAACTATTCTTCAATACCCATAAGTTTGCTGATGCTTGACCAGTTTTTTTGACGCTGTGTCTCATATTCATCTCTTTTTTTATTGGAATTAACTTCAGTCAGATCAATTAAAAAGCCAGCTTGTAATTTTAATCCTTTTATTATTTCAATAGCAGATTTCATGTAAGTAATATCTGCTTCTTTTGTAAATACATTTTCCTTTAAATTATTATTCATCATTTTAATGAAATTATCTGCCATTGCTTTTTGAGCATTCATTAAATTAGTTACAGTTTCACCGGTATAAGCATCTTTCATAAAGCCATCTGCAACTGAACCTATTACACCATAGGTATTATAAAGTAAACCCGCAGAAAATCCTCCAATAATTGTCAGCATTTTCCCTTCTCTTTCTTCACAGGTTTGAGTATAGCTATTCAATGTTAATAGAATAAAACAGAAAATTGTAAATATTTTTTTCATTACTTTTTTTTTGAAAGTTACGTTAGAAAATTAAATTCACTTTGATTTCATATAGTCGATTTATACAAGGAATATCTTATAGTTTATTGATTATGAGCAAAGGCGAAAAGATATGTTTTGTTGAAAATTTACTTTTAAAATAAGCAGTAACTTAGAACTAACATTAATACCTGTAATCTAAATTTATCAATATGAGAATTCTTGTTCTTCTCATTTTTATCCTGTTTTCACCTTTCAGTCAGGCTCAAATACTTAATAAATTAAAGAATAAAATCAAAGATAAAGTTCAAAGTGAAGTTCGTGATGCTAAATATGAAGCTAAAGTAAAGGCCAGAAATGCAGCCCGAAATGAGTTAGAGGAAGTAAAAGCAAATTTTGATTCTACCGATATAGATTATGCAATACTCCTGAGTGATAATTCCGGTTTATTTGGAAGCCAGGATAAAAGTGGGTTTGGTGCAAAGTTTTTAAGGCTAGGAGGTATAGCAAATTCTCTTTATAAAGATTTTGATCTGGATGACGAAGAGAATGCAACAATGAATCTGCAAATGGGACAATCAGCCTATGCAATGGGCAAATATGTATTTGCAGAAAAAAGATTTATTTCAGCAGAGAAATATTTTGAAAAGTTATCGCAAACTGATGATCTTAATTACATGAAAACAATAGCCAGCCGTGGGTTATTATATACTACTACCGGAAGATATCAATTAGCAGAAGAATATACATCAAAAGCATTGGTCCTTCGAAAAGATAATTTGGGAGAAACTAATATGGCCGTAGCAGCCTCTTTAAATAACTATGCAGTATTGAATTATAATCTCGGTAGATATAATGAGTCAGAAAAGGAATTTGAGTCTGCCATTGCTGTTATCAAAGCAAATAATCTGCAGGAAGCTATGCCATACGCTATTGTTTTGAATAATAAAGCAATATTATATCAATCTATAGGTAATTATGAAGCAGCATTAAAACTAATGCAGGATGCAATGCAATTGTCTGGTGGAATTGAAACTGTAAAAGCAAAAAATCAATTAAAATTTTTATCAAACCTCGCTTTACTTTATCAGCAAATGGGTAAATATGATGAGGCAGAAAAAATGTATTTGGAATTATACAAAAAACTGGAGAAAGGCAAACCAGAAGAAGCGAATTTATTGAACAACTATGCAATTCTATCGCTGTTAATGAATAAAGAGGATAGGGTAGAGTCTATGTTACAACAGGCTGCAGAAATATACAAAAGTTCATTTGGAGAATCTAGCCCTGCCTATGCAAAAGTGATCAGTGATCTGGGAAATTTTTATCGATATAAAACTAAATATGCAGCGGCACTACCACTTTTACAGCAGGCTTTGCAGATCAGAGAAGAGGTATTAGGTACTAATCATCCATTGTTTGTTCAGTCTCAGGAAGATATGGCAATACTTTATTGGAAGAATAAAGAGCTTAACAAAGCTGTTTCATTGTATAGAACTGTAATGGATAAAACATTAGATTTTATCAACCGTTATTTTGCACCAATGAGTGAAGCAGAAAAAACAAGATATTGGGATATACTATCTCCAAGATTTCAACGATTTTACAATTTTGCTTTAGAAGCGGGAGAATCAGATAAATCAGTAATTAAAGACATGTTAGAATACAGGATTGCTACAAAAGGTATTTTATTGAGTTCTTCAAAAAAGATCAGTGAAAGTATTATTAACAGCGGTAACGAGCAAATGATTGATGATTTTATTAACTGGATTGATCACAAAGAGCAACTTACAAGATTATACGCTTACTCAAAACAAGATCTGCAGGAGCAGTCTGTTAATATTGATTCGCTGGAATCCATTGTCAATAATATGGAGAAAAAATTGTCACAAGTCTCAAATGATTTTGCTGATTTTTATTTCACAAGTAAGCCGGATTATTTAGCTATTCAAAGTCAACTTAATCCAGGCGAAGCATTAATTGAAATCATTCGCTTACAAAAATTTGACCAGGTATTAAATGAAGATTGTCGCTATGCTGGTCTGATTGTTACAAATGAAAAACCAGAACCAATTATTGTTATAATTAAAAATGGGAGTGAGCTGGAAGAGAAATATGCCAAGGCATATAGGATTAAAATGAAAAATAAAATAAATGATATACAGTCTTATATCAATTACTGGGAACCATTTGAAAAAGAGCTAGGTGGTATAAAAACAATTTATGTATCACTTGACGGTGTATATAATCAGGTAAATCTTAATACACTTAAAAAATCTGTAAATGATTATTTGATTAATAAATATGATTTTATATTGCTAAGTAATCCCCGTGATATATTAGTGATGAATAAAGACCGTAATGATGTTAAAGAAAAAAAGGCTGTTTTAATTGGATTTCCTGACTTTGGCGGTGGTGCGATTGCTCCTTTACCGGGAACTAAAAAAGAGGTAGATGGTATAAATGTGCAATTAAAGACTTCAGGTTATAAGGTTGCAGAATTAATACAAAAAGATGCCACTGAAACGAATCTTAAGTTGTCCAGACAGGTTTCAATACTTCATATTGCAACACACGGATATTTTTTGAAGGATGTTGTAAAATCGAATTGGCCAATTGGGGTTCATACTGATTATGCTAAAGATAATGTTCTTCTTCGTTCAGGGTTGATGTTGGCAGGTGCATCAAATGCAGATAAGATGGTTCCTGGTTTAGATAACAATAATAATGGAATCATAACATCATATGAAGCTATGAATCTGGATTTAAGAGGTACCGATCTTGTAGTTTTAAGTGCTTGTGAAACTGGCTTAGGAGAAGTAAAGGCAGGTGAAGGGGTATATGGTTTACAACGGTCATTCCTGGTCGCTGGTGCTGATGCGATCATAATGAGCTTGTGGAAAGTTGATGATGCAGCTACCCAGGAATTAATGAATAATTTTTACACAAATCTTGTAAATGGTGAAAACAAGCAGTTAGCATTTAGAAATGCCCAGAAGCAACTAATAATAAAATTTAAAGAGCCCTTATATTGGGGAGCATTTGTGATGATGAATAATTGAGTTCGGGAGTTGAAAATTGAACTCTTTCTTCTACTTGTTTAATTTATTGGTAAACTTTTTTAAATTCAGCTTTTCAACTGTATTTAAGGGTTGAAATACTAAGAGAATCATTTCATTGTATCGTAATTGCCTCTGTATTTTAATTAATATTCTTTTCATATAGACAAATTAATAAAAGGAGATTATCCAGGCTTGTGATGGGGGAATTACGATTATTATTTAAGAAAAGTACTCCATTTTTTTAAGAACCCAGATAGTTATGCTATACATTGGGTTTCTACAAACTATTTTTATTTTCAAATCCGATCACCAATTTCCTGTGAAAAATGAAACGCCGGGTAGGAATACTTATATATTGTTTTTTGCACTGCAATTTTATTGTTGCACAACAAGGTTCTACCTGTAGCAACCCTTATCCGTTATTGCTTGATGGGGTAAGTAGAAATTTCGTTACTTCTGCTTCAACTGGTAATAGTGTTGTATGTGGATATGCAAATAGTACTCCGATTACTTTTTTTTCAATTACTACAAATGGATCTGCTGAATGTGTTTTGTTAAGTATTACTGCTCCAACTGCACAGCCTTGTGAAATTGCAATGTATGCAGGAGGTAGTTGCACTGGTGGTAATTTACAATCATCCTCCAGTATGTGCTTTGATGATGGACAGGGAGTTTGGGCACCATCTGAAACTTATGTTTTAACGCCCAATACAACTTATATTTTAAGAATAAAAACGACCACTGTTGGTTCAATTACAATTTCTGGACAACACTATTCTCCTCCGAATGATAATTGTTTAGGTGCAATGTCGCTGGGTCCTATACCTGTTACAGATAATAATGCATGTCATACCGGTGGTCCTGGTGTAATTGCTTCTCAACTTTGTGCATTTTCATTGGAAAATACTTCTTTTTATAAATATACAGTTGCCAGTAATGGCACAAGTACAATAAACATTACAAGTATTGAATGCGATAATGGTAGTGGAAATAATAGTAATGGATTCCAGATTGGTTTTTTTACTGGTACGTGTAGCTCTTTATCTCCACTTACTTGTGCTTCAAATTCTGGATCTGCAGTATCAGCAACTACTTCAACATTACCTGCGGGTACTGGTGTTTTTGTAGCGGTTGATGGTGTCTCAGGTTCTAATTGCCGTTTCCAGATAAGTGTTACTAATTCATTGGTGTTAGCAGCCTATATAAAATATTTTTCTGCCTGGAAAAATTCAAATTCTAATATTTTAAGATGGACAAGTTTGCAGGAATTCAATAATGACAGGTTTGAAATTCAACGTAGTGAAAACGGAAGAGATTTTTTAACGATTGGAACTTTAGCTGGTGAGATGAATTCATCGTCAGAAAAAAATTATTCTTTTGAAGATAGTTATCCGCCTGAAAAATGTTTTTACAGGTTGAAGATGGTAGATATTGACGGTAATATAAAATATCATAATACTATTTCAGTAATACGTTCTGTTTTTCCCTATGTATATATTTCGTTTCAAAATCCTGTTACAGATCATATGCTGATAAATATGCAAACTAATGTTGCAGGGAAAATGAATATACAATTGATTTCAATGAATGGGTCTGTTGTTTATAGTGAAGATGTATTCTGTAAAAAAGGGGACAATGTTTTTTACAGGAGGTTTGATAATATTCCAATTGGAAGATATCAATTAATTGTTTTTGGAGATAATGTAAAAGCATCTAAATCCTTATTGAAAACCTCACACAATATTTTAAATAAATAACTGCTGCTATAAAAAAAGTCCCGCATAAAATGCGGGACTTTGAAATGATTTCTAATTAAATCAATTGGGACTTAGAACAATTCCTTTTGAGTTATAACTTCCAATGACTACATGATAAGCCAGTTTGGTTTTTATTAATCCGGGAACTGTAAGATTCAACACTTCTTCTTTATCCTTAATAACCATTTTTTTCATTTCAGTGATCAGTACACCATCAATAGTATACAACTGAATAGTAGCGATGCCAGATACAGGTGCATTGATCTTTAAGTTAAAACTTCCATTCTCGTAAGGATTAGGGAAGGCATTTACTTTTAGTGCCTCTTCAGTTTCTGGTGTACTAATCGCAATTCTTCCTGATGAAGGAACACATGATGGAACGTTCCATCCAACAAATATTCTGCATTCATCAAATCCTTCGTTGATAGCACCTACCGTACTGGCTATTGAAGATATTGAAACACCATTTTCAGTGCCAACAACACCATCTGTATTTGCTAAAGCATCATTTGCTAAGGCAAGCAGGTTTGCAACAGTTTTCGGTCCTGCAATTGCGGCTATAACATTCGGATCAATTGTTTTATACTGGTATTCATTTACAACAATCAAATTGTATGGCGCCACCGGATTATAATAGCATGACCTCACTTTAGGTGTATTTGATCCGCAACCTCCATCAGGCGCTGCCGTTGCAAGTACACCACCTTGCAATACGAAACTACCTAATCCGGTTGGGCTTGGAGCAATACCAAGGTTCAATCCAAGTGTTATTGTTTGTGCTAACAATACATTTCTAATTCTTCCAGAACCTGCAGTATAAGATGGATGTAAACTGCAAATATTGAAGTCGCCATTTACTAACTCTTTGGCTGGGCCACCTCCAGGTAATTTATCTATTACACAATTCACATTTGCTGCATTATTCAAAATAATTACAGATTTACCAGGACGACCTATTTGTAACGAACCACCAAGGTTTGTCAGAGATTGAGTTATCAATCCTGTTGTAGAATAACCACCTGTAGTACCATCACATGAAGTACCACCTGCATTTCCATAATACCCTTGCGTATAAGTACAGAAAGCACAACAAGGAACTGTAATAGTTTGTGTAAAGCTGGCTGTATTTCCACATCCATCAGTAGCTGTCCATGTTCTGCTATAAGTTGAAGGACATGATTGCTGCTGTTGATCTGGTGTTGTTACCATTGTTACAACTGGTGTTCCACAATTATCAGTGAATGTTGGTGCTTCCCATGGAAGATTAGCAAACAGTGTCTGACAATTTGCTGTAATAGTTGTTGGTGGATTGTTTGTAACAACTGGCTTCGTTATGTCTCTAGTATAAGAAACAGTTTGAGTAGCAGATTGTGTGTTGCCACAAGCGTCTGTTACCGTCCATGTTTTAGTAGTAGAGTAAGAGCAACCAGAGCCAGTTTCATTACCAACGGTACCTGAAGCCTGGAGACCAGTGCTGCAGTTATCAGTCACAGAAGCTGTACCGAAGGCAGCAGCGATCTGGGCTGAAGTTGGATTACAAGGCAATGTAGCAGCTGGAGTGACAGTGATCATCGGCTTCTCAGTATCTCTTGTATAAGAAACAGTTTGAGTAGCAGATTGTGTGTTGCCACAACCGTCTGTTACCGTCCATGTTTTAGTAGTAGAGTAAGAGCAACCAGAGCCAGTTTCATTACCAACGGTACCTGAAGCCTGGAGACCAGTGCTGCAGTTATCAGTCACAGAAGCTGTACCGAA
>JAHEMN010000024.1:0-6413 GCA_024643645.1 Chitinophagaceae bacterium | reverse complement strand
GGCAGCAGCGATCTGGGCTGAAGTTGGATTACAAGGCAATGTAGCAGCTGTAGTCAGTGTGATAACAGGTTTTTCTGTATCCTCCACCCATGTAAATACCTGAGTACTTGATGCTGTATTACCGCAAGCATCTGTAGCTATATAAGTTCTTGTTTGGGTTTTATTACAGCCAGTACCGGTTACAGGGCCTAATACACTATTAATACTTGCAATACTACAATTATCGGTTGCAGTTGCCTGACCAGGAGGTGGTACTCCGGCCGGATTACATCCCAAATCTCCTCCAGCTGGAGTAAATGTAAACACAGGGGCTGTTCTATCGAAACATACATTTAATTGTAAAGGTTCTATAAAGTCTTTTAGATCTGCCGTTCTTTCGGCAGAAGATTTTGATTTAATAAATAAAGTAGAAAATGGCAAAGTTGAACATTCGGTTGGAGTAGTTGTTCCACCCAAAATAGCAGTTAGGTCTATAGCAGCTTCTACAAATTGTAGAGGTATATAGGTAGTTGCACCAAATGCACCATAAGGCACATTTACTGTCATATTGTTAGCAGCAACATAAGAAGCATTTGCTGGAACAGTAATAGGTAAGTAATCGAAAGTGGTTTCACCTGTGTTTGTCCATTGTAAGTATGAAACTGATGCTACAGATCCACCTCCTGTATATGATAAAGTGACACTTAAATCACCAAGTGTCCGTCCTCCATTTGGTCCGGCTGTTGTAAAACCTCCGGTACCACCAGGTATAGGTCCGCCAGTTCTTGTAACCGGGCTTTTATAAAATTCAAAATCAAGATAACTGGTTCCATTTGTTGACATACGGTCACCACTTATAACAATCCAGATATGTCCATCTGCTGGATTTTGGGCAAGTAATACCATTGCATTGTTGATATCATCTTTGGCAGGAGGTTTCTGGCTTCGCCATCCCCAAGTATTGGGATTTTGGAACAATTTATTACCTCCATCAAATATTTCATCCAGGGTTTGATCATTATACCTGTCTATAAGATGATATGACAAAGGTACCAAGCCTGGAAATACACCATACCCAGTTGTAGTGGCTGAACTGAATATAAATGTACCAGCGGCATTACCACCAGGCCCAGACAACCAGTCACCAGCAGCTGCTTGTCTTTCCAATCGCCCATCGATATTAAAATTTCCGATAGGAGGAACTGTAGGTGCAATACCCGAACCTAATTGGGCATTAGCAATAAAAAATGTACCTGCGAGCAGATACATCATCAGAATAAATTTTCTAAATTGATTTGAGGGGTTGCATGAAAAATAATTTTTTGACAAGCAACAGGATACTAATTTTCTCATAATAGAGTTTTGGTTAATGGTCAAACATTTTATCGTTACAATAAATTCAATAAGAACTATTGTTCAAAAAGTATAGATTAAATAAAATATTTCTTGGGGTAGGCGGATTAGCTAAAAATCAAAATAATTGTAGGAATTTGGAATTTCTGTGATAGGTTTTGTACAGGAGTGGAATATAAATGTACATGAAAAAATAATTTATACAAAAATTTTTATAAAATTTTGTCGTAGATCTACGATTACACTGATCAGTAAACGTAATTTTATTGCTGAAACACACAGTGATAAACGTAAATACATTAATGAGTATCAGGTACATATTTATTTTTTTAAAAAAAATAAAGAATTCAATTGTAAACAGAATTTTTTGAATAATAAAACAAGCGGCTTTGATATTGAATTATTTAGAATTTATTTTTATTTATTACAATAAATAGGAGATAAGGGGTAATTACAGAGGCCGGTTGGGAAAAAGTACTCGATTTTTTAAGTCCCTTTATTAAAAGATTTGAATTGGTGCATCCCGGAGTTAATTTTATTCCCGGTAATAATAAAAATATTACCACATCCTATGAAAATCTTTTATCTCCTTTTATTAAAAGGATTATTACTGCCTGTTTTGATTTTTGCTCAGACAGGATCCAGTTGTGCTGATCCTTTTGTTATCATTATGGATGGTGTTTGTAAGGACTACGCAACATCTGCTTCTTCTGGTACCAGTTCGATTTGTACCAGCTATACCGGTAGCTCACCGATTACATTCTTTAGCTTTACTACAAATAGTTTACCGGATAAAGTTTTGATGAATATTACAGCTCCTGGCGGACAGCCTTGTGAAATAGTAATGTACACCAGTGGGTCCTGTTCCCCTGCATTATCGGCTTCCAGTATGTGTTTTGATGATGGCGAAGGCTTATGGGCTCCGGCACATAATTTCGTTTACTCTCCCAATACAACATATAAATTAAGAATTAAGACTGCAATTGCTGGGAATATTACAATCTGCGCCCAACATTATACTCCTCCTAATGATGTTTGTACCGGCGCTTTTCCAATTGGCCCTACACCTCAACAAGACAATAATTCCTGTCATACCCCAGGCCCTGATGTAATAGCCGGAGATCTCTGTGCAGGATCGCTGGAGAATACTGCTTTTTATAAATATACAGTTGAATCCACCGGAGTAAGTATCATTAATTTTAATAATATAGCCTGCGATAATGGGAATGGCAATAATAATAATGGGTTACAGGTTGGATTTTTTACAGGAACTTGCGGAGCTCTTGTGCCTATCAGTTGTTATTCAAGTGCAGGTGCATTTATATCTGCGGTCACTTCTTCACTGGCGGCTGGTACAGTAGTATATGTTGCAGTAGATGGTGCATCTGGTTCGAATTGCAGTTATGAGATCAATGCAATCAATGCGGTGCCGCTGGTTATTAATCTTAAGTATTTTTCAAGTTGGAAAAACAGCAGTAGTAATTTGTTGAAGTGGGTGGTCTTGGAGGAAAAAGCCGGTGGTATCTATGAGATACAACGTTCAGAAAATGGAAGGGACTTTTTTACCATTGGCAGAGTTGAAAGCCGTAATGCTAATTCCGTAGAAACGGAATACCGTTATGAAGATAAAAACCCACCGGTACAAGCCTTATACAGATTGCGGTATACCACGGCTGATAATAAAGTAACCTTAAGCAGGATCATTGAAATGAAAAGAGATGATATGCCGTTTGTAAAGATCGCCATGTCGAATCCTGTAGATAATATTATGCGGATAAATATTTATTCAGGCGTAAAAGGAATAGCAGATGTTCACCTGTTCAATTTGTCCGGGCAGGTTGTATTCAGAGATCGTATTCTATGTGAGAAAGGTTCAACAATATATACCAAAACGATCGCTGCATTAACGCCGGGCCAGTATTTTGTAAATGTCAATCTCTCGGGAATAATGGATAAAAGCAAATTCATTAAGTTCAACCAAAATGCCGCGGCTTTAATAAAATAAAAAAAGGCTGTTTCCGGAGAAACAGCCTTGAATTGATCTTTTTAAGATTTTTTATTTACCCAGGAACAGCAATTTGCCTGTAACCTGCTGACCACCTACCCGCAAAATATAGATAAGATTGGTTCTGCTGATAGAAGGGGCATTGAATTCAATTACCTGACCTCTTCCTTCGTGAATATAACCTTTGTAAACAGTTTGTAATTTCTGTCCCATCATATTATATACTTCCAAAGTACCCAAACCCGAAACAGGTGATTCAATGGTGAATTTAACCTGATCATTGAATGGATTAGGGAAGGCAGCTACTGAAAGCTTTTCTACAGGAGCAATTACTGTTGCTGAAGTAGCTCTGTTTTCTGCCACCTGGTTAGATGTACCCGGACGACCAGAAACAATACTTTGAGCTGGATCGGTAGGAGGACATATTAAAGCAGGAACATTCCAGCCAATAAATACCCTGCACTTATCAAATCCATTGTTGATAGCATCTACAGCATTGAGAATAGTACTTAAAGCAACTCCTCGCTCAAATCCAGTAATGCCATCTGTATTTGCTAAGGCATCGTTTGCCAGTTCGAACAAGCCTCTCACTGTTTTAGGCCCTATGATAGCATTAACAACATCAGCATTGATGGTCCAGCGTTGATACTCGTTTACTACACGAATGAACGCAAATGGATCTATAGGACTGTATTCACAATAGCGAGGTTTTGGCACCGTTGAACCACAACCACCTAATGGTTCTGCAGTTGTCAGGATACCTCCTGGCATCAACTCAAAACTACCGAGGTTTGATGAGGTTGGAATACCCATGTTCAAGCCCAGCGTTATGGTTTGAGTAAGCAGGTTATTAAGGATCTTGCCAGTACCGTTTTTCAAATATGAAGATGGTAGGTTACAAATACTATAATCTCCAGCTGCACCCAGTTCACTTGCTCCGCCATTGCTAGGTAATTTTGCAATGATGCAAGGCTTCGGATCTGGATTTGTAATTGTTATTACATTATCCATATAAACTGAACGACCTGGTCTGCCCACTACCAGTTTGCTGGAAGGATAGCTGTTCAACGACTGATTAATCAACTGCGTTGTAGTGTTTGTATTGGTTGTTCCATTACAAGATGTACCTCCACTATTACCATAATAACCCTGTGTGTAAGTGCAAAGTAAATATGAACAAACTCTGGTTGTTACATTAACAGGATTACTGGTTGAAGTACAAGTGATTGGTGATGAGGTGCTGGATACTACATAGTACCCGTTACCTGCATTCAATCCTGTCCAGGTTAATGGATTTCCATTGCCAGCTTTTGGTAATTGTACATTCGCATTTGCAGCATCTTTCAGCTGATAGCTTACATCTATTACAGATGTAGTAGAAGTGATCGTTCCGGTACCCGGATCAGTATCACAGATCTCACTACCTGTAAGTATAAGCGCAACTGGATTAGCAACTACAGTGACGTTGAATGAACGAATTGAATAGCAGCCTGTCGCAACAAATGTACTTCTGGCCCAGAAGGTACTAGTACCTACACCTACCGGGAAGTTGGACAAGTCACCCGCCAGACCTTCAAAAGCAACAGCTTTTGCAAAGCTTTCATGGAAGGAAACAGCTCCGCCATCACCATCAATAGGTCCGCCTGGTGCGGCCATTGCTACAAAATTAACATTGGCTCCAGGAGAATTACCGACAGCACAAAGTGTTTTATTACCCGTTGTGAGATTCGGATTTGGATTAACAGTTAGACGTCCCGTACTAATATCGAAACATCCGGTTTCTGTTCTGGTAACAGTTACTGTATAATCTCCAGCTACAGAAGCTGAGAAGCTGGCAACATTTCCTGGGTCTGTAACTCCAACAGGAACTGACCATGAATAAGTGTAAGTAACTCCGACACCTGCAGCAGGATTGGTTGTTGCTGTAATAGTTACAGCAGGATCAGACGCACATTTTGCAGGTGAATTTACAGAAGTTGTTGGCGGTGTGTATTCCGCTACAACAGCCGGTCCTGAACTTGTATTACATGAAGTCGCAATATAGGTGCCTACTACGCCATAAGTTGCAGCAGGTAAACCGGTCCAGGTTAATTCAGCTCCTTCGGCATGGCCGGTCTTTGGAGCCTGAACTGACGTATTTGGAATGTTATCAATATTCATCAATTGATAAGAAACTGCTGCCTGTGCATTTTGGAGTTTGATTGTTCCTCCAACAAATGGATCGGCAGGACAGAAATTGCCTGGGACTAATTGCCTGACTAATGGAAGTGGATTTAAAGTTACTGTTACAAAGCTTGTAGCATTAGCACAGCCATAACTATTTGTGACTGTGAGTTTTAATGTTACAGACCCACCATTTTTATCAGCACCACTGATATTTACAGTTGGTGTATAGGTTGTACCATTAACAATCTGAACTGTGAACCCTGTTGCATTTGTTTCAACAGTCCAGGCTGGAGTGCCATTAGTACCGCTTCCACTTAAACTAAATGTATTGGTACCATATGTATTAGTAGGATTACCAATTGCACGACATTGCGTAGATCCATTACCGGCACTAGCTGTAGAATTAGGATTCACTGTTACAGTTTTGGTACAAGTTGTTGAACATCCGTTTCTGATAGCAGTTAGCGTTAAAGTGAATGAACCTGCAGCTCCTGCTGTAACACTTACTGAGCTACCGGTATTTGAACCAACTATTGTTCCATTTCCACTAATTACCCATGAATAGGTAACAGTACCGCCTGAAGGAGTAACGGTTGAAGAATAAATATTGCCTGTTGTACCTGTACAAACAGCATTTGCACCAGTTATACTGCAACTTGGTGTTGCATTAACTGTTACAGTTTTAGTACAAGTTGTTGTACAACCATTTCTGGTAGCTGTAAGTGTTAATGTAAATGAACCATCAACTGCTGCTGCATTAGCACTTACTGAAACTGAAGCACCTGTTGTGGAACCAACAATAGTGGCACCACCAGTTATACCCCATGAATAGGTAACAGTACCACCTGCAGGAGTAACGGTTGAAGAATAAATATTGCCAGTTGTACCTGCACAAACAGCGTCTGCACCA
>JAHEMN010000023.1 GCA_024643645.1 Chitinophagaceae bacterium | reverse complement strand
CCTGACAATAACCACCTCCTACTAAAAAAGAATTCGCATCCACCGTTTCTTTATAGGGTAAATAGTTTGAAGTTGAGGGTATATATCTCAGTTTAATGAAATTGTGTTCGAATTGCCCTTGTAGAAATAAAAAGTTTACAGGATAAAGCCTGGTGAACAAGCCACCGCCATATACCGTTTGTTTTACCTTATCATCAAACTCAAGATAATCTCTCTGTGAAGTAGAAATAAAATTAACAACAACTCCTGCATCAGCAAATTCAGCAAGTTTATATCCAAAAATCGGATTGGCACCTAAGATAGTAGAACCACCAAAGAATGAAAGAGTTACACTTCCTCCGGTAAAAAGGTTTTCTTTTTTAAATCCTCCTTCTTTTTCATCCTGCCCAAAAATAATAGTTGTCGCAAAAACTAAAACAATAAGTAATCCAGCTTTTTTCATAACAGGTCGATATTTTATTTATAACTTTTTTATTCATTTAATGACAAATCCTAAGTAAAAAAAGTTGTGCTATTAATCAAATATTTTACCGGCATTCAAAATATTATTCGGGTCAAATGCTTTTTTGATTTCACGCATCAATCTAAAATTTGCTTCTTTGAAAATAATATCCATATATGGTTTTTGGATCAATCCAATGCCATGTTCACCACTGATAGTTCCTCCAAGGCTTTTAACCAATAAAAATAATTCTCTTAATACAGCAGTCATTTTTTCACTTCCATGACTATTGGGAATCCCTTCTTTTCTTATTCGGATATGCAGATTTCCATCACCGGCATGTCCGTAGCACACTACTTCAAAATCATTCTTCTTTCCTAAATCTTTTACTCCTCTTATCAATGCCGGCAACTCTGCCCTTGGCACTACCGTATCTTCTTCAATTGTATACCCAATTAATTTCACTGCTTCTGCAACTCTTCTACGCAATTTCCACAGTTCTGTTTTTTGTTGTGCATCATCTGCAAAATAAATCTCTCCTATATCATATTGCGTTAACAAATTGCCAATTGCTTCCATTTCTCCCATCAACACATCCATATTATTTCCATCCACTTCAATGATCAGGTGTGCAGCAGTATCATCAGTAATTGGTATCGCATTACTATCAACCATTTTACTTACGATCTTCAAAGATTCAATTTCCATCAACTCCATTGCACTGGGCACAAAGCCAGCTCTGAAAATTGCACTTACAGCTTCACCTGCCTGCTCCAGGTTTTTAAAAGGAACAAGCATTAAAAGATCATATTCAGGAAAAGGGATCAGCTTTAAAACTATTTTAGTAACTATCCCTAATGTACCCTCGCTACCGACCACTAATTGTGTAAGATTATATCCTGTAGAGTTTTTCAATACATTAGAACCTGTCCAGATTATCTCTCCACTGGGTAATACAACTTCAAGATTTATCACATAGTCTTTTACTACTCCATATTTCACTGCCTTCGGACCTCCGCTGTTTTCAGCAATATTGCCACCTATAAAGCAAGAACCACGACTACTCGGATCAGGCGGATAAAACAATTTTTTTTCCTTTACAGCATTTTGTAAAACTTCAGTGATAACACCCGGCTCTGTAGTAACCTGTAAATTTCTTTCATCAATTTCAAGAATAGAATTCATTCTTTCAGTTGATAATAATACACCACCTAAATGAGGTAAAGCACCTCCACTTAATCCGGTACCAGCTCCTCTTGGCGTTACATTAATAAGATCCTTATTACATATCTGCATGATTGCACTGATCTCTTCAGCAGTTCTTGGCTTTATAACTATTTCTGGCAAATAATGCAGATTCTCTGTTTCATCATGAGCATACATATCCAATGTACTCTCATCAACGAATACAAAATTTTCGCCAACTATACTTTTAAATAATTCGATATGTTTTGTTGTAATAACACTTTGTGAGACAGCTTCCATTCCAGAATGTTTTTCTTTATAATTAGCTGTAAAAATCGGAATAAAAAAGGAAACTAATAAAGATGGCTTAATAGTTCTTAAACGAAGGACACATAGACTCCCGGCTATTACCCTTATATCGATCAACGACCCCTTGTTTAATGAGTGAAAACTCAAATGCTCCACGGGTATTATTAAAATTCTTTAACGTAGAGGTAGTAGCATCATAAGTGAAAGTAAATGTTATGTCATTTATCCCCAAACCAACCATTGGAATAATGGCATCTCTATATCTATAATAAGCCCCTGCAATAAGAATTTTATCACCATCGCCAGATAAATTGTAATGTGCATTCAATCCGCCTACTATTTCATAAGATCTGGCTTGAAATGATGCATAAACATTCGGATTTAAGATGACCCTATCATTCATCATAAAACTACCATTCATAAAACCGGTATAGCGAACAGGTATTCTATTATCAATTCCTGCGGTTTCATTAAAGAATGATTCTTTCGGTCTGTTGATATGCATTGCAGAAAATCCTGCATTAAGATAAGTCTTGCTATCTGGGAAATAAGCATAGTTCATTCCAACCTGCATGTCCAGGTAATTAATATTATTGACGTCCAGCTTCGGCGCAATATTGGTTTGATGTACATCAAAGAACTGACCATTCCATTGACTGGGGAAAGTAAGATCCGTTGTATTAATATTTTTATTTGCCCAACCAACGTTAAAACCAAGGCTTACCAGGCTTCCTGAATTAACCATTTGGTGGTAGGCTGCAGAGCCATAAATTTTTGTAGATGTAAGAGCACCGGTTCCGGCAACATCTCTGAGAATCACTCCGCCCAAACCAAGCCAACCTGTGTTTTCACTGTTTTGCATTGTTTGCACATCACCAAAGGCACTCATTGTCTTATAGGGAAATGCTGTTACAGAAGCCCATTGATTGCGGTAATTAACGCCTAACCTATAATCTCCATCAGGAATAAACCCTGTATTCGCCGGATTCGTCAATAAAGGAGAATTCATAAACTGTGAAAAATGCAAATCCTGTGACGAAGCAGAAAGCCAAATGCCTTGTACAGCGATCAATACAATAATAAATCTTATGTGTTTTCCTATTTGCATTTTAATACGTTCAAATTTAATCACTCCATTCTTCATTACACTATCTTATCAACGTAATATCACCCTTTTTAGTTGTCTTGGTTCCGTCAAAAAATTCAATACTTAATGTATAAACATAAACATCCATTGGCTGAATAACACCTTTTACTTTTCCATCCCAACCTATAGACTGACTATTTGTTTCAAACACTTTTTGTCCCCAGCGATTCCAGATCACAAACTGCATTTTTGCTATTCCAAAACCTCTCACAAAAACAATACTATTCTGATCACCGCTTTGAGGGGTAAATGCATTTGGCACATCAACCAAAGGCACAATTGTAGCTACTACATCTTTGCATATTGTACTGTCACATCCAATAGAATTGTAAGCTGTTAAACATGCACTAAAAGTACCCGTTGCATTATATTGATGAATAACAGGAGCCCTGGAAGTTGTTAGCAATGTATCTCCATCTCCAAAATCCCATCTAAACCTAACTGCATCCGGAGAAGAAAGATTTGTAAAAGTAGTAGGTGTATTATTCAACGGTGGAACTGGAGCAAAACTAAAATCAGGCGTTGGTGAATCAAATACGGTAATAGTAAATGCTGCAGTTGTATCTGAAAGATTACAAGTATTCGGATTGTTAGCAATCAAAACAACATTGTAAACACCAGGAACACTGTAAAGATGAACAGGTTCGAATGCTGTTGATGTAGTTCCGTCACCAAAATTCCAAAGCCATGTTTCCCCTGCCAATGAAGTATTGGTAAATACTGCATTATATTGTACACAACCAGAAGACGGTGTAGTAAAGCTTGCTTTTACATTGGTAGCAACACTTAATGGTTTCATTATCGAGTCCGGAGCATTACAATAATTACTATCAGGTAAAATAAGTTTCACATTATAAGTGCCCGGGCCGGCATAGCTATGAAGTACAGGACCAGGGCCCGTTTGAATCCGTGGAGAGCCATCACCAAAATCCCAAATGAAAGATTGCGGACCAAAAGGCCTGGATGGTGGTGCTACTGATAAATTATCAAATCTGTATTTAAACGAATCGCAAGGCGCCAATTTTATAGGATTAAAATCCAGAGTTGCCTGTAAATCACCAACCCGGATATTGATATAAGAAGTGTCACGGATATTACATGTATTAGGATCAATTGCTATCAAACGCACAACAAAAGTTCCTACAGCATTAAATACATGAGAAGATGAAGGAATTGTTGTAGTTACACCTGGTGATCCATCGCCAAAATCCCATTCATAACTTTGTGCATTACCAACCGTGTCAATAAAATCAACTGTAAGCGGCACACATCCTGCTGTATCTCTAGGAACACCATTGATTGAAGACTGAATATTAGAAGCAACACCTGCCAGGTTCATTGCTATCTTCAACATGGTAAGGTTACAATTATTTGAATTATTATTTGTTGACCATGCACCCGGTGTTGTTGGATAAGTTGGTGCGGCAACTCCGAATTTACAATTACCACAAATGGCCTGATATATCACTCCATTCGCATCAAAACGGCTGGTACCTCCATCCACATGATCGCTGCCACCTTGTGTAGCCGTATTATTTTCACCAAAGAAACTTCCAAATAATTGGGCTGTAGCATCTCTTTTTAACACAAAGAAATAAAGGTCTTTTCCGTCTGTTGTAGATTTAAAAGCATCTGCAGTAACCGGTAAGCCTGTTGTACCAGCACTATTGAACGTATTGGTTGTAAAAAAGAAACCACCCCAGCCTGATATATATACATTCTGACATCGATCAACCAAAAATGCTATTGGCGAAATATTAGGTGTTGAAGCTCCGGAACCGAATGCAGTGGAATACACATACGCTGAAAGATCCGGCTGCATTTTAGCAATAAATTGTTTCCCTCCGGCATTGCTATAGGTAGCATTTATTATTGGCCAACTACCTGTTGTTTGCCCCATTATATAGGGAAAGCCCAGAAGGTCGAATTGAATACCAAATACCTGGTCAATTGCATTCGTACCTATATATGTAGTTCTTGAAATTGTAGTTCCATTGTTGCTGATGATAGAAACAAATCCATCGATATTACCTTGATTAGCAGGTCCGATCGTTCCGGCAGTATTTCCCGGCAGATTACTACTTGCAGTACCTCCACCAACATATATATTACCGCCAGGCCCTATTGAAAGAACATAAGCAGCGTCATCCTGAGATCCTCCAAGATAGCTGGCAAATGACACTGCACCTACATTTGATGTAAGTTTTAATACAACACCATCCTGTGCACCCCCTGCAGTACTTTGAAATGGTGATCCAGAAACCGGAAAATTGGAAGACTGGGTGCTTGAAGCCAAATAAATATTTCCAGCTCCATCCAATATCACTTCACTTCTACCATCATCACCATAGTTTCGTTGCAATGAATTCAACCCTCTGTTCACATCTATATTAACTCCATCATCTCCGGAACCACCAATTTTTTTTGAACCTATTAACGCACTTCCTGCTGCATTCAATTTAGTAACAACAATATCATAACCTCCACCAACACCTACTTGCCCTCCCGGATTTACAGTTGGATAGTTTGATGAATTTGTTCTTCCTGCAATAACAAGATTTCCCTGTTGATCTACTACAAGACTATGTGGTTGCTCATTACCACCACCACCAATATATGTAGCGTAAAGCCGGTTTGAACCATTTGAAGAAAGCTTAATAATTCCTATATCGACAGGTGCAGTTCCGCCACCACCCTGGTAGGTAGTTTGAAATGCTCCCGGAGAAGTAGGAAAACCATCAGAGAATACAATTCCACCTGCATACATACTACCATCAGGCCCGTATGTAGCTGTAAAGCCCCAGTTGTCTGCTGCACTACCTGAAAAAGAACAAAAAACTATTACAGGATCAATGATCAAAGTTGCAGTTGGGTCATAATTTTTTACATCAAAACGAAGAACATTATCCTTTACAATATATCTACAGGCAACTTCTTTTCTTCCATCAATTGCTGTTTGATATGTATAAGGAGAGGATTCCTTCATATCACCCACAGATGTTTTAATTATTAATTCTTTATTGGAAACTTTCAGATTTTCTACACCGTCATATTTCAATGCTATTTTTGAAATATCAGCACCCGGCTTTACTACAATATCATATTTTAAATAACCATTGTTGGTATAATATCTCACATCCACATTTGGATACACCTCTTTTAATGTAACCGCCTGAAATATCTTACAGTCACCGGCCCATTTGGAAGGATCATCACCAATAATATAGTTGTTGTATGTAGCAATAGATTTTTCACCAATTGCTTTAGAGTTTGATGATGCACCTAAAAATTTTACATCCCAACTATGTGATCTTACAGTAATCTTATCTTTTGCAGAAACCGGTGAACCATCAAGGTTTTGACCATGAAGGAAACGGGCAAGATTTCCAAAATCAGTTGCGTTATGTTGCAAAACGGTAAATCCACCATCATTGCGTAGAAAAAAAGCACCATTACTTACAGCGCCTTTGAATTGAACCCTGCTATCCCATTGACCTTTATTTTCAATAAATTCAATATTTCCCTGCGCCGATAGTTCAGCAAAACTCAATAACCCGGCGATAAACAAAACGTATATTTTCAATTGGATAAACTTTGTATTAAAATAACTAAAATTATCGGGATTTGGATTGAAAACTTGTGTTAAGAAATGTCTTTTCATGGTAATATTTTCCAATCTGAATGATTATTGATCAATTTTCTATTAAGATATCTTACTCCACAAAATCTGCCCTTTTTTTTGTTTAAGGAAACTCTTTAGCTGCAAATTTTCTGCCGAATTAAGTTCCGGGTCTTTTTCGAGCAAATCAGCAACTAAATTCCGGGCAACATCGATCATTACCCGATCTTGGACTAAGCTAGCCAGCCTAAAGTTTAAGATGCCACTTTGTTGAGTTCCTTCAATATCACCCGGCCCCCTTAATTCAAGATCTTTTTCAGCAATTTCGAAACCATTATTGGTGGAAGTCATGATATTTATACGTTCCCGGGCATCATTTCCCAGCTTTGATCCGGTCAATAATATACAATAACTTTTATCAGCCCCCCTACCTACTCTTCCTCTTAGTTGATGTAATTGTGATAATCCAAACTTCTCCGAACTTTCAATTATCATTACTGTAGCATTAGGAACATTTACACCAACTTCTATCACCGTTGTTGATACAAGGATCTGTGTATCCTTATCAACAAATCTTTTCATATTTAGTTCTTTTTGTGCAGCAGGTTGTTTTCCATGCACCATACTTATCCAGTATTTCGGTTCAGGAAAATAAGCTTTTACATTCTCATAGCCTTTCATCAGATTCTCAAAATCAAGCTTATCACTTTCTTCAATCAAAGGAAAAACAATATATATCTGTCTGCCTTTATCAATTTCTGTTCTTATAAAGCTCATTACCTTGCTCCGTTGCGATTCATAACGATGTACGGTTGTTATATGTTGCCGGCCCGGAGGCAATTCATCAATAACACTGTAATCCAGATCACCATAAATGGTCATAGCCAGCGTTCTTGGTATAGGTGTTGCTGTCATCACTAAAATATGTGGCGGCACTTTTGCTTTTTGCCAAAGCCTGGCCCTTTGTGCCACACCAAAACGATGCTGTTCATCAATAATTACGAGACCAAGGTTTTGAAACTGCACTATATCTTCAATTACGGCATGAGTGCCTATTAAGATTTTTAAACTCCCATCTTCCAGCTCCTGCAACATTTTTTTTCGGGCAGCTTTTTTTGTAGATCCGGTTAATAACTGAACAGGTAGATCCATTTTTTCCAATAAGTCTGAAATCGTTTTAAAATGCTGTTGTGCTAATATTTCTGTTGGCGCCATCAGGCAGGCCTGGAAACCATTATCTGCTGACAATAACATACACAGAACTGCAACAATTGTTTTTCCGCTGCCAACATCCCCTTGTAACAGCCTGTTCATTTGCTTGCCTTTAGCAGTGTCATTCCTTATTTCCTTTACCACTCTTTTTTGTGCACCAGTTAATTCAAAGGGTAAATGCTTTCCATAAAAATCGTTGAACAGATCACCTACTTTTTCAAAAACTACTCCTTTTGAAAAACGATGACGATCCATTCTCAATAAATTCATCCGTAATTGTGCAAGGAATAATTCTTCAAATTTCAATCGCCTAACTGCTTCATTATACTCTTCGGGATTTTGTGGAAAATGTATCTGTCTGTATGCTTTAAAACGGCTGACAAGTTTTAATTGTTTTAATATAGACTCAGGTATATTTTCCGGTACATCTTTTTCATGTACCATGGTCATTAACAACTGCGTTAGCTTTCCGATCTGCCTGCCACCTAATCCCCTGGCTTTTAATTTTTCAGTAGTTGAATAAACAGGCTCCAAAAAATTCTTTCCTGTTTGCTGATCTCTTGTCAGTATTTCACATTCCGGATGTACAATTTGCGGATGCCCGTTATAAAATCCTATTTTGCCATAAACAAGATATGACTGACCTACTTCTAATGTTTTTTGCACCCAGCTTAATCCCTGAAACCAGGCAAGCTCCATATGGCCGGTATTATCTTTCACTTCGGCAACCATTCTTTTTCCTTGTCGCTGACCAATTACTTCCAGGCTGACCAATACAACTGCAACCTGTACAAAATCCATGTCTGGAGAAATGTCTTTTATATAATTGACTTTTGTTTTATCAATATGGCGAAAAGGGAAATGTTCTAACAGATCACCAAACGTGTAGATATTAAGTTCTTTTTTTAAAAGATCAGCTCTTTGTGGCCCAACACCCTTGAGATATTCAATGGGACTTGATAATATATGAGATGAAAATGAAATATTATATTATTTGAGACAAAATTACGATGTGAAAATTACGGTATCACCAAAGCAAATATCCTAAGATATATCCGGAATACTGCAAGCTTATAAGGCAATACCATTATTTTCTGTAAAATTTAAAAAAGCATTTGTCCAATTTATAAAAGAAACATAAATTGTACTTAATCCAAGCCCTGATTAAAAACCAGGATAATGAAAAACCACCTTCTTCAGTTATTACAACTTGATCTATTTTTTCGTGAATACAAGTTTGCATTACTATGTTTTTTTACTGCATTTGTAGTAACTCTTATTACAATTCCTCCTATCATAAGTTTGATAAGAAGATATAGTTTGTATGATATGCCAAATGCAAGAAAAGAACATGCAGCACCTATACCTACAATGGGTGGAGTTGCAATTATAGCAGGTATGCTGATCGCCTTATTGCTATGGTTCCCTTTTTCAAATAGTGTGGTACAAATCAGTTTTTTCTTTTGCATCACAGTTTTATTTGGATTGGGCTTGATGGATGATCTTAAGGATCTTTCTGCCAAATATAAATTCATAGTCCAATTTGGCCTTGCCACAATTATAGCCTTATCAGGTATCAGGATCACTTCATTTGATGGATTATTAGGACTGCAGGAATTACCTGTAATGGCTCAATACTCATTTACAATATTAGCTATCGTTGGTATTACAAATGCGTTCAATTTAATTGATGGCATTGATGGCCTGGCAGGAGGCATTGGGTTTATGAGTCTTACAACTATTGGCATTTTTCTTACCTCGGCCGGAGATATGAATACTGCTTTAATCGCATTTTCTTTAGGAGGCGGAATACTGGCATTCATGTATTTCAATATCAATCCTGCTAAAATATTTATGGGTGATACAGGTTCACTGGTTCTTGGATTTATCATTGCAGTGCTATGTATCCGATTAATGGATGTGAATATTGCTGCTGCTAAACCGGTAATTCCACATGCTCCTGTATTTGTATTGAGCATTGTTTTAATTCCAGTTTTTGACACTATCCGTGTATTTGCTTTGAGAATATGGAATGGAAAATCTCCTTTTTCTCCTGACAAAACACATATTCATCACTTATTGACAAACCAGGATTTTAGTCACGGATTTACTACAAAAGTTATTTGTTTTCTACATGGATTTATTTTGATTGAGGCATACTGGTTAGTAAACCTCCGGCAAGAATTCGTTTTACTGATACTGATAACTTTTATGCTGCTGATAACTGTAATTTTAAAGAATGCAGGATTACTTTTCAGAAAAAGAATTTCAAGAAATTCTACTGTGTAATGAGAGCTGATTTATGATCAGCTATTAGCCCATTCAACAATCTTTTCTGCTGCTTCTATTACATTACCACAATAATGAGTAAGAAAATCATCTGGCAATTTATCATGTAATGAAACAGTATAACTGGCAGAAAGGGCTTTAGCACCATCAAAATCGACATAAGATAAACGGGCCGATAACTCGTCAACAGGCCTGTTAAAATCTACACCAGGCAATATTGCTACACCACATTCATCCAATAAATGATCACATAAGATACTACCGTTTGTAATACCACGTTTGTGCAGCTTATCTTTTAAAGATGTAAAATCAAGGAATAAATAGAACCCACCTGTAGGATCATTTACACTTATATTTCCATCCTTAAGGATCTTAGCTGTTCGATTGCCTAATAAGGAAAGAATCTTTCTTACATGCCATAAATAATCTTCAATTTCTACACCGCAGATGAAAGCCTGAATGGCAGCATATTGAATAGGTGCACTTACAGAAGTATATGTTTCACTTGCCACTGCTGCCATAGCATCCATCAACCAATGTAAATTCGGTGGAAAAGAAAAAGTACCTAATCTCCAACCACCAGCTCCACACCATTTCGATAATCCGGAACTTATTATTGTTCCTTCAGGATAATACTTAGCAATGGAAACATGATTTCCCTTGTGATGCAGCTGACCATATATCTCATCTGACAATATATAAATATTATTACGCCTGGCAGTATCTGCTAATTGTTGAATACTCTCAGCACCGTAAGTAATACCATCAGGATTACCCGGATAATTCAAGATCAGTAAATATGGATTATTATCTGTTTTTTTATTGGACCGACAGAACTCTTCTATCTGTTCGGGTAATAATCGCCATTGGTTCTCTGCAGATGTTTGAATAATATGCATTGTATTTCCAATGATCTTTGCCTGCGGTAAATAAGACACCCAACTTGGGCTTGGAATAATCACTTCACCCTCAAAAACCATTTGCAAAAGGAATAAAAGTTCCTTTGAGCCAGGGCCAATTATTACATTCTCCGGCAAAATATCCACTCCGTCTTTTTTACGATGAAAATTAGCTACGGCTTTTCTTAATTCTGGCAATCCTTGTACATGCAAATAATCTTTTTGGGGTGCATATAATCTAAGTGCATTAACAACCGAATCTGGAACAGGAAAGGGAGATTGCCCCAAGCCTAATTTATAAATATGCTTTCCTTTTGCTGCTAATTCTTTACAATGTTGATTAATACGTAGAGTGGGAGATTCTTTTAATCCAATGACATTGGGATTTAAATATAAATGCTTTTTTTCTTTGTTATTTTCAGATTTACTCAAAGTTTGCTCTTGACTCTTCAGTGATGTGCTCATTGTAAATATTTTTTAATTCGTCTTCGAAAAAAAACTTCTCCTCTCCAAAAGCCGGTTCCAGATCATTTAACCAAATAGCTTTTTCATCATATTTTGCAAAAAATGGCTTTGCTACCCAATCAGGATCTCTTCCCTGTAAAAAACGCAATGTCATTATCTTTTCACCTTTAACTTCACTAACTCCCATAACCTGAACTTTACCGGGGCTTGCACTCATACTGGGGCCTCTAACGGTTCTGCATACTCCGCTTACTTGCTGATAAGCTTTCCGAAAAATATCCCAGGCCTCCACTAAAGGCACCTTAAAATAATGCTGGGCACCTGTATCTCTTGCCACGAACATATAGTATGGGATACAATTAAGATTTACCTGTTCCCTCCACATTGTTGCCCAGATATCAGGATCTGCATTAATATTTCTCATTAAAGGCGATTGTGTTCTTATCTGCGCACCTGTTGCTCTAATTCTGGCAATTGCATTTTTAACGGCTTTTGTAGACAACTCAGCCGGATGATTAAAATGAGCCATGATAGCAAGATTCTTTCCACTCTTAACTATCTTTTCAAATGTTTTCAATGTATCCTCTGCATCATCATCTGTCAAATATTTATAAGGCCAATATCCTAAAGATTTAGTACCTATTCTTATTGTTTGAAGATTTGGAATATCAGCTTCGAGTATAGTATCAATATATGCAGCAAATATTTTGTTCTTCATTATCATTGGATCTCCTCCGGTAAATAACAGATCTGTTACTTCGGTATGTTCCTGAAGATATTTTACCAACAATTCTGTTTCTCTCATACCAAATTTCCACTCATCCATGCCTACAAATTGAGGCCATCGAAAACAAAAACTACAATAGGCATGACAGGTTTGTCCCTGACTTGGAAAAAACAAAACAGTTTCCCTGTATTTATGTTGCATACCCGTCAACCGGTGTCCCTCAATCATTGGGACATTATGTTCTAATTGACCAGCCGGATGTGGATTCAGTTCTGCCCTGATCTCATTTGCTACCCTTTTTAATTCATCTTTTGATGCACCACTGTCAATTGCATCTTCCATTTTTTTATAATGCTCTGGGAGCAACATTTCTTTTCTGGGAAATGTTAATGTAAATATTGGATCATCAGGCACATCTTCCCAATTGATCAATTCATCAATTACATAATTATTAGATTTAAATGGCAGCACATGACCAACCACATCAATAGCTTTTATGTGCTCTTCCGTTAACCTGCTAATCTGTGGAATTTGCCTGTAATTATGAAGTGCATATGATTTGTAAACTGATGTTTTTTTTGTTGCGCTTGCAATCATTAATTCTAAAACTTTTTGATTAATTGAAAATTAAAAAAATATACGAAAACTTAATTTCTCAAGCTTATATGGCAATGAAATAAATTATTTGCAGACCTCTTCAAATATAACTTATTATGAAAGAATAAAAAAAACTAACAATAAATGAATATTGATAATCAATAATATAAAATCATAAAATTTACTGAAAATAATTTGTAGCTGTATCCGATGAATATTAACTGAATTTCTTTAAAATGATTTGAATATCATTAATTGTATTATTTGTAGCATCACCAATTTCCTGAAGCTTTCCAAAAGCAGCGGCGGCGGCAGTATTTATAATATCACCGGGTTTTTGCTCATTTGCAATTCCATAAATTAATCCAGCCATAAAGCAATCACCACTACCAACTCTTTCAATTACTTTATCTGTTTTGAATACCGGAGAAACAGATTGCTTTTCTTTTGTATTTAATGCCGCATAATATTCAATATTATCAGTACTTGCATCAAACCGAAATGTATTGGCGACCCATTTGCAGTTGGGAAATTTTTCAAAAATATGATCTGCAGTATTTGTAGCCTGTAAAAGATAATCACTTTGTTTTCCTTTTCCATGTATTTCTTCATCAATTGGAATACCCAGTAATGAATTTGCCGACCAAACATTTCCCATTATAAGTGAACAATACTTCGCTAATTCGGTCATAACCTCATCTGCACTTTTTCCGTATTGCCATAATAATTTTCTGTGATTCAGGTCTACAGAAATTGTAATCCCTTTTTTATATGCAACAGCGAGGGCTTCATTGCATAAAGCAGCAGCGGACTCGCTTACAGCAGGAGCAATAGCACTGAAATGAAACCAGGATACATCATCCAATATTTTATCCCAATCCACCACACCTGTTTTCAAAGTTGCAAATGAAGAATGCTTTCTGTCAAAAACATTTTCCGCACTTTTCATGTCAGCACCTTGTTGTAAATAATACAAGCCAATACGTTCACCGGAAAGATTTATAGCTGAAGTGTCAATTTTTTTTTGTTCCAGGTACTCAATTATATCTTTTGAAATAATATTATCTGGCAGCGCTGTAAAATATTTAACCGGCAGCCCCCAAACAGATAAAGCTGTTGCAACATTTAATTCGGCACCACCTATAAATACGGGCATTTTATTATCTCTTAGCCATACACCACCATGTGCTGGTGGTAATCTTAAAAGCAGTTCACCAAAACATAAAATTTTTTTCATGCCTTTATTTAAAATGCATAAACCCTAAAAAATTATTTTATTGCAGCAACAGGGACCTGATCCATATCTGTAAACTCTTTATTCTCACCTGCCATGCCCCAGATAAAACCATAGTTTGCAGTTCCTACTCCAAAATGCATACTCCATGGCGCTGAAAGTACTGCTTCATTATTTGCCATTACTAAATGCCTTGTCTCTTGCGGTTCACCCATAAAATGCATTACCCTTTGTGCAGCATCCAGATCAAAATAAAAATAGGCTTCCATTCTTCTGGTGTGTGTATGTGGCGGAACAGAATTCCAAACACTACCGGTATCCAATGTAGTCAATCCCATCACTAACTGGCAGCTCTGTATACCATCATTGTGGATATACTTATAAATTGTTCTTTTATTCGAAGTTGAAATATCCCCAAGATTAACCGGAGATGCTTCAGCTTTTGTCATTTTTTTATTTGGATAGGCCTGGTGTGCAGGTACCGATAATATGTAAAAATGTGCAGGCTCTTTATCAGAAGTGCTGCTGAAGGTTACATCTTTTGTTCCTTTACCAAGATAAACACATTCTAATTTATCAATTTCATAAGCTGTTCCATCAGCTGTTACCGTTCCTTTACCTCCCACATTGATAATACCCATCTCTCTTCTTTCCAAAAAGTAATCAGCTTTTAACTCTTCTTCTTTAGAAAGACTTAATGCTTTATCGGTTGGTACTACACCACCAACGATCATACGATCGTAATGAGAGTATGTCAATTGAATTTTTCCGGGTTGCATCAGCCCCTCTATTAAAAAGTTTTTACGCAGCTGTTCTGTAGTCATCTGCCTTGTTTCATTCGGACTACATTGAAATCTTATTTCCATTATTTTATTGTTTATAATTTTTTAAAAATAGTTATCTGCCCATCCATCCACCATCCACTGTAATAATTGTACCATTGACATAATCTGAAGCACTTGAAGATAAGAAAACATAGGCACCTGCCATATCTTCCGGGGTACCCCATCTGTTAGCTGGAATTCTGGACAATATAGCTGCACTTCTTTCCGGATCATCTCTTAATTGTGATGTATTATCTGTTGCTATATATCCAGGAGCTATTCCATTAACATTGATACCTTTTGATGCCCATTCATTTGCAAATGCTTTTAATAAAGAAGCTATGGCGCCTTTACTGGCTGCATAACCAGGCACATTTATTCCTCCCTGGAAGCTTAATAAAGAACAGGTAAAAACAATTTTACCTGATTGCTGCTCTATCATTCTCTTACCGATCTCTCTTGTAATAATGAATTGAGCATTTAAATTAATATCAATGATTGCATCCCAATATTCATCGGGATGCTCAGCTACAGGCTTACGCATTATATGCCCTGCATTATTTATTAATATATCTATTTGCTTATGCCCGGCTTTTACTTTATTCAAAAAAGTATACAAAGCATCTCTATTTGAAAAATCGGCAGCATATGGATAAAATTTTCTGCCAGCTGCTTCTACTGCTTTTCCTACTTCACTTCCTTTTGCTGGCATACTATTACTAACTCCAATAATATCAGCTCCGGCATCTGCCAATGCTATAGCAATTGCTTTACCAATTCCTCTGCTGCATCCGGTAACTAAAGCCAACTTGTTGTCTAATCTGAAATTAATCATGTCTACATTAATTTTTGTATTAAAGTTAAATCATACGTTGAGCCATATAATTAATTATTTTTCTTCAATGCTAAAATCATTAAACCTTATACTGTCATCTCTGAGATCAGCAGGAGAATTTAAACTTCGGTATATGCCCCATTTAGGTCTGATAAAATCATTACTAGGCCTGATGGTCATAAGATTATTATTACTATAATTTAAAATAGTAGTACCATCACTTACTTTTTTAATCTCTATTGAATAAGTTCCATTTGCTCCCACTTTCAGAATTTCAGTAGCCTCTACCCATACACCTTCAAAAAGTGATAAATTAACAATGGCAACTTTAGTGGTATTATCATGAATCAACTCCAATTTATTTGGAGTACCTTTTCTTGCTGTTAAAGTAAAGAGAGGTGTACCATCATCACCATTCACTGGTTTTATCTGATGAATATGCGTAAAACTTGAAGAAGGTTTAAAACCAGGTGCCATCCTGAACTTCCATTTGTAAGTTATTGTTTCACCCAAAGTGCCAATTAAATTGGCAGGTGACTGATCATACGTTTTTATTTCAATCCGTTGTCTGTCAAAATTTATACACCTGTCATTATCCTCCGCAACATGGCTGTAAAATTCAAAGACATTTGTATTTAACTCAGCATCAAAAACTTCAGCAATATGCCTGCCAAATGAAGGATGTACACATTCGGGATGTTCAACAGCATCAAAACCAGGTGCCAGTTTACTATTGATCAATTCATAGGTATTACCTGGTCCATCTGCCTTTAAAACCACAGCCTGCGAAGGGGGTGGCGGTACAACTATTATATCCTGCGATGACTTTTTATTACACATCACATTCAAAAACAACAATACTATTATAAACATTTCTTTACTCATCAATTTGCCTTAAAAGCCGGAGTTGATTTAATAAAATCCATTATAGCTTTATTTATTTCACTGTTTTTTTCTCTTTCAAACTTACCATGCAATCCTCCTTCAACTGTAATAAACTGTGTTTGCACACCTGCAGAAAGGAATTTTTTATGCAGATCTACCGATTGCTGGTAAGGTACTGTTGGATCAGCATCACCATGAACAATGAATGTTGGCGGACTATTCTTTGTTACATAATTAATAGGTGAAACAGATTTTGCAAATTTTTCATCATTAGCATAATTACCTAACCATGTTCTAGCTGATTTACTAGTTATATTTTTTCCGTAACCCCAATCCCATACATCTGTTATACCATACTTATCAATGATAGCAGCCACTTTTACATTTTCTACACCCGGGCAATTTGTATCAAAGCGATGATCATTTGCTAACAAACCACCCATTAATGCCAGATGCCCTCCTGCACTTCCACCCATGATGACAATTTTGCCGATATCAATATTTAGTGCTTTCGCATTTTTGATCAAATAGATCAATGCACATCTTGTATCCTCTATTGCAGCAGGAGCTGTAGCTTGTCCTGTTAATCGGTATTCAATATTAGCAACAGCAAACCCAGCTTTAAAGAAAGTGCTAAATCCTGTTTGAGATTCTTTCACACCCTTGTTCCATCCACCACCATGAATATTAATCACAACTGGTGAAAGTCCTTTATCCTTAGCCGGAAGATATAAATCCATTTTCCCTTCCCAACCTTTAGGGTTTGTATAAACAACATTTAGTTGAGCAGAAAAGCCCGTCGGAAATTCGACGGGCTTATAAGTTGTATCAGCTTCCTGAGCAAAAAGATTTCCAGTGAAAAACAGAATGGCTAATACTGAAAAAAAATTCTTCATACTTAAATATTATTAAATCAATTTTATTAATCAATAACCAGGATTTTGAGTTATAGTTAATTGTGTATTCGTATCAATTTCATATTGTGGAATTGGTAGCAACAATTTATCATTCGTTACATTTCCCTGTAAAAATGCTATGGTTGGTATTGGTGCTGTATATGTACTGTAATGAGCTGCATATTCATAAGCAAAATGAGCTTTTAATATTTGCAATGGGTCAATAGTAGTTAAGGTTGTTTTATAACGAACCAAATCATACCACCTATGATTTTCAAATGCAAACTCTGCTCTTCGTTGATCTGTCAACTCTTTTTCAAAAGCACCAACAGTAGCAAATGCACCAGAAATTGCACCAAGCCCTGCCCTTACTCTTACCTGACTGATATAACCAACACTTGTAGCCGTATTGCCTTGTGCTTCTGCCAACATTAATAAAACATCCGCATATCGGATTATCGGCCAATCACTTTCTCCATCATCTGTAATTATTACAGGGAACAAATATTTTTTTACATAGATAACTTCTTGTCCCGGAACTCCAGGTCTGTATTTTGCAATATTTACCGCATACCTAGTATCTGAAGGAGTATTCATAAATGAAGTATCGATACTGCTGGTAGGTGTATTCCAACCTCTTGGAGATCCATTGATAACACCAACACTACCCAGCGGACCGAAATCATTTCCGAAACTTGAACCAAGACCGAATCCTCCTGATTTGAAGCTAATCGTAAAAATAATTTCATTAGTCAACTCAGTAGCAGTAGAAAAAATTCCAGCATAGGTTGGCTGTAAACCGTAACCGCTATTAGTAACAACATCCTGCAGTTGGGCAATAGCTTCTGTCTTTTTATTTTGCGTCAGGTAAACTTTCCCCAACAATGCTTTTGCTGCCCATGAGGTAGCTCTTCCTTTGTCAGTTGCTGGTATCTGGCTGAACTTCAAACTATTCATATAAGTTGAAGCGGTTGATAAATCAGCAACGATTAATTTATAGATATCTGATACAGAAGAGCGGTTCATAGTTTTTGACTCCAATGGTGAAATGGGAGTATGTACAAGGAAAACACCTCCATACAAACGTACCAGATTAAAATAATGATAGGCTCTGATAAAGAGTGCTTCTCCAGCAAATTGCTTCCTGTTAACATCACTTATAGGTATATTAATATTAGATAAGCTGATCGTACCAGAAGCAGGATCATAGTTTACACCTAACTTTTGTAATACAATATTGCAACTGCGAATACTATAATATGTATCAAGCCAATACTGGTAAATAGCATTATTTGTAGTTGCAGGAATAAATTCATCCAGGTCACTCAAATCACGGTTAAATGAATTTGTACTACCAGTAGACCCCATATAGGAATTGTCTGACCGTAATTCAGTAAACTGCCACTCCCGGTAAATTGGTCTTTGCAAACTATTGTAACAACCTGTAAGACCAGCTTTTACTTCGTCATTATTACTGTAAAAAGTACCCGTATTTAAATTAGATTCCGGGTAGAGATCAATTACTTTTTTACAAGAGCTTAAACTGATGAAAAAAAGTATAATTATATAATGAAGCTTTTTCATAACTAATTTGTTTTTCAATTAAAAATTAAAGTCAAGACCAAACATGAAGGTTTTTTGTACCGGGAATGCTCCTCTTTGATAACCATCAACCAGCGGAGTTGCGTAAGGCCCTGATGTATTTCTTGCTTCTGGATTTAGACCTCTGAAACTTGCTGCTTTCTGGAAGAAAAGATTCTGCCCGGAAAAATATACCCTTAAAGAAGTTAATCCTGCTTTCTTTGCAATCTTTTCAGGAAGTGTATAACCTACTAATACTTCTCTTAATGCAAAATAAGAAGCATCTTCCACCACATAATCTGTCAACATCCAATTATACCCGACAGTTGAATAAGGAGTTTTGCCATCACCCGGGAACATTGGGCTGATCCATCTGTTGGAATTATAACTTTTATTGTAACGTTTTGTTTCATTATAATTAGCATCGCCACCTATTACCTGGCCACCTTGAACCCCCTGGAAAAAGAAACTTAAATCAAAATCTTTGTATGTAAAATTGTTAGATATACCCCAGTTAAAATCTGGGTAAGGGTTACCAATTACCGTACGATCATTTACATCTAAAATTCCATTACCATCTACATCTACCAATTTTAACCCACCAGCTACCATTCCATTTGGAAGGCTGGTAGTAAGACCCGATGCTGTAATGTCAGCCTGTGATAGCCAAACGCCATCAGTTTTATAACCAAAAAACTGGATGAGTGGACCACCTACTTTATTTAAATACAATTCAGTTCTTTCTCCCTGATTAAGTAACAAGGCTTCATTTCCCAATGATAAAATTTCATTTTTATTATGAGAAATATTTGCTGAAGTAGTCCATCTGAAATTCTTTTTTCTGATATTATTAGAAGTAATCTCAAATTCTACTCCATTGTTTTGCACACTTCCAATATTATTAATAAAACTAGGAACACCAGTAAAAGCAAGTGTAGCCTGTTGTAATAATAATTTATCAGTTTTTGATTTGTATACATCAAATGAAAACGAAATAGCATTTTTAAAAAGTGCAACATCAACACCATAATTCTGCTGATTTGTCAACTCCCATGTGATATCTGGATTAGAAAGAATACTTCTTGAAATTGACTGGCCACCCGTTACTGATCCACCAAATGGATAATTGGAAGCATAGAGCAGATCAACAAATAAATAATCTCCGATATTGTTATTTCCGGTAGCTCCATAACTTCCTCTGAGTTTAAGATTACTTAACCAACCTACATTATCAAGAAATTTTTCTTTGCTGGCTATCCAACCAACAGAAACGGAAGGGAAATAACCCCATTTTTTGTCAGGGCCAAAGTAAGAACTACCGTCTGCCCTAAAGGAACCATTAATAAGGTATTTGTCTTTATAACTATACAATATACGACCCAAGCCTGAAAGCAATCCTCTGCTTAATGTATTATTAAAAGTTTCATTTGGATCTAAGGTGACAGTACCAGTATTAAGCGTAGTTATAAAATCACTCGCAAAATTCGTACCCGTGGTTTGCTCATTTTTAATTTTAGTTTTTTGAGCAGTGAAACCTGCCAAAAGGTCAAAAGAATGGTTTTTTATTTTTTTATTATAGGACAGCGTATTTTCAGTTAACAGGTCTACAAATAAAGTACTTGTGTATACACCTTTATTAACATCACCTGCTCTGTTTGAATTAGATTGGGCAAAATCTAACCCTGATGAATAACGCACAAAAGCACTGGCTAAAGATTTAAAGTCAAGTCCCGGAAGAATATTGTAAGTAAAATCTCCGGAAGTTAAGGCCCGATAATCATTGCTTGTAATTTTCCTTGTTTCCAATACCGATTTTGGAGATTGATTTGAAGTACTAAAAGGTGAACTTGCAGAACTGGTTACCCAGTTACTACCATCAGGCATGATACCAGAATACACCCTTCCATTAAACATATTAGCTTGAGCGAAATCACCCACCTGAACATTAGCATAAGCTGTATTCTGCCGAATAAAATTTAAAAGAGATGCGTCTACATAAACAGGTAAAAAAGATTGTAATCTAAAGAAATCTGTAAAGCTTGTAGAAGGCCTTTCTCTCTTAATATATGATGGATTAAAATTGAAAGTTAGTTTTGCTTTTTTGCTTAATTGTGCATCGATTTTTGCTTTAGCAGTAAAACGTTCATATTCGCTATGATACATCATACCCTGATCATTCTGATAACCACCAGAGATATAATATTTAACACCGCTATTTCCACCTGATAAGCTCAACTGTAGGTTTTTTACATTAGCGTTACGAATAGCCTCCCGCTGCCAGTCAGTAGCTACACCGCCTCTGTAATCTTTTTCAAAAATATACGCTGCTCTTTCATTAGTGGAAGCTATTTGAGTTAATGTTGGTGCAGGAATACTAGGATCTTTTAGTTTTAAAGCTGCCTCATAAAAAAGCATGTTAGTATACTCTGTTGTTGTCATCATCGGGTAAAGCTCATAAGCATCTTTAAACCCGGTTGAATATTTTACACTATATTTTGTTTTATTGGCCTTTCCACTTTTTGTTGTGATAAGAATAATACCATTTGCACCTCTTGATCCATAAATTGCAGCAGAAGCAGCATCTTTTAGAACTTCTACTGATTGCACATCGGCCATATTTACGAAAGATAATCCTTCATATAATGGATGACCATCAACTACCACCAGAGGATTAGCTCCGGCTGATACCGAAGAAATTCCACGGATGGTTACTTTAGGATCTGAGCCTGCCTCAGATGAAATATTTTGTACCCGTACACCTGCAATTTTTCCCTGCAAGGCCTGATCAAGTCTTGAATTAGCTGTTTCTTCCAACCTGTCATTTGAATATTTGGAAACAGAGCCTGTAACACTGGTTTTTTTCTGTGTACCATAGCCAATTACTACTACTTCTTCACCGGTAACAGCAGCAGGTACCATCGTTACATCAATGACATTTTTATCTCCTATAATAACAGTTTGAGTTGCAAACCCCACAAAAGAAAATATCAGGGTAGTCGTTTTAGCGTCTACCGTAATACTATAGGTACCGTCTTGTTTAGTAGAAACACCGCCCTTTTGATTGTCGGCAAGAATGTTAACACCTAACAAAGGATCATTTCCACTTTGGTTTATCACCTTACCGGTAATTGTCTTCTTTTGTGCAAGTACGGTACCACTTATTAAAAGCAGTAACATAAACAGGCATTGAAGTTTTTTCATAATCGCAGTTTTTATTTTTAAAAATTTTAATATAAAAGGTTTATTAATAAACGTGGGGCTTTTTCATCTGCCAACGATTGAACAGCTTGCTCACAATCATTACATTTATAATGCGCAGCTCCTGTCAATAAAATAGGGTAACCATCAGCAAAATCGAAATCCTTTATCTGTTGGCCGGTCCATTCTTTTTCCCCGGTCAGATACGGTTTAACAGCAACAAATGCTTTTTTTAGAGATTTACCAGAGGGAGTTGTAAGATTCCAGAAATCAATTTTAGTTTTTTCTGCCATCTGAGCAATTGTAAAAAATGCATTTAAAACAAATGATGTGTAGTGTAATGAAATGGTCCGTTGCATTTCTGCCGGAAAGGAACCATTATCATCCAACTGATAATCCAGGCGATTAGCAGCATTTGCAACTATCTTTTTTGCAAGATCAGTGCTATCTATAAACAAGGCCATAGACAGGCGCTGTGCATCATACCACACACCATGATTATTTTTTGTATTCAATTCATCAATACCATTTTTGCTTGTTTGCATCCAATTCAAGAATTCAGCAAACCATTTCTTCATACCCTGCTGATCAGCATCTTTCCATGACTTAGATCCTTTTATTAAACCAATACCATCGATCACTTTTACAAAATGCCTTGTATCGATCATTCCTGCACCTCTACCATCATTTACTCCTTTAATGGCTTGTCCATAATTAAGATTAGGATTCATTTTAGTTTCAGGATCAAGGAACCATACCCTTAACAATTTAGCAGCATGTTCTGCATATATATTTTCCTCTGAAAAATAATAGGCTAACCCCAACATATAAACATATTCACATAGTTTAGGCATATTATCCTTATCAGGATAATCCTTTACTTCAGGATTCGTCTGTCCATCTTTTCTGATATATGGAAGTCCATCAGCCTTATTAGGATCGGGCCAGAAATAAGGAGCAAGGCTCATGTAATCATGCTTATCCCCACTGGGAGGTGTAACTGTTTTTTCCATTACACTTGCCGGTCCAAAAGGCATTGCTTTCTTATCAGCATCTTTAATCAATTGCTTGTAAGCTGACAACAGTTTTGGATCTTTATTGGCAATCCGGGTTTTATTTCTCTCCAATGCTTTTGCATCTAATGCAAAAACGGTGATCTTGCCGGATTGACCAACAGCATTGAAAGTTGAAAAACTCAACATTACAAACCCCACGATGTAAATCAAACTACGTTTCATAATTTTTCAATTATTTAATGAAGTGAATCATTTTTTCCAATTTGACACCATTGCCTCTTACGGCGATTATGTAAACACCAGAAGCAAGTGTTTGAGCAGGTATTTCAGCATATGCAAAACCTGCTGGCATCAGTATATTTCTTCTTGCTAAAAATGTTCCATTCATATTGTATACAACTATATCAGCCAGGAAAGGCTCAGGAGAATAGACCCGAACAGCAATATTTCCATTACTATTTCTGTAAGCAATTAAATATTGTTGAGTTGTTCCTGTTAAAGGCAAAATCGTTAACCTTCCGTTTGTATAAATGAAATTATAATTCTGAGACACACCACCACCAGGTATAAGATCATAATAACCCGGGGAAGAATTTGTTGCTGCAGAAGTTCCAATTATTGGCTGAGTTGTCAGATTACTTGCTGTTTCACCCAATACAAATCCTGTATAAACCATTCTGAATACCGGATTTACTTCACCAGTAACCTTAGTAGTGTCTGTAGCTTTTACAGTAAGATTTGCCTTGTTAACAGTAAGTGTTCTGGCTACATTCGGAGCCGGGAAGAATCCATCACTACCTGCCTGCATAGCAGTAATAGTAGTTGTTCCTGCACCTGTAATAGTAATTGTATTTCCTGTTACTGTTGCAACACCAGTATTACTGCTGGTATATGTAATAGGTATAGTACTGTTTGTGCTTGTTGCACCTGTAGCAAATGGTGCATTACCATACGTTTTTGTTGCAGGTGCCGGAAAAGTTATTGTTTGATTTGTTTTTGCAATTACAGTTAATGTTCCATTTGTATGCGTAATCAGATAATTGTTTGAAGTGGCACCGCTAACTGTGATAGGATATGTGCCCGGAGCAGAAGCAATCGTTGCTGTTGTTGAAATAGCAGGTGCAGTTAACAGCACTGCAGCTGTTTCACCCAATACAAAACCTGTATAGGTTATCGTTAATGGTGGATTAGCCAAACCTTCAAATCTTGACTTATTATCAGCTTTTATTGTAAGCGGAGCTTTATTAACCAGCAATGGTTTTGTAGAACTTGTATCCGGAAAAACTCCATCACCTATTTGTGAAGCAGTAATATTTGTTGTTCCCGCACCTACAATATGAACATTTCCGGCAACAATAGTTGCCACTGCCGGATTACTGCTTGAATATGTAATCGGATTTGTTGTATTTAAACTTGTTGCCCCTCCATTAAAGTCAGGATCACCATATGTTTTATCTCCTAAAGCATTAAATACAAATGCATTTACCTGTGCCTTTGCACCGATACCCAGTTTTCCGAAACTGGTTAACATTGCATATGCTGTGTCCACCGTATTATTTCCGGTATCTAACGGTGCTCCCCAAATGGTACCGTTATGCCTGATAATTCCAATAACCGTATCAGCCAATGTAGAAAAAGTAGATCCTTCTAATGTAGCATCCCATCCTAATGTAACACCAGCATTGCCAGAGCCTGATAAACGGTTTAAATTCCAGACCGCATCAACTACTCTCAGCTTTTGTGTAGGGGTGTAGGGTGTTCCATTTATATTTCCATTGGTTGTTATACCTTTAAATACACTTGCAGCATAATCCGCTGATGCAGTAGGATATATTTTTATTGGCATATAATTAGAAACCGTACCAATAGGAATTGTTTTAGGTGTTGCAACTCCATCATACTGTACAAAACTTTGTGGCCCAGTACCCATTACATAATCTGTAACGATATACTTTGTGTTGCTAAATGAACCAGAAATATTACCTCCAGCCAAAATATGAACTGTATCAGCTGGACGTAGTGTCATTTTACCATTAACCAGTAAATTATTTTTTATAGTTACACCCTTATTTACAGTTACAGCAGCATTTATATCAACACTTCCTGCTTTGATCATATTACCACTTGAACCGGTTGTTACACCAAAAGGCCATGTAGTTGTACCATCAATGATATAATTAATATTATCTTCAAAATTCATATTACCAGACGCAATAACTGATCCTGATGCCGGGTTGAAACCATTTGTATTTGAAGTTTGTAAAGTTGCACCGCCGGAAGTTGTTGTTAATGCTACTGCAGCACCTGATGCTGTAGCAGGTTTAGATAATATGATCTCATCATCAGCTACAGATACATTTATTACTGTAGTATTTGCAGCTATGCCTGTACCGGTTATAGTTTGTCCGATCGCATCAGATCCAAAACCTGAATGTGCCGTAATAACGATTGATCCGGCTACTGAAGTTCCGGCACCTACAACAGGGGTGCTGATACCTCTCGCATTAAGACTAACGGCTCCGGTGATCTGCTTATCAGTAAAATTCATTTTACCGAAAATCGTTACATCATCACCAACTATTATACTTTTATTTAATATTGCCGTTGCATTATCACTTATTCTCAAGCCAGGTACATTTATCGTACCTGTTCCGCTAATAATCTGTGAAGTTGTACCATTTAAAAGAACTTTATTAGTACTGGTCGGGTCTGCATTCATTGTACCATTCACCGTTAAATTACCAGTGATGGCTGTTTGACCAGATGTATGTGTAGTGAAAGTACATCCTGTATTTACCGTTAAATTCCCAATCCTGTATATTGATCCATTAGCTGTTAACGTAGCATTGTTTTCCACAATCACATCCCCATAACTATTCTTATTGAAAAAATTACCCCCGACACCCATATTATCTGCTCTATGATGCCATACACTTCCAGGCATCAAAGTGATAGCAGAAAATGAGGTACCGCTACCTTCAGGACTATACCCACCCAGATAATATATTTGAGCTCCTGATTCAAATACTACCCAACCACTTGATGATTGTGAAGAATTACCAAATGCATATGAAGTAGATGAAGAAGTTATATTAGTACTAAATGATGATCCACTTTTGAATAAAAATGTACCTGCAGTTCCTGATGTAGTATTGTCAAACCTCATTTGCTGGCTTGTAATAAGCGAAACAGTTCCACTTACCCTGCAAGCATCAACACCAGATTGCATGGTAAACCTTAAACTTCCAGTTGGAGAGTTGACATTAAAGGTAGAACCTGCATTAACCACAAAATCTTCTCCTATACCTCCTGCAATTGTAATAGTACTTGTGCCGGATGTAGGCCGGCTCATAGTAACAGTAACATTATTTGTGAAAATAATTTGTGCACAGGTAATACTACTATTAGCAGTAATTGTTGCTGGCCCTGTAGCAGGAGTTGATCCTCCTAAATTAGTTCCATCAAATATCAATACATCCATGTTATTGGTCGAAGAGGATCTCGAACTACCACTTCCATTCAAAGCAGTATTCCAGTTTGCACCTGTATTAATACCTGTAGTAGGATTTGCAGTACCACCTACCCAATAATACGTTGATTGACCGAAGATGAAACTAAATGTCATCATCAAAATCATGGTAAATAGAAATTTTTTCATATCGCAGTTTTTACTTTTAAAATTCATATCAGTTAGTTATTTATAATTTTTTTCTTTGAAACAATGAACATAATGCAAAGCCATGCCAATGGTACTACCAAAGCAGCCATTATAAAAAAAGAAGTGTAGCTGGTTTTAGTTAAAACAGGCACTAACCAGGTAACAATTAATGTTCCTGCTACAGCGGAGGTGCCACTCATCCCCGCTACAGTACCAACATTTTTTCCATGGAAATAATCTGAAGGAAGTGTTTGCAGATTATTTATCAAGAATTGAAAACCAAACAAAGTAGCACTGATCAAAGCAATAGTGAGTCCAGGTTGATCTTTTAACTGATCCAAATAAACAGCTATTACAGTAAGTGATATTAACATGATAATACTACCAATTGTAATTGCATTCTTTCTTGACTTAGTAGCTGACTTACCCATTTTAATTTGCCATGATGAAAAGAAACCACCTGATAATCCACCTAAAGCAGCAAATAAAAATGGTACCCATGCAAAAGCTCCTACTTGCTTGATATCGAATCCAAAATTTTCTTTTAAGAAAAATGGCAACCAGGTAACAAACATCCACCAGACAGGATCAATAAAAAATCTAGAAGTAATGATACCCCAGGTATTTTTGAATTGCAATAATTGTTTCCAGGTATAAACAGTTGTAGCCACCGGAGCTGTTGCTTTATTAGTTGCTGAACTTGCAATGTAATCCTGCTCTTCTTTGGTAATCCATGGATGTTTATCCGGCGTATTCTTATTGATGATCAACCATGGAATTACCCAAAGCAATCCCAGCATACCTATACCAACAAATGTCCACTTCCATCCAAATGCTACAAATACATATGCAATAAACGGAGCCGCTACTACAGAACCTAATGAGGCACCTGCACCAAAGATTCCCTGGGCAATTGCCCTTTCTTTTGCGGGAAACCATTCGGCATTACTTTTAGCAGCTCCTGGCCAGTTTCCAGCCTCACTAACACCCAGCATAAAACGAAAGATATTAAATGAAGCCAGTGTTCTTGCAACAGCATGTAGTGCAATTGAAATACTCCAGCCAACAATTGATACCACAAAGCCTAATCTTGTTCCTATAGCATCCATCAATTTACCAGTAAGTGTTTGTCCTAATGCATAAGCGATCATAAAAAAAGTAGTGATCAACTTCAGGGCATCTTTACTATCGGCTTCGCTGATACCAAAATCTTTATGTATATATGGCCAAAGGATATTGATGGCAGTACGATCAATATAATTAATGATCGTTGCCAGAGCAATCAATCCTATTATCCACCATCTGAGTCCTTTAACTTTCATGTTTCTTTTTTAGTCGTAAGCTTACTTAACGAAATCTTCCCGCATCGGGCTGAAAACATCAATCAATACGCCGGCCTCCAGACATACTGCACCATGCATAACATTAGGTGGTATATAAAAACCATCACCAGCAGACAACACTTTCTTTTCACTATTGATCTCTACTTCAAATACACCACTTTCGATGTGAGTGATCTGAGAATGATGATGTTTGTGTAAGGAACCTACCCCGCCTTTTTCAAACTCTACTTTCACTAACATCAATCTGTCGTCATATGACATGATCTTTCTCTTAATACCATTACCCATATTCTCCCAGGGGATATCCCTGTTTTCTATAAAAACTTTTGTTTCTTCTGATGTTGACATGATTTAACTTTTATCTGTTTATAATATTTTACCATTATACATTACCATATATGCCCCTGTCCAACTTAAATTTTGAACCGAGTGAATTTGCTTTGTATTAAAATCTTTATTGCATTGTGCTATTATCAATTTATTTTCTCCCACCATAACCTCAGCGATGGTATAGTCATCGTTTTGAAGCAATAATTTTATTCCTTTTACTGTAGGATAAGCATTGGTGGAAAACTCATAAACCGGATCGAACTTGCCATGAATTTCTATCACATTGACAAATGATTGATCCTTGCCATTCGTTCGAATGATCATAGCTGGTTCATGCCTTAAATTGAAATTTGGATCGTTGGCCCCTGTTCTTGTAAAATAAACTTTTGCGGAGTCCTGAATCAATGATGATATAGTATAATAGGTACGATCATTCAAAAATGTAAACTGCAAAGTTGTATTTTCTATTTTGGCTTCTGCTTCTTTCCAAAGAAATTGGTAACCATTTTTTGCTCCAAGAGGTTCCAGCTTATTTGTTGTTGCCTTGTATTTGAATGATGTATTTATAAAATGGCCATTAAATTGAAAAGGCAGATCATATTGATGCTGTGCATCTGCTTCAATATTGAACAGGTCAACGATCATTCTTTTATCACCTTCTAATTGAAGCATATAAAGAGTTCTCTGCATATGCGTATTCTTATATGCATTATCTTCTTTAGCAGCTACGACCTGAACAGCAGGGTTTGAACAGTTACTAAATAACTTATCTGAGTGAAAATTTTCAGCTACACTTTCCTTGCCACCAAAATGACTGGTCTCATCAACTACAATTGTATTATGTGCAATGGTTTGTCCGGCATAACTTTTATTTTCCGGCAAATAACGGCCACCATACTTTTGTTCAACACCAATAAAGCGTACAGAACCATAGTTGGTCAAAATTTCATTTCCCTTATCATAGAGCATCATTCCCAATTTGTCGTAGTGACCATGAGAAAGTCCGTGAGAAGTATATTTATATAACAAACTAGTAAGCTCTTTTCCTTTTCCGATCCTGAAAACTGATATTCCCCCTTCATCCCCTTTAACTCCGTCAGTACTTTCAAAAGATTTGTAAGCGAAATAAGGAGAAATGTTTTTATTATTCGCCAATTCAGCAGCAATTGATACTCCACCTTTGTTAAGCATTACCCTGTTTTGTTTCTTAGCAACCGGTAGTAAATTCTTATCTGCTCCATATGCATTCCAGAAAATATTAATAGCAGTTACTAATTCATTCGAAGTATAATCTTTTTCTTTCAACGCATCATTGAAAGGGAAAAAAGTTCCATCAATATTTGTTTGTTGCAAACAGGTAAGCAATGCCTTCTGTAAAATATTATCTCTGTGTTGAAATATTTTTAATGATGGCTTCCAGTTATTCAATGCATTTGCAAAAACAGCATAAGGTAAAATTGCATAACGGGTATAGTAAGGACCTTCTGTATAATAACCATCAGGAGAAAACAGGTTATCCATTAAAGCAAAAAATCCTGTTTTACCATCTTTCTCTGTTCCTTTCAATGCCATTTCAATATAATCCTGATTATTGGTAGCAATACCTATCATACCTACGCCTGCAGTGGCCCATACAGCATGATTATGTATCAGGTTAAACCAATCTTTAAGTTCATGTGTAAAAAAATCTACTTCAGGTTTGAATGCACCATCTTCAATCGTTTTTCTTTCAGCAGCTGTCAGCGTATTATATACCAGATCATATGCCATTCCGGCATATACCATCCAGTTTGCATCATTTAATGCCTGCCAGAAAATTCGACCTGGTGAACTGCTCGTAGCTTCGGGATGATTCTTTAATGTTGGATTCAATGCTGCATACTTCAGCATCATATCTTTCACCAGTTTAGCATATTTAATATCACCAGTAAGGTTGTATAATACACCACTGTTAAACATCAGTGTATAATTCGCTTTATGTTTGTCGTGAGTATATCCACCAGCAGGATCTTTTGGAAAAGGGACATCTACATCCTTACCAATCCAACTATCAACGTCTTTTTTCAAGTCGGAGTAAGATTGTTTAAGTAAAGGATATTTTGAAAGGCTGGCTTTTACCGATAAAGCTTCAGTTTTTGTAAAAAAAGTAATCGGATGTTGCGCCTGCATAACACCAGGCAACATTACTATTAAAAATATTTTAAGCAATCCTTTCATATAACAATCAAATCAGCAAACGTTATCAAGCATGTATTCAATTACATACGCTATATCAAAACTTAAACAAAATAGGTGCCGCCATTAATTTCAATACTAGCCCCATTAATGAATGAAGATCCATCACCAGCTAAATACAGTACCAGATCACCTACTTCTTCTGCTTTACCTTCTCTTCTTAAAGGAGTTGATGCTGCCACATTTGTTCTTACTTCAGGTTTGGTAAACGTATTATGAAAAGTTGTATTGATCATACCCGGAGAAACACAATTCACTCTTATTCCTTTTGGTCCTAACTCTTTTGCAAGTCCTCTGGTGAAAGTAAGTACTCCCCCTTTCGCAGTTGAATAAGCAACAGCCCCAAATCCACCACCATCTCTTGCTGCTTGTGAGGAAAAATTGACAATTGCGCCACCTTCGGTCATATGTGGTTCCACTGCTCTTGTTACCAGATAAACAGACTT
>JAHEMN010000022.1 GCA_024643645.1 Chitinophagaceae bacterium | reverse complement strand
ATCAGTTTAGTATTCAAATAAACAAAACCTCCAGGAACACCGTTTTGTTAATGACCAATATTGGAACTACACGTAGCTCGGTAAGTTATCTTATCAGCGTATTACTTAAAATAGCTGACCAGTTAGATAACAGGGTAAATACATTAAACAATGAAGAAGTAAAAATTCTGGAAGAAAAAATTCATTCATTAACACATGATACTCCCCCATTACCTGACTTCAGTTATTATCATGATTTCTTCCGCCCTGTGGCAGGAATACCAGGTGGAAATATCCGGAAAGCATATTTCCTCGCATACAAAGAGAATACTTGCGAATACATCAAATTAACAGATTGCCATAGTGTAATGAAAAAAGGAAGAAAAATCATTTCTGCATCCTTTGTAATTCCATACCCTCCCGGATTTCCTGTATTGGTTCCCGGCCAGGTAATGACAGAAGAGATTCTTAACTTCTTATTGGCATTGGATGTAAAAGAGATCCATGGTTACCGACCGGAATTAGGCCTCAGAGTTTTCACCGATAAAATATTGAATACTGAAACAACAGAGTCGTCTGCTAAAAATGAGTTGCCAAAAAAGGCTATAGGTAGAAATAACAATGGAAAAGCAAAAAAGACAATAAAAGTATTAACTAATTAATAAAAACATTAAGCATGGAAATAGGGAATAATAACACCACCGGAACTTTGACACCAGTAAGGGTTAAAAAAAAGAAAGCAACAAAAAAACAAAAGCCCCTTAAAGGAGTTTCAGATATACGTCGCTTTTTCTATACCAATGAAAAACCGATATACTTTATCAGTGCTACTAACTTTAACCTGTTAGGTGCTGATGAGTGGGTTAAAGGATTTAAGTTCATCACTTATATTAACTGTTTTAATCATCAGCATCCAAACGTATTTACACCAAAAGAAGAGATTCCGCATGAAGAATTTCAAAGTATTGAAGACATTAATAACTACTTACTGGAACATAAAGAAGTAGTTGATTATATCCGCAGCAGAGGTGAAGGAGGAAAAGCAATGTTATTGATGTTTGATGAAAAAACAGAAGAGCTGGCGAAGAATCTTGGCTTAGAGATCTGTTTCCCTTCTGCCAGAATGAGGACCTTCATGGATAACAAAGTAAATACTAACCGTATTGCAGAAAAAGCAGGTGTGCCTTGCGTGCCGAATATTTTATCAAAAGTTGAAAACTATAAACACCTCTGTTCCATAAGTAAGCATTTAGGAACAGATCTGGTAATACAAACTCCATTTGGAGATTCAGGTCATACTACTTTCTTTATTTCAAATGAAAGTGAATATAACAAGCATGCTGAAGATATTGAGAAGGAGACTGAAGTAAAAGTGATGAAGCGTATTAACTGTCGTGGCTCTGCAATAGAAGCATGTGTAACCAGGCATGGAACCATTGTAGCTCCTTTAATGACAGAATTAGTTGGCTTTAAAGAATTAACACCCTATAAAGGCGGCTGGTGCGGAAATGAAATATATCCTGATGCATTTAATGCCACTATACGCAGGAAAGCAAGAGAATACACTCAGCTTTTTGGTGATCAACTGAGAAAAGAAGGATACAAAGGATATTTTGAACTGGATTTTTTGATCGATCAGGATACAAAAGACATTTACCTGGGTGAATTGAATCCAAGGATCACCGGTGCAAGTTCAATTACTAACCATGCTGTATTCGCATTGTCAGATATGCCATTATTCTTATTTCACTTAATGGAATGGATGGATTATCCTTATGAGTTAAATGTAAAATCTATCAACACAAGATGGGCTAAAAAAGAAAATATTGATAGCTGGGGGCAATTGATAATTAAGCATACAGATAAATCTATTGATAAAATTACCAAAGCACCTAGAAGCGGAATATATAAAATGAATAAGGATGGAAGTATCAATTATTCCAGATTAGATACCCATAGAAGGGCTGTGGAATCAGAAGAGGAAGCATTCTTTCTTCGAATCGCAGATGTGGATAATTACAGATATGAAGGTGCCGATCTAGGTATATTGGTTATGCGTGGCAGATTGATGACCAATAAATTTGAGCTGAATGCAAGAGCTGAAAAATGGATCAATGCAATACGTAATGAGTTTGTTGCAATACCAATAAACACACTGACTGTTCCGCAAACGCAGCCATTAGAAATAGGTGGTTTTAAAATGTTGTAAGTTTGAATAATGCTTTTATCACTTCATTGCGTAGAAGAAGATAATCCGGGACAGAAATGGCAGGCCTTATTCAATAAGGCCTGGCCCTTATACAGGCAATGGTTCCTATCTGAAGGAATACAGAATAGAACAGGTTATCTGACATCCTTAAAGATGTTAGAAACCTATATGCCTGAATTAATTCCTATATATGAACAATTAACAGCATTAGCTGGAGGTGGCGACCTGCAAGCCAGATTTTTAAGTATGTATTCTCCGCCACCTTATATGGCCGGTTGTTCCCAAATGGCTTGCCATAGGGATAATATTTTTCTGATACGTAATTACGATTATAACCCTGCATTATTTGAAGGCAACATGCTATATACAAAATGGCTAAAACCTGTAATTGGCATAAGCGACTGTACATGGGGGTTACTGGATGGTATGAATGCAGACGGATTGGCAGTATCATTGGCTTTTGGTGGCAGAAAAATTTCGGGTGATGGTTTCGGTATCCCTTTGATGATCCGGTATTTACTGGAAACCTCTTCTAATGTTAATGAGGCAGTTTCAAAATTAGTATGCATTCCTATCCATATGGTGTATAATGTAACACTAATTGATGCGGGGGGAAATTATGCAACTGTTTACTTATCACCTGATAGGGAGCCACAGGTTACATATCATCCAATTGCAACAAATCACCAGGGAATAGTTGAATGGCCGGAGTATGCCGCACTTACTGCAACCGTTGAAAGAAAAGAAGTGATGGAAAGGATGTATGCTAATTTATTTGAAAATGAAGAATTCATAACAAAAAAATTCCTTGAGCCTCCTTTATTCAATTATAATTATGAAAAAAACTTCGGAACACTTTACACTGTTAATTACAGAGTAAGTCAGAAAGAAATACTGATACACTGGCCAGATAAAGAACCTTTTAAACAATCATTTTACAATTTTACAGAAGGGGTAGTAGCAATTCTTCTTCCTACCGGAAAAAAACCACTACAGGTTACTAAATGATGGCCTGGTTAATATCCCTTCATTAATAATTTTTAATACCTTTTCTCTTTCCTCTCCTACTATAGTTAATCTCGGTGCTCTTACAAATTCACTACCAATACCAACCTGTGCTTCAGCCAATTTAATGTATTGCACTAATTTTGGATGTATATCTAATTCTAATAAGGGCATGAACCAACGATAGATATTTCTGGCTTCTTTAATCTTTCCTGCTTTTACCAGGTTATAAATAGTTACCGTTTCAACCGGAAATGCACAAACCAAACCGGCTACCCAACCATCAGCACCCAGGCACAATTCTTCCATTGCTAATGTATCTACACCACATAAGATTTTATAGCGGTCACCAAATTTGTTTTTTAACCTTGTAACATTCGTTACATCTCTGGTACTTTCTTTAATTGCAGTAATATTTTTACATGCTTGTAATTCGTCAAACATCTCCAGTGTTACATCAATTTTATAATCAACAGGATTATTGTATATCATTACCGGCAGATCTGAGCTGTCAGCAATTGTTTTAAAATAGGTAACTGTTTCACGATGATCTGACTTATATCTCATTGGCGGCAATAACATCAATCCTTCTGCGCCCCAATCTTTTGCAAGCGATGCCTGCAGTAATGCTTCTTTTGTTGCACCCTCAGCAATATTTATAATAACAGGTATTTTCCCATTTACTTTTTCGATTGCAAATTTTACTAACCTCTCTTTCTCATGTGTAGTCAATACACTTGCTTCACCAAGGGAACCACCAAGAATAATTCCATTAATCCCGGCAGCTAATTGAAAATTCAGATTCTTTTCAAATAATGAGAGATCCAGTTGATCATCTTTTGTAAACTTTGTTGTAAGTGCAGGAAAAACTCCCTCCCATGTAAAGCCCATAAAAAATTGATTTATTTTAATAAAGATAAGTGATTCAATCACTTACTTAATACTGCCGAAAAACTACTAACGATTGTCTGTATTTTGCAAAGAATATAGATGGGTATACATCACTTTTTCTGAACAAACAAGAAGATAGTTCCTACTACTTATACTCTATATTTGCATACTTAAAACGAAAAGGCTAATATGAAATTAATTTTTACTTCCTTAATACGGATTTTAATGTTTCTTATTTTTCCAATGGTCTTATTTGCCCAGGAAAAAAATAATTATTCTATCCGTTTACATTCCGGCGATTTTGTACCTGCCGAAAATGTAAAAACCATTTCAAAGAATTCGTCATTGCTGCAAAATAGTTTATTTGGAAACAAACATTTTGTTACCATTCAGTTTTATGATTTACCTGACGAAAGCATGAAGGTAAAAATCAAAGCAGCAAATATTTTTCTGGAAGACTACATACCAAACTATGCTTTCACGGCTAGTATTCCATCTTCAATAAATTTAAATATTCTGGCATCACTGAATATCCGGAGTATCTTCCAGTTTACAAATGAACAAAAAACTGTGCCGGCATTGTTAGAAGGGAAATTTCCGATACATGCAATTAATACTTTTAATACTGTTGACGTAAATGTAGTTACCTACCAAAAAACTGATCCTACTACTATTTTAAACCAGCTCCAATCTTTAGGTGCAGTTATTCTTGAAGATGCACAGGTTTTCAAAAGATTTACAATAAGAGTTCCTCAAGCAAATGCTGCTAATCTGGTAGCTTTACCCTTTGTTCAATGGGTCGAATTTGTTGATCCACCGAATGAAACAGAAAACACATTGGGGAGAACCTTACACCGGGTTAATGTACTGAATGACGGTGTAAGAAATCTTAAGGGCGATGGTATAAATATCGGCATATGGGACTCTGGAGAAATAGGGTCTCATCTTGACTTTTCACCTGCAGGTCGTCTAACTCAGGTAGAGTTTAATAGCCCTTCCCAGCATTCCACTCACTGTTCAGGCACTATACTTGGCCGTGGTTTGATCAATCCGATTGCAAGAGGAATGGCGCCAAATGCAAAATTGTACTCTTATAATTATAATGGAAATATACAGTCTGAAATGGCTGCAGGCATCCCTGGAAATAATTTAATTGTAAGCAGTCATTCCTATGGAAGCACACAAACTTGCGGATTAAATGGTTCCGGAGTTGTTTATTCTAATACTAGCAGAGAAACAGATCTTAATTTAAATAATTTTCCATTTCATTTACATTGCCATTCTTCAGGCAATTCACAAACTGCCTGTACCGGAGGTTGGTCTACAATTACTTCAAGTGGAAAATCAGCAAAGAACAATATTTTAGTAGCCAATATAACCAGTACGGAGAATTTATCAGGTAGCAGTAGTTGTGGGCCAGTTCAGGATGGAAGAGTGAAACCCGAGATCAGTGCTTTTGGTACAAGTGTTTATTCTACCTCCACTCCTACTAATAGTTATGCTACCTTATCGGGAACTTCAATGGCCACACCAGGTGTAGCAGGTACTGTTTCCTTACTTGTTCAACGATATAAACAATTATTTGCAAATGCTTTACCGCCTTCTGCCTTAATAAAAAATACTATTTTAAATACAGCACATGATCTGGGAAATCCGGGACCTGATTATCGATTTGGCTATGGAAGAATTAATGCATTGGAAGCAGTGAAGATCCTGGAAGAGAACAGATTTACAATAAATACAATATCAACAGGAGCTTTTAGTGATATGTTTATCAATATTCCTGCCGGAGCTGCGAAATTAAGGGTTATGCTTACCTGGAATGATCCTGCTGCAGCTGCTAACGCAAACCCCGCATTGGTAAATAATCTTGATCTAACTGTTATTAATGGTACTACTACAACTCTTCCATGGATACTCGATCCAATAAATCCTGGCAATGCCGCAACACAAGGTGTAGATGTTGTAAGTAATATAGAACAAGTAACCATTAATAACCCTACTGCAGGTAACTATACTTTACGAGTAACCGGACTTGCTGTGCCTGTAGGGTCCAATCAGGAATATACATTGACCTGGAGTGTTGAAATGCCACATATTGAAGTTACATATCCTAATGGCAACGAGTCTTTCAATCCAGGCTCTTCTGAAACAATCACCTGGAATAATGCAGGTGTTACTGGCAATCAAACTGTTGAATACTCTTTAAATAATGGTGTAAACTGGACAACAATCAGTACAGTTTCATCTTCAACATCAAGACTTAACTGGAGTATACCTTCCGGAGCAAATACTTCTACCGCATTGATCAGAATTACAAGTGGTTCGCTTACTGATATGAGTGATCTTACTTTTAAAATATTAGGTACCCCTACCGGTTTTAGTGGTAACGGTGTAAGTTGCAATGCAGGCGAAGTAGTTTTCAACTGGACAGCTACAACAAATGCAACACATTATGATATTTCATTTTTAAATACAACAACCGGCGAATTTGATCCTTTGGCTTCAAATATTACCGGTACTACATACACTGCTACCGGGTTACCAGCTTCTACAAGTATGTGGTTTTATCTCAAAGCAAAAAATAATACTACCGGTGCTATCAGTGAACGGAATAATGCAATCAATGTTACTACATCTGGTGGAGGTAGTGGCTTAGGTGCAATTGGAAGCATCACCGGAAATAATATTATTTGTGGTGCAACAAATGGAGTTCCATATTCCATTGCTGCGGTCAGCGGTGCTACAAGTTATACCTGGACTGCACCTCCGGGAGCTACTATTGTAACCGGGCAGGGAACAAATAATATTACGGTCAATTACCCCGGAGGAAGCAGCAGTGGAAATGTTACTGTTTATGCTTCTAACGGAAGTTGCCAGACAACAACAATGAATGAAGCAATAACTGTAAATAGTTCCGGAGTTAATGCTCCTTTAACAGGAGGTGACCAAACTGCAAATGTATGTTCCGGAACTCCAGTTCCAACACTTATTGCAACGGCTTCAGTCCCATCTGGACATACTATAATATGGTATTCAACACTTACAGGAGGAAATGTAGTACCAACCCCTTCACTAAATTCGATTGGAGTAATAACATATTTTGCAGCGAGCAGAAATACTTCTACTGGTTGTGAAAGTGCAAACAGAACTGCTGTTACCTTAACAATTAATTCAACACCGCCAGCTTCTGTAATTGCCAGTGGACCAATTACATTCTGCCAGGGTGGTTCTGTTACTTTAACTGCTAACAGTGGATTAGCTTACATGTGGAGCAACGGCGCTACTACACAATCTATAAATGTTGGAACGTTGGGAAGTACCAATTATTCAGTTCAGGTTTTACAACCTGGAGGATGTACAAGTACGTCAGGTAATACAACAGTTGTTGTAAATGCCTTACCATCGGCTGCAATATCAGCAAATGGACCATTAGCTTTCTGCGAACCGGGGAGTGTTACATTGACTGCTTCTGCAGGTAATAGTTGGTTATGGAGTAATGGAGCTACAGCACAGTCTATTACAATTTCTTCTCCTGCTAATTCTGGTGCCTATACTGTTAATATTACAAATGCAAATGGTTGTTCTGCATCCTCATCGGCTACCAATGTAACAGTAAGTCCGAGACCAGTAGTTTCATTGAGTGCATCACCTTATACAAGTTTATACCCGGGTCTAAATACCACATTAACGGCATCTGTTTCACCAGTTGGTACTTACACATATACCTGGTTTAAAGGCACATCAATAGTTTCGGGTGCTAATAATGCATCGTTACCAATTTCTTTAAATGATCTTGGCAGCTATTCTGTAACTGTTGCTAATGCTGGTGGTTGTGCCAATACTTCTAATATAGTTGCGATCAGCGATTCAGCAACAGCGAAACTCTTTATAATGCCCAACCCAAATGATGGTCAGTTCCAGGTTAGTTATTATAGTGCTTCAAACACTTCCTTTACTATGAACATCTTCGATTCAAAAGGTGCATTAGTATTTAGTAAGTTTTATAATATAAGTACGCCATATCAACGGATGGATGTAGATATAAGAAAGCATAATGCGGGAATATACACTGTAGTAATAATTGATAAAACCGGAAAACGCTTAGCCACAGGCGGTGTAATGGTTTATTAAGTTTAATTTCAGACAACTAATTAAAAAGCTCGTCTATATAATCAGACGAGCTTTTTTTTGGCTTTATTAAAAATAAGAATTTTAATTTCAAATAGTTATTTTCAAAATTTTCTTAACTTCCCTATAATTCTTTCCCAATTAAAGCTTCATTTTTTAACCAAAAAATATTATAACAAATGAAAAAGATTTTTATGGGAGCTTTATTGCTAAGCATGCTGTCTTGCAATGAAGCAAAAGAAAAAACTGAAACAGAAACAAAAATGGATGAAGCTTCGGCTATTATTAATTTGTCGGGTTACACTCCCACTCTATCTTCCGATGCCAAAATAGGAGATGCAAAAATGGCTGAAGATGTATTAGCACTTTTCAAAACCTGGGACGATGGAAACTTATCAGCTGCAAAAGAATATTTTGCTGATTCGATAACTATGTATCTCAGAGATGGCATGAAGGTATCAGGTTCAAGGGATGAAGTAATGAATGCAATGCAGGGAGGAAGAGATAATTATACGATGATGAAAAACACAATACATGTAGTATTTCCTGTTACCTTAAAACCAATAAATGAAAACTGGGTAGCTATCTGGTCTACTGAAGCATTTACAGATAAATCCGGTAAAACAGACTCTGTTGTATTAAATGAAACATGGCGGTTCAATAGTAATGGGAAAGTAGATCTTATGTATCAATATGGACGACCTGCAGCTTCGAATTGATTGCCTGCAGCTTCCGAATAAAGAGTTTTATTAAATATTACAATTTTATTGATAAATGAGCCCCCTTTGGGCTCATTTATCAATTTGGAGAAACCAAAAATAAATAATTCCAAAAATTAATTTATAATCTCTATATTCAATTGATTACCCTTTGCTTTAGCTTTTTTATCAAGATCAGTACCAATTGCAATACCTACAGCCATTCCAATTGGCAATCCAATACCAATAAATGCCATATTACCTAAACTGGCTCCCATCGCTAACCCAAAAGGAATTCCAAAAACAGCAAGTCCTAAAGCAAGCCAACGGTTTCTATAAAAATTTTTCGGCACCAGTTTTAATTCTTTCTCCAATAATTCTATAATACTGCCTGTTACTCTTTTTATTTTTTTTCGCAGATCTTTATCCAAACCAGTATAATCATTTATCGATTGAATATCCTGATTTATTTTTTCAACGATCTCGTCAGGCAATATCCTTTTTCGAAGTTCTTGTAATAATTCCTCAACTATGTTAAACTGTTTTTCCTCGAGTATACCTGCAACAGGCAATTTATTTAATACAATAATATCCATATATATATTATATATAAAAATAGAAAATAAAGCAAAAATTATTAGCCAATTGCTTTTATCTTGTAATCGTATTTACCCAGGGAAAATTCATCACCCACTTTTTTCCCAATTAAAGTTTCAAAAGCAGGTGAGTCATTAGAGATACAATAAATATCTGTTTTACTATTATCATAACCACCAAGAGATATGCCGGTTAAAAACCAATCAGAATCAGTCTCAATCAAAGCTCCTGTCTGTACTTTATCAAATTTTTCACCTGCATATTTTTCCAATAAAACCAAGTCATTTTCTGCCCGGCTCAATTGTTGTTCCAACCGAAGCTGTTGTTCTTTTGCTACTGTTTGATGCGAGAAATCTCCTGGATCTAAAGTGCTGCCTTCATCCAGATCGGAATAGGATTGATAACTTTCTTTTGTTTTACGCAGTTCATTTATAGCTATTTGTTGCTGATCGATCAGGAACTGTAATTTCTGTTTCTTATCCATACTTTAATATTACAAACCAGTTTCTACTTAAAACCGTATACTTAAATATAATAAATTATTATTGATTGTTGAAATAGAAATATTTCATTAAAATATTGGGATATCCAACAGTTTATATTGCATTTCTCAAACCATTTGAAATGATCCCAGTCATATTTTATCATCGGTATTCAGTTTAGATTTACAGTTAGTACAATAGAAATAATTGTTTTTTAAAACTATTACTAACAATGGAATAATGAGTATTACTTTATAAAATGGATAATACTATTTCAATAAAAAAGTGTCCTTCTTGCGGTAATAAAGGAAAAGATAATTACTGCAGCTATTGCGGCCACCCATTTGATGTTAAGAGAATTACTTTTCGTGGATTGATATATGATGTCATACATTTATTTACAAAATTTGAGAGGGGATTTGGCTATACCTTGAAGCAATTATTCAAAGCACCGGGCACAATGCAAAGAACTTATATCCTCGGTGATCGTAAAAAACATCAAAGTCCCTTTTCAATGTTTTTTATATGTGCTACTGTTTCAGCTTTTCTCCGCTATTTGATTCTGAATTATATATTGATCCATTTTCAAACCATGAATCCTGCAGAAGTAATTTTGAATAAAGATTATCTTGTATTTCTTTACATTTTTTTGGTGCCTTTATATGCATTTATCAGCTATCTGTTATTTTATAAATCACAATATAACTATACCGAACAGATGGTAATGATACTCTATACATTATCAATAATTTTTCTTGCTTCTCCATTTCTGTTTCTGCTATTGTTTATATGGCCACATCTGGATGTGATGTATGTTGAATTTACAATTTACGCAGTCTATTTCACAATCACTTTCATCAATTTCTTCATTTCATATAAGCGATGGAAAGTTATCCTTTTCAGTATTCTTACATTAGCACTTGCTTTTGTAATAAATCAGGCGGCAGAAGATCTTGTAATCAAGATGCTTTATGATTGAGAAAACAGAAAATATTTATGTTATACTATAAAATGTTTATTTGATGATTTCTCAAGTCAATTATTTTATCAACCAATTGAAAATATTTAATAATCAGTATTTTTTAAATAGATTGCAAGTAAGCGGTAAAAAATATTAATATGATGAAAATAAACTATAGCAGAAAAGTAAATCATTTAAAAAGATTGTCAAAGATATTTGATATTGAATCCAACAATCAGCTTCTTTCCATTTTGACATTACTTGCTGGAAACAAATTACCGGCACCTGCTACGTTAAAAAAATATGTGGACGTTTTAATTTGCATTTGTGCCTTTCCCCCTAACAAAAAATTATTGACTATAGCAGAAAAAGAATTGTTCAGGATCACGGATCATTTAAAAAAATTACCGTATAAAGAAAAAAGAATATACATTAATTCCGGATTGCCTTTTGTGTCTAGCACTCCCTGTTATTCCTTGTATTTTGTAAATTGGTTAATGCATCACCCGGATTGTGCTATCCAGCTCAAAAATTTTGATAATGCAACATTCGAGCTAAGTACTGCTTTAAAAATAACGTTGCCTTCAGTTGAAAGAAGTGAAACGACGGCTGGTCTTGGTAACGAAGAATTGTTAGATGAACTGGAAGTAAAAAAAGAAAACAGGTTATCCTTTATAGTAAACGAAATAAATAACTTAGAAACTCATACACACATCAAAGAACATTTGTATGACGGGCTTGGTATTTATATTGATGTATTGCCAAAAAACAAATATTTTTCTGAAGCCTACAATCGGATTCCGGTAAAGCAGGTATTCTTTCAACAAGAAAAGATTAATCGTTTTAATGTGGAGGAACTGTTTAGAAAAAAAGTTCCTCCCCCAATGGTATTAACACCGGAGGAAAAAAAGAAGTATATCCGGGTAGTTAAAAATTCAATGGCACTTACAGACCGGGAAATTGATCCCGTCACATACCTCGATGAAAACTCTTTCCAATATTATGAGCTAGAACATGGCTTATCCATCGCTATATATGGAATGTATCCACAACGACAATTGCCCTTGGAATCTTTTGTGGGTTACACTTTATTCAAAAATGGATTTCCTGCTGTATATGCTGGAGGATGGGTATTTGGTAAAAGATCCGATTTCGGTACGCATATTTTTAAAGCCTTCCGAGGTGCCGAATCTGGTTATATGTTCTGTCAGCTGTTACGTTTTTATATCCAGATTTTTAAGATCAATTATTTTGAAATAGAACCTTATCAATACGGACTGGATAATCCCGAAGGGATCGAATCAGGGGCCTTCTGGTTTTATTACCGCTATGGTTTCAGACCTCTGGATAAGAAATTAGCAAGTATTGCAAAAATCGAATATGCTAAAATCGTAAAGAATAAACAATACCGAACTCCTAAAAAAATATTAGAGCAATTTACACAAAGCAACCTCGGACTTCAATTAGACAAAAAAATTCCGGTGGGTGTATTTGATATTACCACCCGGATTATGCAAATGATCCGGAAGAAATATAAAGGAGATCGCTACCAGGCAGTACAGGAATGTATCCGGCTTTTTTTAACAAAAACCAAAATAAATACCATATTTAATGCCGATGAAAAACAAGTGTTACAGGAAGTAGCATTATGGGCTGAAGCACTGAAAATAGAAGATCGGAATAAACTAAAATTGTTTAGCCAGATGGTAAAATCAAAACCAATTGATCTTTACCGATACCAGCTGTTGCTCCTGCAATTTTTTGATTAAAATAATAGGATAATACCGATATCTGCTACCGTTTTTTATTCATCCTGAACGATTTCCAGTCTACACCGATCCGAAAAGTTTGATAGATTCTGACATCTTTCAACGTACCGCCATAGTGATTGGTAGCGGAGTGCAATACACCAGAGGGATACGCCACCATCCGGTTAAAACGATATCCGATCCGGTCTATCTCTGTCCATTTACTCCGGTTTTTAGCTTCAATTTCAAATTGTTCCCGCAGGTCGTTTACTTTCATTTTTAATTTTCTGGCATTCTCTGCTGTAGGCGGATCGCAGAGTTTTGTTTCTTTATGCATCCACAAAGAAGTACCACAATCGAAAGGCAGTCCTGGGGTAAGATAAACCACTGCTGTAATATCATTGTAAGGTGTATCAGAATGTACACCCGGAACTTCTTTGTTTTTTCCAATGGAAGAAGCCTGATAAAAAACTCCATTTTCCATATCAGGATCTGTATCCCACCGTGATATCCTGATACCTAATATATTTTCCAGTTTTGATTTAATACCCGGTTCATGATATACATTTTTACTTCTTAACCCAGTATAAAACTTAGGTTCGTAAAATGTGGCCTGCTGAGCTTCCCGGTAAACTTTCAGGGGGTCATTATAAAAATTATCTTTTACAATTACAAACCTTGGGTAGGTTAATTTTTCCATGTATATCAATTAGGATTTGTATAAATGATTACTAAAAAAGTGTAAATAAAATACTAAAACTTATTAAATTAAAATTAGCCTGAATTCTATTTCAATAAGCTGATCAAAATCATAATTTGATTATTGGATTTAACTTCAAACATATAACGATGATATTTTTATCAATATCATAAATAGAATTAAATGGCTGGTAAAAGTGCTACTTATTCTTTTCATGTCTCCTCCACTCTATCTCGTAGCTAACACCTGCAAGCATTACATGCTGATTTTGCCTGCCATATGTAAAATGATATTCAATATGCGGTGCCCATTTACCATGTGCATATAGCAACCCGGCACCTGAATTCAATGACCAAAACCTTTCATGGGTTGTTAATCCGCTTTCCAATACAGTTTCTTTATCAGCAGCATGGGCTATACCGGCAATGGCGTAGAGTTTCCAATCACGGATAATATCAAACAAATAATGAAAATCTAAATCAATATCCCAGGCCGATAATTGTACTTCATCAGAATGCTCCTGCCTTTGAACTGGAAAGAACCTGCTTAGTTCCACACCAGCAGTAAGTCGTTTATCAATATGATAATACGAACCAACATTAAGACCTTCCATATTAGCAGAAACATTATGTAAAGCAGCAATATCGATACTTACTGCATGCTGGGCGACCAGCTGTTGTAAGGGGAAGAGGAGAAAAAATAGTATCCACTTCATAGCTTCAAAAATTTTGCTTCTGCAAAAGAAGTGCAACCACTACCCCGCTCTGCTGACTTTAACTATCAATGCTTATGAGTTTTGTCAGTTTAAGTAAAGCTCCTTTTAATAAATGGTATTGATTATTAAAAAATCACAAGTTAATGATCCAATGCTATTAGCAAGGTCTTTCTCTTGCATAATTCACCTTTAACTATTCCCCTTCACCATTTCATAAATTGCTTTCTGTGCTTCAAAAGACGCCTGATCATTTTGTTTTCGCTCATTATCAAGAGATGAATTTATATACACTGCTTTACAGTTATCTTGTATTTGAAATTGCAAGATCTTATTTAGCTCTTCACCAAATGCTTTGTCGTATAAGGGAAATATCACTTCTACCCTGCTGTGCAGATTTCGGTTCATCCAATCAGCACTACCCATAAAATATAAAGGATTGTCATTATTATTAAATACAAATACCCTGGCATGCTCAAGATAACGATCTACAATACGGGTTACCGTTATATTTTCGCTTTGTCCTGGTACACCAGGTGTCAGGCAGCATATGCTACGTACAAGTAGTTCCACTTTTACACCTGACTGGCTGGCTTCGTATAATTTTTCTATCATAGCCCTTTCCTGAAGGTTGTTTAGCTTAATAATTATACCTGATGGACGGCCTTTTTTAGCATTCTTTATTTCCCGGTTGATTAGTTTTTCAAACTGTTTGATCATATTGAACTGAGATACTAATAAATGGCGAAATGGAATCTTCATGTAGTCAGCTGGTTGTTTACGGCTCTGAAGGTAATCGAACAACCATTCCAGTTCCTGCCCCAACTCTTTGTTACTAGTCAATAGTACATGATCAGTATAAAAACGGCCTGTGGCTTCATTAAAATTACCAGTACCCATAAAGGAATAATTTTTCCACCCACTTGTTTCAGCTCTTTTGATAAGTGCCACTTTTGCATGCACTTTAAGTCCTGGTATACTATTAATGATCTTGATACCGGCAGCTTTCATACGCTTACTCCACTTAATATTGTTAGCTTCATCAAACCTTGCTTTTAATTCAACAAATACAATTACTTTCTTTCCATTCTTAGCGGCACTAATTAAAGCATTCACAATATGTGAATCTGCTGCTACCCGATACAACGTAATATAAATTTCTTTTACACCCGGATCAATTGCTGCTTCATTAAAAAAGCGTAATATAGAATTATAGGAATGGTAAGGCAGATGTAATAACTTATCACTTTCTGCTATACTATGAAAAACAGAATGATGATTATCAAAACCAGTATGTGCAATGGAAGGCCAGAATGGATGGGTTAATTTTCCTTTCTTAGGATTGGGTAAGTCTGCCAGATCTTTCAGATTATGATAGCGGCCACCGGCAAGCATTTCTTCATCCCTGAGTGTTAAATATTTCTTTACAAATTCTTTTACTTCATCCGGCATCGTACCATCATACAACAAACGGGTAGCATTACCAGCTTCTCTTTTAGATAGTTGCTTTTCAATTTTTTCAGAAATATCACCTATAAATTCATCCTCAATATTCATTTCCGCATCACGGGTAAGCTTTATACTCCAGGCACCATGGATAGTGAAGCCGGGAAAAACTTCGTTTAAATTTTCCTTTATAATATCATCAAGAAAAAGAATATAATGATCATCACCAAGCATTGCCTGCTCTGCAAAACGAGGTAGATTGGATGAAGGAATGTTCAGTAAACCATATTGATGTACTCCGGATTCAACAGGAGATTCCAGATCAATGATAAAGTACAGTGCATTATTTTCTAGAAAAATATTTGCCCGGTTATCCTCTCTTAAAATTACTGGTTGCAAAAAAGATAAAACTTTGGATAAGAAATATTCCCTTGCCGATTCAACATGCTCCGTTCTTATTGGCTCATTATAATAAAGACAGATATTATTTTCTTTTAATTCTGGTAATATCTGTGTGCTTAATATTTTACCAAACGTTTCCAGGTGTTTTTGTACAGCGCTTTGAACTTGCTGTACAAGATCTTTTGGATATTCGTCCCGGATAGATGTTTTCTTTGTCTCAATACTGGTTAAAGCAAAAATGGAAGGCATCCGCACTCTGAAGAATTCATCCAGATTAGAAGAAAATATTGATAAAAAAGAAATGCGACTATACAATGGCACCGATTTATCAGCTGCTTCCATCAACACTCTTTCATTAAAACTGAGCCAGCTTATATCCCGGTTGAGAAAAACATATTTGTTATCTGTCATTAGGTTGGTTTATTGTTTGAGGTTCTTATAATGTATTGTGGCTTGATGACTAAGATAATGGTTTTTTAATGCTGAAAATAAATGAAAAACCATAATTTTCTTTTTTACAAGAAAAAGCTATTCTATCAAAATACGGATGAGTATTTGTATCCGGAAATACTATAGCCAAACCATAAACTTTTTCATTGATTACCATGTTAAGTTTATTAAACCTAAATTTAAATCAAAATAATAATGCATGACTAAAACAAGAGTAGAAGCCTTTAGCGATGGGGTAATTGCTATCATCATTACCATTATGGTGCTTGAAATGAAAGTGCCGCATGAAGCAAGTTGGGAAGCACTGGAAAAACTATGGCCTGTATTCCTTAGTTATGTAGTAAGTTTTATGATGCTCGGTATTTACTGGGGCAACCATCACCATCTTGTACATTCTATTAAGGAAGTGAACGGCAGTGTAATGTGGGCCAACCTGCATTTGCTATTCTGGCTTTCGCTTATTCCATTTGCTTCTGGCTGGATGGGGGAAAATCATTTTGAACCAAAGACTTTAGCTGTTTATGCATTATTACTGAACTTTTGCGGTGTGGCATACTACATTCTTTTGAAAGTGATACAAAGTTGTAACAGGAATAATGAAACTTTCCGTATCGTACTGGAAAAACAATCGAAGAAAGGAATGCTATCGATGGTGCTTTACACTTTGGCAATACCCGCAGCTTTCTTACATGCTGCTATTGCAGGGAGCATTATTATTATTGTAGCCATTTTATGGCTGATACCAGACAGAAATATTGAAAAGGCAACTAAGAAGGAACATTAATTAACTACTTCGCCTTCCAGATCGTAATCGTAAGCTTTTGTAATTTTTACATTTACAAATTCACCAATGGGTAATTTCTTTTTGGAGTGTATGACCACTTCGTTGTCAACTTCTACAGAATCAAATTCTGTACGACCTAAATAACGGCCCGCTTCTTTTTTATCGATCAATGTTTTAAAAGTCTTTCCAATTTTTTCCTGGTTCAGTTCAAAAGAAATTTCCTGCTGCACTTCCATCACTTCCTGTGCCCTTCTTTCTTTTTCTTCATCAGGTACATCATCTGTTAATGCGTACCCGCTGGTACCTTCTTCATGTGAGTAGGTAAATATGCCGACACGATCAAATCGTTGACGTTGCAAAAATTCTTTCAGTTCCTCAACATCATCCTCTGTTTCACCGGGGAAACCAGCGATCAAAGTAGTACGCAAACATATTCCCGGAACTTTTTCACGGATAGCAGCCGTCAGATCTTCCATTTCTTCCCTGGTAATCTGACGCTTCATTGCCGCCAACATATTATTGGCAGCATGTTGTAATGGCATATCGAGGTAGTTACAGATATTTTCCCGTTGACGTATTACATCTAATATCTCCATCGGAAATTTTGATGGATAGGCATAATGTAATCTAATCCATTCCAATCCTTTTACATCAGCAAGGCGATGTAAAAGATCTGGCAACATTCTTTTTTTATAAATATCCAATCCGTAGTAAGTAAGCTCCTGAGCTATCAGCATAATTTCTTTAACTCCCTTCTTTACCAATCCTTCAGCTTCTTTTACTAACTCTTCAATAGGCTTACTTATATGCTGCCCTCTCATTAAGGGAATAGCACAAAAAGCACAGGTACGATTACAGCCTTCAGAAATTTTAAGGTAGGCATAATGTTGAGGAGTTGCCAATAAACGTTCTCCGATCAGTTCTGTTTTATAATCTGCTTCAAATTGCTTTAAGATCATCGGTAATTCCATGGTACCAAAAAACGCATCTACTTCAGGTATCTCTGTTTCCAGGTTTTGCTTGTAGCGTTCACTCAGGCATCCGGTTACATATACCTTATCTAGTTTGCCCCTTCTTTTTAATTCAACCTGATCCAGAATAGTATTGATACTTTCTTCTTTTGCCTTTTCAATAAAACCACAAGTATTAACAACAACAATATTGTGATCAGATTTTTTATTCTCATGCACCACATCAATCTCATTTGCAATTAACTGGCCGCTCAGTACTTCACTGTCTACCATATTTTTGCTGCACCCGAGGGTGATGATATTGACTTTGTCTTTATGTAATTTTTTAGTTTTCACTGTCGTCCTTCTTTTCCATATTAAATAAGCTGTCTACAAACTCATGCTTATCAAAAACAAGTAAGTCTTCCATCTTCTCTCCCACACCAATAAACTTTACAGGTATCTTGAACTGATCTGTAATTGCCAAAACCACTCCACCTTTTGCAGTACCATCCAATTTCGTAATGGCCAATGCAGAAACATCGGTTGTTGCTGTAAAATGTTTTGCCTGCTCCAGTGCATTTTGACCAGTAGATCCATCCAATACCAACAAAACTTCATGTGGTGCATCGGGTATGGTTTTCTGGATAACTCTTTTGATCTTACCTAACTCATCCATCAGGTGTGCTTTATTGTGCAAGCGGCCTGCGGTATCTATCAGTACCACATCTGAATTTTTAGAAACTGCACTTTGCACTGTATCAAAAGCAACAGCTGCCGGGTCGCTCCCCATTGCTTGTTTTACAATCGGTACACCTACTCTTTCGCTCCAGATAGTTAACTGATCAACAGCGGCGGCCCGAAAAGTATCTGCTGCTCCCAGCAAAACACTCTTACCAGCCTTTTTAAAATTGTAAGCCAGTTTGCCAATGGTGGTTGTTTTACCAACCCCATTTACACCTACAACCAGTATAATATATGGCTTTGAAGGTAAATCAGAATCAAAAGCGTAACTATTTGATTCTGGGGCATCTATAAGCAATGTCTCAATTTCTTCCTGTAGTAATTTATTAAGCTCTTCTGAATTCAGGTATTTGTCTTTCGCCACTCTTGCCTCAATCCTATCAATGATTTTAACGGTAGTCTCAATACCTACATCAGCACCTACCAACGCTTCTTCCAGGTCATCAAGCACTTCTTCATCAACAGTACTTTTACCTGCAATAGCCTTGGTGATTTTTGAGAAAAAACCTTCCTTAGTTTTTTTCAAACCTTCGTCCAGACTTTCTTTTTCCTTTTTACCGAATATTTTATTGAAGAATCCCATACCCCTGTCCCCTAAAAGGGAATTTTATGATTTTGCCCTGAACAAAATCAAATGTTTAGTATAAACCCATTCAGGGATTAGGTTAAAATAAAAAAAGCCATCATACTAAAGGGCATGACAGCTAATATCATTACTCCCCTTTAGGGGATGGGGGGTATTATTTCTGAGACAGAAAATCTTTCACTTTGTCCTTGTGAACCATCTGCTCTTTAAAAGTGTAAGCTCCAGTTTTAGGACTGCGTACCGCTTTTACAACTTTTGAATAATTTTTTGCATCGGCTGCTGCTTTTGGATCTTTTTTTATCGCCGTTTTTGCTGCTTTTGCCATGATTACTTGATTTCTTTATGAACAGTTACTTTTTTCAAAATTGGGTTGAACTTTTTTAGTTCCAATCTCTCAGGATTGTTTTTCTTGTTTTTTACCGTAATGTAACGACTGGTGCCAGGCTGACCACTTGTTTTGTGCTCAGTACACTCCAGAATTACCTGTACACGGTTTCCTTTCTTTGCCATGATTATTAAACTTTAATACTTTTAGATTTTTTCGCCCTGAGCTCTTAATTTCTTAACCACACTCATCAAACCATTTTTATTGATGGTTCTGATAGCATCAGTTGTAAGCTTCAATGTTATCCATTTATCTTCTTCGGCCAGATAAAACTTCTTTTTCTGCAAATTAGGCAGAAAGCGACGCTTGGTCTTAATATTTGAGTGAGAAACCTTGTTTCCTACTATCGGCGTTTTACCTGTAACCTGACATACTCTAGCCATGATTGATACAAAATTTTGGACGGCAAAGGTAGGGGTAAAAATTGAATAATTAAGAATGATCATTCAAGAATTTGCCTAAAAATCAATTTTTTTCTTAACAGGCTGTGGAAATGCTGTTTTTATTGATTTTCAGGGTCAAAAGTAATGAATTAAAAAGCAGGCACCAATCCCCTATTTGATCTTACGTTGTAACTGCTGTCTTGATTTTTATGGTGCTCTCTTCATCGTTTTTACCTCTTCTCAACTTTTGCCAATTGCCTCTTTTCGAATACCTTCGCCACACTTTAAATTTCAACTATTCAATTTTAAATCTTTATCAGATTATGGCATACGATGTAGTCGTTTTAGGTAGTGGTCCAGGAGGTTATGTAGCAGCTATCCGGGCATCTCAATTAGGTTTTAAAACTGCAGTTATAGAAAAAGAAAGCCTAGGAGGTGTTTGTCTTAACTGGGGCTGTATTCCAACAAAAGCATTATTAAAAAGTGCTCAGGTAAATGAGTATATCAAACATGCTAACGATTTTGGTATTGAAGCCAGTGGTGCACCCAATTTTACTTCTATCATAAAAAGAAGCCGTGGTGTAGCAGATAAAATGAGTAAGGGTGTTCAATACCTGATGAAGAAGAATAAAATTGATGTGATCATGGGCTATGGTAAGATCATCGCTAAAGGAAAATTAGAAGTAACTGATAAGGATGGCAAAAAACAAACTGTTGAAGCCAAACATATCATCATTGCTACAGGTGGCAGAAGCCGTGAATTACCATCCATGAAGATCGATGGTAAAAAAATAATTGGTTACAGAGAAGCAATGGTTTTACCCGAAATGCCTAAATCAATGATCATCGTAGGTAGTGGTGCAATCGGTGTTGAGTTTGCATATTTTTATAACAGTATGGGAACAAAAGTTACCATTGTAGAATTTTTGCCAAGAATTGTTCCTGTTGAAGATGAAGACATATCTAAAGAACTTGAAAAAAGCTATAAGAAAAATGGCATAGCCATTATGACGAGCAGTGAAGTAACTGCCGTAGACACTTCTGGAAATGGAGTAAAAGCAAAAGTAAAAACGCCAACAGGTGAAGTAGAACTGGAAGCTGACATATTATTAAGTGCTGTTGGAGTAGCAGCCAATATTGAAGGTATAGGTCTGGAAGAACTAGGAGTTAAAACAGACAAAGGAAGAGTAATGGTAGATAAATATGGCCAAACAAATGTACCAGGCATATATGCCATTGGTGATTGCTCTCCTGGTCAGGCTTTAGCCCACGTTGCCAGTAAAGAAGGAATTGTATGTGTGGAGGCCATCGCTTATAATGAAAATAAATATCATCATCAACCGGAGCCGATTGATTATAATAATATTCCAGGTTGTACTTATTGTGTTCCGGAAATAGCTTCAGTTGGTTATACGGAAAAACAAGCCAAAGAGCAGGGTTATGAAGTTAAGGTTGGAAAATTCCCATTAAGTGCAAGCGGAAAAGCTTCTGCAGCAGGACATACCGAAGGTTTCATTAAAGTGATCTTTGATGCTAAATACGGTGAGTGGTTAGGAACTCATATGATTGGGTATAATGTTACCGAAATGATCTCTGAAACGGTTACTGCCCGTAAGTTGGAAACCACTTATCATGAAGTGTTGAATGCTATTCATCCTCACCCAACCATCAGTGAGAGCATTAAAGATGCAATTGAAGTAGCTTACGGAGAAGCAATACATATTTGATTTATTCATAGATTTTCAAAAAGGATCACAATTAACTTGTAATCCTTTTTTTTACAATAATAAGCCGGCAATGAAATAATCATTGCCGGCTTATTGTATAGAATATTTTGATTAGTAACTGATTTTGAACTCCAGTTTTTCGGGATGATCAAAGAAATCATCAATGTCAGCTTTTACAGTCACTTTCATTTTATCCTCTGATAACTTTACATTTTTTCCTTCTACCTTTTTTGCTGGCTTTGGCAAATTAATTATTAAAGTAGAAGTTACAGGAATACCCATTGCAGATGCTTGTTTTATTCCTTTTAAATATTCATCACTTTCAGCACCGGCATATTTATCTTTATTAATAGATTTTTTGATCTCATCATTTGAAAACTCAAGATCATAATAATCATCAAATGAACTGGGGTCTGGCATATCTCCCATTCCTTGTCCACCAGCTGCCATAGGCGAATTAGCCATTTGATCTTTCATGGCAGAGCCAATAACTTTATTCGTTAATTTATTCAACTGACCAATCTCTTTGGTTGATGAAAATGGAAAATCAAGCTTTGTGCTGAACTGGTCTTCAGCAAGGTTTACCTTAATGTTCATGGTACCTTTTTTCATCAGTATTTTTTCTTCTTCAGATATATTGTCAATACTGTCAACCATTGCTGCAAGTGCTATCGATGTATCCATTTTCTGATCACCCATTTTATCCATTTCAGCACCTCCTCCCATTTGTTTGGCCATACCAAGTAATGTTCCCATGTCACTGGTTGAACTGATCGTCCCGCTTCCGTCTGCTTTTAAAGTGATCTCCTGTGTTGTTTCAAGACAACTGGTAAGCATCAGCATTGTAGCTGATAAAATTGTAAAAAGTATTTTTTTCATAATTAAGTTTGAACGATAAAATTGATGTCGGCTTTTATTAAAAAGTTGCACAAAGAAAAGGGAATTAATGCATTTGAAGCAGAATTGATCAGGACATTATTTTTACAATCAGTTCTTTTAGTAATGAAGCATCGGCAGTATTGGTGCTGCCCACTCCCACACTCTTAAGATTATATTGATGAAGTAATAACAAAGCTTTTTCAACACCCGTGTAAGAATAAATACCGGCAGCTTTTAAATAGTCTTTAACAAAAAATGGATTAACACCAATTGCTGTTGCTATTGCCCTTTCATCATTGCTTCCGGCCCCAAATACCATAAATACTTTACTAAAAAAACTATATATGGAAGGTAATACCATTTGAATGGGTGCTGCCTTGGGATTAGCTTCAAAATATTGTATGATCCGAATACTCCGGGAAAGATCTTTTGAAGCAATAGCAGATTGTAATTCAAAAACATTGTAGTCTTTACTTACTCCAATATACTTTTCAATGGCATCTTCTGTAATGTTAGTTTCAGTTCCAAGGTTAACAGACAACTTATCAATTTCATTTTCAATCCTCGTCAGGTCATTACCAATATGATCTATCAATAAAGCAAGTCCTTTTGGTGTAATTGTTAGGCGTTTAGCTTTTAACAGATCCTGCGTCCATTGCGGCACTTCTTTTTCATATAATTTTTTAGTAGTAACTAGTACTCCTTTATCTTTTACCAGTTTAGTGAATTTTTTCCTGGCATCAAGTTTCTTTTCCTTGTAAGAGACAATAAGTATTGTGGAAGAAAGTGGATTATCGATATACGCCTCCAGTTTTTCAATATCCCTCATTTGTTGAGCTTCTTTTAATAACACCACCTGTCGTTCAGCAAACATTGGATATCGCCGGCAGGCATTGATAACATCGGGCCAATTTGCATCTTTACCATAGAATATTGTCAGATTAAAAGAGGCCTCACTTTCGCTCAAAATATGTTGTTCAGCATATTCAACCGCTTTATCAATAAAAAACTCTTCTTCCCCTTCCAACCAATATACCGGCTTGAAAACCTTTTTCTTCCAATCATTAATTATTTTCTCAACACTCATAAGCCGCTAAGATACAGGCTTTGAAGATCGATTTTCAGCAAAAAAATCCACCGATTTAGAAATAAAAAATTATTTTTTGGCACGGTTTTCGAAATTTGCAGTATCGAAAAATGATTTTTAACAGGATTTAGCAAAATAAGGTGCGAAATGCATGTTACCTTGCACCAGTTTTTAAAATAACCAGTATTTAAAAAAGAAAAAACAAAATTTCATTTTATGACAAACACAAATTATCCTTCTGCTTCGGTCACAACTCCCTCAGAACCTGAAAAAAAGAATAACAATAAGAATATCATCATTGGTATACTTGCTGCATGCTTATTAGGTTCCTGGGGTTATCTTTTGTGGGATAAAAACAAATCCAACGAAACGATTGAACAGCAACAAGTACAGATTGCTTCATTAGATTCAGCAAAAACAGATATTCATCGTGAATTTGATAATGCATTAGCCCGTCTTGACTCTGTAACAGGTGCAAATAATAACCTGGAAGGTCAATTAACAGATCGTCAAAAAGAGATCGATGCAAAAAAGGCTGAGATCCGTAAAATTTTAAATGATAAGAACGCAACACAATCACAACTGAATAAGGCAAGGACAATGATAGCAGATCTAAATGCCAAGATCAGCACTATGGAAGCAGAAATAACAAGACTTACTGGAGAGAACCAGGAATTGACAGCATCAAACACTACTTTAAAACAAGAAAAATCTGACCTGGAAACAAACCTTGCGACTTCCAAAAGTGAAAAAGAGAGCCTCGAAAAAACCGTAGATGTGGCTTCCACTTTTACTGCTTCAAATATTCAGATCGTCCCAATCAATGAAAGAAAAAGTGGAAAAGAAACAACAACAACAACAGCAAAAAAAGTAGATAAACTGGTTGTATCATTTGATGTAGAAAATAGGATTGCAAAATCAGGACCTGCAGATATGTATCTGATAGTAACCGGTCCTGACGGAAAAATAATTTCTGAAGGTGGCAATATCCTTAATACTAGGATTGACGGAGATAAAAATTTCACTGCAAAAATTCCGGTAAATTATGAGCAGGGAACCCGCAAATCAGTACAATTTCCTATAACACAAAAAGATTTCATAACAGGCAATTATAAGATTGAGATCTACCATAATGGTTTCAAAATTGGCGAAGGAGTAAGAAGTCTGAAAAAAGGTGGTTTGTTTGGCTAAAACTCCAAAAGATTATTTTCAAACCGCCCTGATATAATAATTCAGGGCGGTTTTGTTTTTAAACTATTATTGTTCCAAATCAATTGATTTAAGAACTGAATTTACACTTACTGACAATTAAACACATGTTTTACACATATTGCTATATAGCCTGTCAGTAGCCCATTTTCTCCTCCCCAAAGCCGTAATTTTATAGTTACATAAAAAAGCTTCAATGCATAGTAAATACATTAACCGAACAATTATTGCTCTTTGTCTTTCATTCTTATCATTTTCTGTCCTCGCACAGAATAATTCCAAGTCAAAGTATAATAACTCATCTGTTTACAGCGGAATCGAGGTAGGTTCCAAAGGAGTAAAAATGAGCATGATAGAAATAGGTAAAAATGCACAAAGTACCGGTGCAATGACTATCCTTAAAGACACTTCTGTAAACACCGATTTCATTAGCTTTTCTGATGAAACTTTTTCAGCAACACTGAATGGCTTATACGGATTATATAACACAGCAATAAATGATTACAAGATACCTGCAAATAAAATATTCACCGTAATAAGTAGTGGCGTTAAAATGCAGGCTGAAAAAGATCAGAAAACAGAATGGATTCAAAAACTGATAGATGCATTCCGTACTAAAATAAATGAACCAAACCGGGATGTTGAGGTTGTTGATGTTATAACAGAGGCACAATTATCACACCTTGGCATAGTGCCTGAATCAAGAAGATACACCACATTTCTGATCGATATTGGAAGTGGAAATACTAAAGGAGGCTTTTTCCCATTTGGTAATAGTAAAGACTTCAAACTTTTTCAATTGAACTGGGGTACTAAAAGCACAGCGAATGAAACTGTAAAAAGATGTGAGGAAGATAATACACTTGTTAACTTCAATAAACAATTGCTCCGTGTATTAAGTGCAGCAGAAAACTCTGAAATCATTTATGCAGTGAATTCAAGCGGGGCTTATCCTTTAAGTGATAATATAGCCATTAGTGGTGGTATAGCCTGGGCAATAGCAACGCTTACACATCCGGAAATGATCGAAAGTCCAATTGTTCCTGTAAGTTTTGATGAGGTTCGGAAGTTTGCAGAATTACTTTATACAAATTATAATGCTGTTTCTGCAGCTACCTTATCAAAAACCGAAAAAAATACTGCTGATAAAGAAGCTATTTTAAAAGCTGCAACTACAGTACATAAAGTATTTGATCAAAAATCATTAATGGCAGGGACTGGCTTATTATTAAAAATTATGCGACAATTCGAATCTGCTTACGCTACAAAATATTTCTATCTAATTAAGAATGGACAAGTAGGATGGGTTTCTGCATATGTTGATCAAACAATTGCAAAATAATAGATGAGCCATTTTAACTATCAAATTCTTTCCATTAAAATAATTTAAAATTATAGTAGCGGCCTATGAATGATACTAAGAGTTTATTGCTGGTTCTGCTTTCTGTAGGTTTAACTGGTACCTGGATCTACCATCTTTATGATAAATCAAAATACAGCAATCAACGTACTGAGATCTATATAAAAGACTCTATAGCTGTCGCTGAAGGTATTCAGGATTCACTACACAAACTATATTCCTCCACTATTAATGAATTGGATGCAGAATTAGACTCTACTAAAAATACTGCCGGGGTTTTAAAGGATGAGCTTAAGAATAAATTAGCTGAAATAAACCGGCTTCGTTCAGAAATTTCAGCAATACTGAAAAGGAACGATATTAAGAAAGAAGACATTGAATTAGCCCGGAAGAAAACTGCACAATTGCAATTATTAGTACAGGATCTGAAAAGTCAAAACTATACTATAGAAGAAGAAAAACAACAGATAAGTGCTCTACTGGATAATGTAAATATCCAGATGAAAAATATGGAAGGCAGCATGCAGCAATTATCTAAGGAAAATAAAGTATTAACTGATAAGGTAAATCAGGCATCAACATTTCAGGCATCTGATATAAGCCTTACACCTGTAACAGTTAAAAATGACAGGGAAAGAGAAACAAGTTCTGCCAAAAAAGTAAGTAAACTTGTTGTTTCATTTGCAGTTCAAAATAATATTACAGAAGATACAGATGCTGAGGTTTATGTAGTAGTTACCCAACCAGATGGCAAAGTAATAAAAAATGATATCTGGGAAGCTTTTACTATTGATACAAAAAAAGATGGCAAAAAAAGTTATACCCGTAAGATCAGATTTGAATATGAAAAAGGGGAAACAAAGAATTTGATCTTCTCTTTAAATGCCGAGGACTATATGAAAGGCAATTATAAATTGCAGGTTTATCATAATGGATATATGATTGGACAAACTACCAAGGCATTAAATTAATTTTCCGCTAAATTTTATTTCCACATTGATCTCAAACTCATTTGAGATTAAGTTTTCCAATTGTAGTGAAAGAATGAGTTCGCCATTGAATAACCATAAATAATATTTATTACTACATAAAAAGAAGGGCCCGCAAATGCGGGACCTATATACTTAAAACCCTGTTTGCTAATTATAGGTTATATCCATAACTGATGTAATACAAACCACCAACTGCCGGGCTACCATAACCAGTACGCTGATATTGATTTCCTAAGTTAGTTCCACCTACTCGGAAAGTACTCTTGGTTCCTTGCGGACGATAAGATATCTGACCATCCCACCATCCAAAGTATGGAAGTGTGCCAGATATAAATGTACCCTCGTAGTAGTTATTATCCTGCCACTTATATACAACATTGAATCCAACGTTATGACATACATTATCATTTCTTAATCCAATGTTGAAACGGTATTTAGGTGCATTAAAGAAAGAAACTTCTCCAGGTTGAATATCCTTCAACACATCAGAGAATACGTTTCCATAAAGAGAATACTCTTTATAAACTTTATAATCTAATCCGATACCCCAACCATTCGATTTGATTGTTCTGTCAGAATTCTGAACATATGAAAAGTTATTTGTACTAAAATTAGAAAGCAATTCAAGATCAGACCCATTTTGTGATGCACCTACAGCAGTACTTAGTAAGAAATTATCATATTTACTGTAATAGAAATAAGCATCAACTAACAATCTTTTATTAATTAAACCTTTATATCCTAACTCATAAGAGATTACCGTCTCAGGTTTTACCTCTTTATAATCAGCTTTAACCAAAGGACCTGTTCCAGCTCTAAACGCTAAAATACTAGCTGCTGTATATCCCGGTTTTGTAGAGTTTAATTTGTAATAGCTTTGGAATTCAGGTAAACAACCAATCAGGAAACTGCTTCCACCACCCAAACGTAAACTGATGTATTGGTTCTGGTTTGATGGGAAACGATAAGCAGTCTGGTAAGAAAGGCGAATGTTATTATCCTTTGCAACTTTTATTACAGCAGTAAGTCTTGGTGTAAATTTACCTTCAAAATTAGTTTGCTTATCATATCTACCAGATGCAGATAATGTCAAAACATCATTCAATAATTTTTTCCTGAATTGAATATACCCTCCATATTCATTAACCCGAAGGGCCTGTACAGTATCAGCAAAAATGGTACCCTGGGAGTTCATGATCCACTGCTTCCAACTTGTTCCGGCCAAAATTTCGATAACATCTGAGAATCTTCCAATATCAGAAACATTGAATTGTGCTTCAGCGGCATAGAGATCTGATTTATCTAGGAATTTAGCACCTCCGGGCTTATTAACGGGTGTGCTTTTTATTTTGTTTGCGGCAGTATTAAATGCTGCAGTTCCTGGTCTCAACCGGTTTGCATCAGCTGTTGCTCTAGCAGAATTATGCATAGTTATATCAGATACTGTACCCAAAGTCTGCCTTTTCGTTTCAGAAAAAGTAGCAAGATAAGTGGGTAACCATAAGGTGGAACTCGGAGAATAGGCTTCATTCAAGAAAGATCCGACAGCATCACCGATATATGAATCTCCGGCATTTTCCTGAGTGGTGTATCCTCTTACCATCCAGTTTTTCGCCTTAAACTCTAATTTATGCTGCGCCATTCTGAAATTCCTTAAAGAATAACGGTTTGCTCCGGTATAAACTGTTGTACCTGTTCCAAAATAAGTATTAATTGAAGCTTCAATCTTTTCATTTATTTTCCAATAAACACCGGCATTTATTTTTGCATTCAATGTATTATAATCAACCAGATCCTCCTCATTATAACCTGTTCTTGAAACATTTGTATTTCTGAAATAACCATTTTTATACCCATTATAAGCTGGTAGAAATTGTTGTTGCATTGCTGCAGAAAATGCAGCCTGGCTTGCAGCAGGAATTCCTAAAGCAGCTATGGCTGTTGAAATAAACCCTGCATATTGAGTATTATTTGGATAAACCGGATTACCCTGAGATGCAAAATAACCATTAGCAATTGTAGTCAAAATAGTAGAAGAAGCTCCTCCTGTTGATTGCAATGTAACACCACTCATAAGAGCCAATGCATATGCATCCATATTAATATCTGTTTCATCACCATAGATGTTAACACCATTAAAGTTTGGATCGTTGGTACGATTACCTCCAACTACACTACTTAAAATACCTATTTGTTTCTTATTGCGATAGTCTTCGGCCTGCCAATCGCTACCTCTGATCAACTCACCGGAAAATCTAAAGGCAACTTTATTATTGATAACCTTTGCCCAACGCATTGCTATATTATTATATGGAGCAGCGGCCCTTTGTTTACCATCCACATGCATGATACCCTGCTTTACATTATAGCTAAAGCCCTGATACTTGAAAGGATTTTTACTGTTTATCAAAACAGTTCCACTCATACCGCCTGATCCATATAAAGCAGAAGATGCTCCTGAAAGTACTTCCACATTATCAACATCAAGATCCGTTAAACCCACGATGCTGCTTACAGAGAAATTAAGACCAGGTGCCTGGTTATCCATTCCATCAACCAATTGATTTAGTCGTGTATTTCCACTGCTTACAAAACCACGAGTGGTAACAGTACGGAAAGTTAAACTGGCTGTATGAACATCTACTCCTTTCAGATTGGTCATTGCCTCGTAAACAGTAGGAGCAGCTAAGTTCTTGATCAAAGAAGAGTTCATAGTTTCGACCGTAACAGGCGATTCAATTTTTCTTTGTGCAATACGGGTAGCAGCAATTACTACTTCCTGCCCCAATGCATTGTTCACTTTAAAATCAACAGTAACTGGTTTTGATGCATCAGAAACTGTTATATCCTGACTGTCAAATCCGATAGAACTAAACGTAAGCACTACCGGAAGTTTAGTTACTTTAAGTGTGAACTCACCATCAGAATTGGTGTAGGTTCCCTGTAATGTGCCTTTCACAATAACAGAAACGGCAGGAACAATTTCTTTAGTTGTATTATTTGTAACAGTACCAGTGATGGTAATTGTTTGTGCATTAGCTGATACATAAAAAAGGCAAGTAATCATTAATGCAGTTAAAAAGCAGTAGCTTTTTCTCATAATTAGGGATTTTAGTTTTGGAATTTGATGGAAAAATAAGCAATGTCGGGTTTATGTAAAAATTTAATTTTTAACGATATAGAACAACTTATCAGGATCAAACAGGATAAGTTGTTAAAATCTTGGAACGACGTAGATTCGCATGTTATAAATCACTTCATATTTTCGATTATGAGTCAATTTTCTTTCCCTGATCAAACCTCTTTTTACAGTGGTAAAGTAAGGGATGTCTATAGTATTGGTGATCAATTACTGGTTATGGTAGCCTCCAACCGGATTTCAGCTTTTGACGTTATTTTACCCAAGCCTATCCCCTTTAAAGGACAGGTTCTGAACCAGATCGCTGCTTTTATGCTCAATGCCACCAGGGATATTTGCCCCAATTGGCTAATTGATGTACCAGCTCCAAATGTTTCAATAGGTAAGAGATGTGACCCTTTTAAAATAGAAATGGTGGTAAGAGGCAACCTTACGGGGCATGCCTGGAGAACCTATGCTTCCGGTAAACGAATATTATGCGGTGTAGAATTGCAGGAAGGCATGAAAGAAAATGATCTTTTCCAATCCCCTATAATCACCCCAAGTACAAAAGCTTCTGAAGGTCATGATGAAGATATCTCTGCAGAAGAAATCATTAAAACAGGTTTGGCCTCTGAAAAAGAATGGGAAATTTTGGTTGATTACGCCTTAAAACTTTTTACAAGGGGGAAAGAAATAGCAGCAAAACAAGGTTTGATCCTGGTTGATACAAAATATGAATTCGGAAAATTAAATAATGAAATCGTTTTGATGGATGAAATTCATACACCTGACTCCTCCCGCTACTTTTATTCAGAAGGATTTGAAGAACGTCAAT
>JAHEMN010000140.1 GCA_024643645.1 Chitinophagaceae bacterium | reverse complement strand
GATGCAAAACCAATAGGTTCTGCTGTAAAGGAACCAGAGAAAAAAAAGAATATCTTCAATAAGTTATTAAAAAAGAAAAACAAGAACTAACGAAATATATTTTAAATCATACCAGGTTTTGCAACAGCAGAACCTTTTTTAATTATTAACCATTAAAGAAACTGCAAAAGTGTTATCAATAAAAGAAATTACAAGTAGCGAAATTTCATTGATAAGAAAACTTACCAATAATATTTGGCCGCAAACTTATGCTTCTATTTTACCTCAAGAGCAAATTGAGTACATGATGGAAATGATGTATAGTGAGGAATCATTAAAAGCACAGTTCGGGGAAGGATGCCGGTATATTGTTATCTATAACGATGAAGATCCGATCGGTTATGCTTCTTTCAGGAAAGCAAATTCAACAACGTATAAACTTGACAAGATCTATATATTTCTTGATCAACAGGGCAAAGGAATAGGCAGGTTTGTAATGAGCTATATTATTGAAGAAATAAAAAATGATGGTGCTGGTTATTTGCAACTGCAGGTTAACAGAAATAATGTAAAAGCAAAATCATTCTACGAAAAAATGGGTTTTGAGGTCATTCATGAAGATGACTTTGATATTGGCAATGGCTATTTTATGAATGATTATATAATGGAAAAAAAGTTTTAGCGTTAAGATTAAGAATAATTACTCCCCATTATTTATACTAGAATTCAATACATTTTTACAATCCAGATATCTTACAGGATCAACAGGTGTTTCAAAATTATACATCAAAAACTCTAAACTTCCCCCTTTAGCAATCTGACCAATAGGTTGCCCTGTTTTTAAATTATCTCCTCTCCTAACTAAAGGTTTAGCAAGTCCTGCATACCAGAAATAATAATCCCTGTAATAAAAAACAATATCCCATTTACCATCTTCATTTTGTACCACATTTGAAACTCTTCCGGTGATACATGCTTTTACTACTGTATCAGGCACACTGGCTAATACAATACATAGATCTGGCTGATCAAATTTCATAATATTTTTAGGAGGTGGAACTACCACTGCCTCATCTAATGGGCATTTTAACCAGATGCTATCTTGTTGTGCAACTAATGTAAGGGGCAGTAAAAAAAACAGTATTACATTGTAACACTTCAATAATTTATTCATAAGGCATAGTTATTATCATTTTGAAAATCGAAGTTTTCCTGCCATTTCAGCACTAATTCCTTCTGCTGAAATTCCATATCCGCTAACCAATATTCCTTTTAATCCATTTTTTGATTCTATTGCATATACGATTGACTCATCCGAAGGATTTGAATCCCCTTCAAAACGATGGAATTCAACTATTTCAAAATTATTCACATCATATTTATCTTCGTTGCAGACGAGACAATTCTCCTCAAGGTTGAAATCAAGTGTAAATCCTCTTTCCTTTAATCCATTTACAGCTCCCGAAAGTGTATTATAAGCATTCATTCTTACTAACAATTTTCTCCTTTAAATTTAATCTATAATATTCAAAATACCCTAATAATCATTGATTTATTATACAATTATTGAAAATATTCATGTGCAAAAATTGATAGATTTAAGGTTCAACTTATTATTAATAATCGGTTGAAAAATGATACCTTTGCCGCCATAAAATAAAAAGAAAAAAATGTCAACAGTAACAAAATCAATCGATTTTAGCCTCCCTTACAAAGTGGCTGATATTTCCCTTGCTGCATGGGGACGTAAAGAAATAAGACTTGCTGAAGCAGAAATGCCAGGTTTAATGTCTATCCGTGAAGAATATGGTTCATCTCAGCCTTTGAAAGGTGCAAGAATTGCCGGATGTCTGCATATGACTATTCAAACTGCAGTATTAATTGAAACATTAGTTGCACTGGGTGCAGAAGTTAAATGGAGTTCTTGTAATATATTTTCTACACAAGATCATGCTGCAGCAGCAATAGCTGAAGCTGGTATTGGTGTATTTGCATGGAAAGGCCAGACTCAGGAAGAAGCTGACTGGTGTATTGAGCAAACTTTATTCTTCGGCGCTAAAGACAAGCCATTGAATATGATACTTGATGATGGTGGTGATCTTACCAATATGGTATTGGACACTTATCCGGAATTAGTACAACATGTAAAAGGAATTTCAGAAGAAACAACTACAGGTGTTCATCGTTTATATGAAAGAGTAGCAAAAGGTACATTACCAATGCCAGCTATCAATGTGAACGATTCTGTTACTAAATCTAAATTTGATAATAAATACGGTTGTAAAGAATCATTAGTTGATGCTATCCGCAGAGCTACTGATGTAATGATGGCAGGTAAAGTTGCTGTTGTTGGTGGATATGGTGATGTGGGTAAAGGTTCAGCCGCTTCATTAAAAGGTGCTGGTTGTCGAGTAATAGTAACTGAAATTGATCCTATCTGTGCTTTACAGGCAGCAATGGATGGCTTTGAGGTTAAAAAAATGATCGATGCAGTTAAAGAAGCAGATATCGTTGTTACAGCTTCTGGTTGCCGTGATCTTATCACTGGCGAACACTTTAAATTAATGAAGGACAAAGTTATCGTTTGTAACATTGGCCACTTTGATATTGAAATAGATATCGCCTGGTTAAATACTAATTACGGAGATACAAAAGATACGATCAAACCACAGGTTGATATTTATACAGTTGATGGTAAGGATATCATCATTCTTGCTGAAGGACGTTTGGTGAATCTTGGTTGTGCTACAGGCCACCCATCATTTGTAATGAGTAATTCATTTGCCAATCAAACATTAGCACAGATAGAATTATGGATGAATAATGCTAATTACGAGAACCAAGTTTATGTTCTTCCAAAGCATTTGGATGAGAAGGTTGCCCGTTTGCACCTTTCAAAAATTGGTGTTGTATTAGATGAATTAACACCGGCGCAAGCCTCTTATCTTGGAATAACCAATGAAGGTCCATTCAAACCAGAACATTACAGATATTAATAAAACTGTTGTTCAAATAAATAAAAAGCTCCTTCGCAAGAGGGAGCTTTTTTATTTTATCCTTGAATACTAAAACACAGATATTTATTTGATCAGTGTCTTAGATTCATTAACAAGGCAAGTAGCCAATTTCATTATAATTTCTTGCTCTGGCGGAGCAACTTCTAGCTTAAATTCCTTTTTGTTACTATTCGTAAATAAAACATAAGAAATCTTTTGTGTCATTAACTTCTGTAATAAATATGTTGTTGAGTTAGAATTCCGGAATACAAATTGAAATAAACCCTCACAATTCATAGTACCTCCATTCCTGACAGTGGTTTTTGACTTTATACCTTCAAAATAAATATTTGCGGTAGAATTATTGTCAAAACATTTTTCTCCTCCATCAATTGAAAACAGCACTACTACTTCCTTTTTGTCTGCATCAAATGTAACTGATCCCCCTTTTATGAATATAAATCCGGTTGAGATCCTGGTCTCTTTTGTAAAAGGATCAGTCTCTCTTATCAATTTACATTGATTAACAGTCGAGTCCTGTCCCGCTGCAATTAATGGAAATAGTAGAAAAAGGAATATGCTTCTTTTCATAAAAATGATTGTATCGCTAAAGTAATTATTAATTGGGTTTTTATGGATACAAGATTGTTAAACTGCACTTTACGTTGCAAAAACTTTTAAATAAAATCAATATAAATTTTATTAACCGGTTCATCAGTTGGTGCATTAATATATGTAACTTTAAATACACCTTAGAAAATGTACCACACTTTATGCTAAAGCATTTAATTGCTTTCATACTATTATTATTTTCTTTATCAGTAAAGGCAAGCCATATAACAGGCGGTGAAATGTATTATACTTTCATAGGCGTAAGTAATGGCCTATATCAATATAATGTCACTTTCAAATTATTTCAACGATGTGAAAGTGGAAGGCAGTTTCCAAACCCTACAACAATATCTGTTTTTGACAAGACAAATAATTCAAGGGTCAATGATATATCTGTCTCAATAAGTAGTACAGAAAATATTAGTATTACTGACCCAAATCCATGTATCACCAATCCACCGATAGTTTGTTATGACGTAGCCTATTATAATTTTACAATAAGCTTGCCTGCATCTGCAGCCGGTTATGTATTGGCCAGCCAGGTCAATTACCGAATCAACGGGATTAACAATCTATCATTTGGATATAGTAATATTGGCGCTACATACACGGCTGAAATTCCCGGCAATGCTAATGTTCTTAATGGCTCTGAAAATAACAGTGCCCGATTTACAGGTAGTGATCTGGTAATAGTATGTGCAAATAATAATTTCGCATACAGCTTTGCAGCACATGATGATGATGGGGATGAACTTCGTTATTCATTTTGCAGTGCATATGCAAGCACTTCTGGCGGAGGTGGGGGTGCTACACCAACGAATCCTCCCCCATTCCCAAATGTGCCGTATGAAAGTCCTTTTGATGAACATTCGCCATTAGGGCCTGATGTTTTAATAGATCCTTCAAACGGACTTATTACTGGTGAAGCACCAATAAGCGGCATATATGTTGTAACAGTTTGCGTAGAAGAAATAAGGAATGGTGTTGTGATAGCTACTCAACGAAAAGACATTCAGATAAGCATAACAGATTGCAATATAGCTGCTGCAAAATTATTACCAGAATACATGCTTTGTAAAAATTCGCAAACCATTACTGTTTCCAATCTTTCCAACAGCCCATTAATAGTTTCAACAGACTGGGAATTTATTGATAATACCAATACAGTCATTTATACTACAACAGGTACTACAGCCACATATACTTTTCCGGCAATCGGTCTGTATACAGTGAGGCTTTTTATAAACCGTGGACAACCTTGTAAAGATTCAACAACTGCACTTGTAAGAGTTTTTCCGGGATTCAATCCAGATTTTATATCATCTGGTATTTGTATTACAAAACCAACAATTTTTACTGACAAAACAACTTCAGTTTTAGGCATCCCCAATTCATGGAAATGGGATTTTGGTGAACTATCTACTACTTCAGATATTTCAACTATACAAAACCCCATTTATACCTACCCTGCATTAGGAACAAAAAATGTAAGATTGATTGCAACTGATACAAAAGGTTGCCGTGATACTGTAATAAAAACTATTACCATTATAGAAAAGCCACCTATTAATTTGGCGTTCAATGATACTTTGATTTGCTCAAATGATAATTTAATGCTGGAAGCTAATGGTTCCGGCAATTTCTCTTGGTCACCTCCAATTGCAATAATCAATGCAAATACTGCAACCCCAACTGTATCACCATCAATATCTATGACCTATTATGTTGACCTGAACGATAATGGCTGCCTTAACAGAGATTCTGTAAAAGTGAATGTTGTAAATTTTGTCACTCTACAAACAATGGGTGATACAACGATTTGCCGGGGAGATACTATCCAACTTTTGGTCAATTCAAATGGTTTACAATACTCCTGGACACCTTCATCATTATTGATAGACCCAACTGTGCAAGATCCACTTACAACTACTGTTAACAGTTTAACGAATTACCAGGTAACCGCAATCATTGGAGGCTGTTCTGCAACCGATCAGATTCTGGTAAAGACAGTACCCTATCCTGTTGTTTCTGCAGGAAGTGATTTTAGTATCTGCTATAATACCAAAGCCCAATTAAATGGTATTACGAATGCAAGTTCCTGGGTATGGTCTCCTGCAAATCAATTAAACAATCCATCTTTATTAAATCCGGAAAGCTATCCGGCAAAAAATACCAGCTTCATACTTACAGCATATGATACTATCGGTTGCCCCAAACCGAGTTTCGATACTGTATTAGTAACTGTTTTACCTAAAATGTCTGTTTCAGCTGGTAATGACACAGCAGTAGTAGTTGGCCAACCCTTGCAATTGGAAGCTACAGGAGGAATTAATTATGATTGGATCCCTACCGATAATTTAAATGATGCCGAACTATCAAATCCGATAGCAATATTTAATTATCCCTCTACAGGAATAAAATATAAATTGGTTGCATACAATATGGAAGGCTGTAGAGATTCAGCTTATATAAACATTAAAGTTTTTAAAACCAATCCGATAGTATTTGTTCCTACTGCCTTTACTCCTAATAATGATGGAAGAAATGATATCCTTCGGCCAATTGCTGCCGGAATAATTAATATTGAATATTTTAATATCTATAATCGCTGGGGCCAATTACTTTTTTCTTCCAGATCAGATAAAACCGGATGGGATGGTAAAATAAATGGAGTAATACAAACTACAGGTACTTATGTTTGGGTTGTAAAAGCAATTGATTACACCGGCGCCGCCTATTTCCAAAAAGGTACTGTTACATTAATAAGGTAAGCCTGATCTAAAAAATGAATACTTACAATTCATTTTTCCGGAATCTTTTTCTGATAATGTCCAATTGCTCATCATTCAAAGAGCTGGTTTTCTTTAAAACACTGATAAAAAATTCTACTTCTTTTTCGTTGGCCGGACATCCTGAATTTTGACCTGCCTCAGGTCCATCATTTTCATTTCGCATTTTAGAATCTGATAACAATTTTCCATTTTTATCAAATATCAACCAGAATGGGATCCCTTGATTATCGCCATTATATTTTATTCGCAGTTCTTCCGCACCGGGATTCTCTAAATGTTTTTTATTCTTAAACTCCAAAACTACCAGGTGCCTGATCACATAATTATCATCAAAATATTTTTTACAGGATTCATCTTCTATACTTTTATCCATTTTATGGCACCAGCCGCACCAGGAAGCATGAAACATTACAAGGACATTTTTATTTTCCTTTTTAGCAACTGCATAAGCTTCTTTTAAAATAGCATCAGCAGAAAGTGGTTTTTCCTGAGCAAATAAGCTTTTTGAAGAAGTTAAAAAAAGGAAAAGACTTAAAAAAAGTACTTTATTCATAGTTTCAAATTAGTGCATGAAAATACTCTAATAAATGAGATCAAATACTCATTCAGATTAAAGCTTTGTTATTTATAAGAAAACAGAACATTTTAATTCCATTTCTGTTAACAGATGATAACTATTTTTACTCATAATTCATTCAAAATTGGTACAAGCATATAATTTCTTAGCATCCTGGCAATTATTTCCTGAAAAAGGAACTTATGAAAATGGAGAAAGGCCTAAAAGCGGTATTTATAGAATTGAAGCAGTTAAAGATTCAAAAGAACTGATCATTCATCACAACTGGGTTTCCCTGGAGAATAAAGCATTCACCAGTAGTTATAAAATAAATGCTGATGGTGATTTAAATGATTTTGAAGATCATGAACTGGCAGATAAAATTCAGGCAATAATACCGGATGGTATCAATTTTGAGATCCACTTTTATAAAAAGGGAGAAGTGATATTACATATCATTCATGAAATTATGCCGAATGGTTATTTAAAGATCACACAACAAGGAAGTACTATAAATGGAGAGGCTTTTACCAATACAGAAATTTATCATAAGCAATTAAGTGTGCTTCCTTATTCTTCATCAGTATCCGGAGCTGTGATAAAACCTACTGAGGAAGGTGTTATCAAACATAAAGCTCTTACTGCCATGGAAGAGCAAACCAATATGCAGCTTGATCAGATCCGGAAACAGATAGAATTATTGGCATTACAGGCACATGAGATACAAAAAAGAAAGGAATTATCAATGATGATCTATGGAGCTAAACTTTCTTTTAAACCAAATATTGGCCAAACTTATTATCTGTATGAAAAAGAAGATAACAGTTTTATCCTCTCATTGGTTTCGCCTAAAGAATGGGGGCAACATGGGCCTTTCAAAAAATTCATTGCTTCGGTTCAACTATTGGCAGATCACACCTGGAAAGAGTTATAATTAATCGGTCCTTTTATATTTCTCTTTCATCATCTCAAAATAAATAAATCCAAACCGCTGGTACCAATCCTGCATTCCATATTGTGCCTCGCATTGGCTGATTCCATTTAAAGCGGTCTGCAATGATCCAATCAATTCTGTATACTTTTTATCATAGCTT
>JAHEMN010000139.1 GCA_024643645.1 Chitinophagaceae bacterium | reverse complement strand
AAAGGCCCCAAAATAAGGGTTAAAGGAGTACGGAATTCATGCGAGATATTAGTAAATAAGCGTTCCTTAAAAGTAGCTAACTTTTTTTCCTGCTTTCTATCCATATTAGAAAGTAACAATTGGTTTTTTAATGCAGCCTGACGCAAACCCAGGTGACGTGTTAACCAAAGAAGAAATATAAATATTGCAATATAAATTGTATAAGCCCACCAGGTTTTCCATGGCGGTGGTAATATTTTTATTTTGAGTTGATGCGGTAATGGGTTCCATATCTTATCACTATTAGTGGCTTTTATTTTTAGGTAGTATGTACCGGGTTTCAGATTAGTAAATGACACAAGTCGACTTTTTCCCGCATTTACCCATTCTTTATTAAATCCCTCCAGTTTATACATGTACTGGTTTTTATCGGGTGCATGATAATCCAGGGCGGCAAACTCTATAGAAATAATATTTTCTTTGTGACTGAGTGTAATACTTTCAGCTTCATAGAATGGCTTTGCCAAAATGGAACTATCCATTTTCTCTTTTCCAAATTCAAAAGGAATATTATTGATCTTTAAATTGGTAAAATATATTGGTGGTGAAAACCGGTTGATCTTAATATCATCAGGAATAAAATAGGTAAGCCCCTCCAGTCCTCCAAAAAAGAAATGACCTTTATCATCTTTGAATGATGCATTTTCTGAAAATACAATAGATTGTACTCCATCTCTTTTATCAAATACAACAATTGAATTATTTTTTTGCGTAAACCTGATAATACCCTTATTTGTACTTGCCCAAATATTACCTGTGCTGTCGGGTATTACTGAATGAATATAATCGCTGGGAAGCCCTTCTTTAGTTGTATAATTCGTAACATTTAATTTATCTCCCTGAATACCTGAAATTTTATTTAATCCATATTGTGTACCAGCCCAGATGTTTCCGAATTTATCCTCAGCGAGACAGAGTATAGTATTATTGCTGATACTTTTATTGAATTCACCTGTTTGAATAAATACCTGAAACTTATCTTTTAAAGGTTGAAAGAGATGTAAGCCTTTATATGTTCCAACCCACAACCTTTTTTTTGAATCTACCAGCAAACAACTGACTCTTTCATTTTGCAACGCACCTGTGACTCCAAAAGCCGGTAAATAATTTTTGAATACAGGTTGATTGTTTTTATCGTAACCTGAAATACAGCTTAGGCCCTTTTCCTGTGTACCAATCCATATTGTACCAGCCGAATCTTTTGCCAGTGCATTAATTTTTAACCCGCTTATTGAACCCGGATCGTTTGGGTCAGGAAGATAAATATCATAATTAGCAACACCTGAGCTTCTATTTAAAATGCGAATCAACCCTTTATCAGTACCTGCCCATAGATAATTGTCGACTGTCAGAAATGACCGGCTTTCTGGTGGTGAAGATGAAATATTAATATTCCTTTTAGTATTTAATGATAGTCTTGTAAATTGATCCCAGTTAGTTGAATACTGAATACCTCCTCCTTTTGTTCCCAGCCATAGCTTGTTAAATTGATCTACAAAAACAGAAAGCACATGTGTACTTCCCAGGATCGATTGTTTATTATTTCTGTTACCAATATTTACAAATTTTTTCTGATTAAGATCAGATTTAAATACACCGGCACCATCCGTACCTACCCATAAAAGGCCTGATGGATCCTCCTGAATGGTTAAAATAATCTGATTATCGTTTGTATAAATACCTGGAATAGTTAAAGGAATTTTATCAAATTTTCCTGTCTCCTTATTGAACCTATTTAATCCACCACCCCAGGTTCCAACCCATAAGGAACTTTTAGAATCGAGTAAAATCCGGTAGGTGTTATTGGAACTCAAAGACGAGTTGTCTTCTTTATTAAACCTGAAATTTTTAAAAGCTTTTGTGGTAAGATCAAATTGATACAATCCCTGCTGCCAGGTACCTAACCATAAACAGCCACTTTTCTTATCTTCAACAATAGATGTAATATTGATTTCCGGTTTTCCAAAATCGTATGTATAATCATTTACAAGAAGCTTATCTAAATGTCGTAAACCACTACTTGTTGCCAGCCAATAGCCGTTGTTACCATCAGGTTGAATATCAAATGTTTTCCAGTTAGAATTGAGAATAGTAAATTTTCCCGTTTGTTTATTAAGATATTGAAACCCCTTCCAGGTACCAATAAATAATTTTTCACTTTCAGTATCAAGAATAGAGAGGATATAATCAGCATTAAAATCTTTTACATGCTGATTGTTGTTGGCATAATTTGAAATAGTACCGGTTTTAAAATCAAACCTGCTTAGCCCACCTGATTTTGTTCCGATCCAAATATTATTTTCTTTTCCATTATGCAGTACTTCAATAGATTGACTTAAAAGATTATTTCCTTTTCCAAAATCATTTTTTAGCAGCTTCATTTCATAACCATCAAACCTTTGTAATCCACCCCTGGTACCAAACCAGATGAAACCATTTTTATCCTGTATGATGGAAGTAACCTCATTATTTACCAGTTCATCGGAAATATTTATAAAGGACGGTGTTTGTTGTGCAACGCCATTATAAACACCTACAAGAAATAGTAATAAGCAAGCATATTTTTTTAACCCGGTCATCAAAGCCTTCCAAATTAGTGCATTAGAAAAGACTTACAATTTAGATGAATTTTATGAAAATAGAATTAATAAACAACCTCTAAAAAGACTTCTATAATAAAATAATGACCGAAGTGAATAAAATGATCAATAATATATAAATGACCAAAATTTTTAAATTAAGCCTTTTACTGTTATTAGTTGTATCGTCTGGATTTGGTTTTGAGAGCATACGATTTGAATTATTCATTTATTAGAAAGGAATTTTTGTAACTCTTCCGGATTTCGAACCCTCACTTTCCTGTTATTCATCAAATCATCATGAATCATCAGTGTTATAGTATCCCAGACAGCACCTTCTGTCCAAAGTGGTTTCATTTTATCTTTTTCCCAATCCAAAAGTTTTTGTTTCAGCATGGAATTGATTGCTGGTTTTGTAAATTGCAGATCTGTTGTTTCTCCCAAATCATTACTGATATCGTATAACCGCTCTCCCAATCCATTTATACGAATTAGTTTATACTGATCAAAACGGATAGCAGCAGCAGCATCTTTTCTCCAAACCAGTTGCTGATGAGGGTTTCCATTTTTTGAGCCTTTCAAATAAGGTAACAAGTTTACGCCATCAAGGCCGTATGAAGAATAATCAGCTACACCTGCAGCTTCCATTGCTGTTGGAAAGATATCCAGTGATGAACTAAGACCTTGAAATATTGAGCTATTAGATATTTGTTTTGGCCAGCTTATAAAAAAAGGAACCCTATGCCCGGCTTCATATTTATTTCCTTTAAAACCCTTTAATGGTAAATTAATTGACTGATTATTATGAGCACCTCCATTATCACTCAAAAAAAAGATCAATGTATTTTCAAATAAACCTTGTCTTTTTAATTCATTAACTATTTTTCCGATTGATCTATCCAGCGAAAAAGTCATAGCCGCTAAAAGTTGTCGTGGATGGTTAGGAAATTTTTCAAGATCGGCCTTACTTGCTTCCATTGGTGTGTGTACTGCATTAGGAGCCCAGTACATAAAAAACGGATGATGACTGTTTTGTTTAATATAATCAACTGCTTTATCTCCAAGTACATCGGTAAGATAACCATCAAACTTCACCTGCTTATTATTTTCAACCATAGCAGTTTTTGCATTTTTGCGGTCATCCTTATCAGGTCGGTAAAAATAACTTCTGCCACCACTTAAAAACCCATAATAGTATTGAAACCCTTTTTGTAGTGGTTGTTGGCTTGGTTCAAAACCAAGATGCCATTTTCCAAAAGCTGCAGTAGCATAACCTTGTTTCTCTAATATCTTCGGAAGAATTGTTTGTAATGTATCCATTCCAGTATAACCATCCCCTTCATTACATTCATACCCAAAACGTTGTTGATATTTCCCTGTCAATAATCCGGCTCTGGATGGACTGCACACCGTAGCCGAAACATGCCCATCAGTAAAACGAACCGATTGAGCTGCCAATTGATCAATATTGGGAGTTTGTAAATCTTTACATCCCATAAATCCAAAATCAGCATATCCGGCATCATCAACCAGTATTACAATGATATTTGGTTTAGGATTTGTCGAAGATTTTTTATTTGTTTTATTTAATTGCCCTGCACAACTAAGTAACAATAATCCAACACCTAATACAATAGAATAGAATTTATATTTTGTAATCATTGAAAATAAAAATTGGGTCATTGATCTTAAATACGACTCTTATTAAATTAATTTTCCTTCTTCAATTTCTGTTCTTTTATATAATCTTCCTCCTGGTTCAATCCGTAAAATGCGGGTGGTATGGTATTCGCTTCCCACTTTTTTCTTTCCTGCTCCATACGTTGTAATAATTGTATATTTTTTTCTGCAACATTCACCACTTCGCCAATATCTGTTTTGAGATTATACAAATTGATGTTTGTGTCTTTTAAAATCAATTCTTTCAATCCAGACTGATGAATAACAGCATAATTCTTTTGATCAAATTGGCGCCAGAAAAGAAACTCATGTGGAGACCCTTTTTTTGTTCCATTCAAAAAAGGTAACAGGTCTACTCCATCCAATGCATTCTTTGGTTTTGCTATCCCTTGTACATTTGCTGCAACAGTTGCAAATATGTCCAGCGAAATAATAGATTGATCATACTCTGTGTTTGCTTTTATTTGCTGAGGCCATTGTATGGCAAATGGTACTCTTATTCCACCTTCAAATAAACTTCCCTTTCCACCCCGAAGTGGTCCGTTATCACTTGCATTCACATTTTCCGGACCTCCATTATCTGATAGAAAAATAACAATGGTATTTTCTGCCAGACCTGACTGTTGAAGTTTATCCAATATCAAACCAACACCATCATCTACTGCACTAACCATTGCTGCATAGGTTCTGCGTTTTGCATCTTTAATTTGAGTAAAACGTTCCAGATATTTTGGGGTAGCTTGTAAAGGACCATGCGGAGCATTATAAGCCAGGTACAAGAAGAATGGTTGATCTTTATTTCGTTCAATATAAGAAACAGCTTCTCTTGAAAAAGCATCCGTAATATATTCTGACTCTTCGACTGCTGTTTGATTTCTGATCAATTTAGTTCGATAACTCTGCTCTTCATTTTTAGCACTGTCCTGGTTTGCAATAATATACTCTTCCGGAAAATAGCGATGACCCCCACCAAGAAATCCAAAAAATTCGTTGAAGCCACGTTTCCATGGACGAAATTGTTCATGAACACCTAAATGCCATTTACCGATAGCCATTGTATTATAACCGGATTGTTGCAACAGATCAGGCAACATTTGCTCATTTAGGGAAAGACCAATTTCCGGATCAAATGGCCGGTATAATGGATTTCGGCTATAACCAAACCTATCCTGATAACGGCCGGTAATCAAACCAGCCCTGCTTGGTGCACAAACAGAATAACTAACATAAGCATTCCGAAATACAACACCATTTTTTGCAATACGATCAATATTAGGAGTAGGAATATCTGTACAACCATTAAAACCCACATCACCATAACCCTGATCATCGGTTAAAATGATGATGACATTAGGGTTTGCTTTATTAATAATTACTACACTTTGCCTTTTGTATTTAAAAGACATTGATAAAGCAACTAATAATACGATTAAAATTTTAAAACTGATTTTCATGTGCTGAGATTAAACCCTTTTATTCATCATCTTCCTAATTTTCTATTAATATCTCTTTTTAACAAGCAGGTTTATTTATTCTGCTAAAAATAATTGAAAAAATAAATTTATACTTAAAGAACCTCAACAATAAATATAGAATTCAAATAAGTTAAAACCTGTGACAATTAGAGCAACTATGAGGTATATATGGTTCAAATTTCTTGAAAAAGAAAAAAACTCTTATGTTATTTTAAACTAATAATTTATTTTAATCGCTCCCAAATCCGGTTGCCCTATTATCGGATTACCTAAAATATCGTAGGCTACTTGTAAACCAATGCGTATCCCAACACTATCATTTGGAATTGGCAGAACAGTTAAACCTTTATGCTGAATCAATTTTTTATTAGCAGGTAAATAATCCGATATCTGATTACCACCTTTATTTTTAAACATCGGGTCACCCATAACGGGAGCAGCATCTTGCAGGGATAAATCAGCTGGCCAGTTATCGGCTCTTAGATAGAGATTGTTTTTAAAAACAATGTTAGATACACTATCCATTTCAATCTCTTGTTTTTTCTGATCACCTGCCACCATTTTAGCAGCTCTTTCAAAATAGAAAATGTTATTGGTAATATAGATTCCGTTTGCACTGCTGCTTACAGCTATTTTAGGAATAATATTCGCTGCCACATAAATCGTATTGTTATAAAAATAGCTGTTGAACGGCCCCACTCTTTTTTTCTCGTTTCCCTGATAACCACTGAGCCAGAAAATTTTACCTTCCTGAAATGCACCATTGATTCCTTTCTCCCGAAAACCATCGTTTATGCTGATATTATATCGATAAGCACAATTGTAGTTGTTTCCCAAAATTTCGCAGAAACCGCCGGCATTATTTACACTTATATTATACTGTACTACCACATCGCTGCAATTAAAATCGATATGAACTCCGGCAGAATCACCGGGGCCGTTGGCATTTTCAAAACGGTTGTACTCAATAAGAATATTTTTACAACCCCATGTCCACATGCCACTGCCCCTGCCCCAGTTACGGGTATCAGCCATTGAGCCTGAATGATCAATTTTATTATGATGGATATGTCCATCTGTAACTCCTGATAGCTGCATGCCCGGCCCCCCGGTTTGTTGAATTGTACAATTTGTTACTGTAACTTTTTTTATTGCACCAGTTGTAGCTGTAAATTTTAAACCTGTATGGCTAACTCTGGAAATGTTAGTATTCAGCACTTGAATATTTGTAAGATATCCGCTTTTGGTATTATTAATGAATCGAATACCCCATCCATAGTTTTGGGTACCATTCGCAGATTTGGTTTCTTCGGCAGAACGGGTAAAGCCCGATATATTATAATAAACATCATGAACAATAATATCATTCAGTATAATATTCCCAAATGATTCGTCTTTTGTTACTTCAACTAGAACTCCACAACGCATTCTCTCTTTTTTTTGCCCACTGCTTTTTTGATATGGTATCGATGCAGTTATTTCAATACTTTCCAATTTTATAAAAGAGGAGTTCTGAATCAAAATAGTATTGAGATCCTGACCTGCATCCAAAATAGGTTTTGCTTTATTTCCTTTATATGAATAGCTACTGATCACAACCGGATGCTTTTCCTGACCTTTAATATTGATGAGTGATAACATACCGGTAAACTGTTGACCGGTAGCAAACAAAATAGAATCACCCGATTGTAATTGAATATCTGATAAAGGAGAAATGGTTTTCCATGAAAACGTTTTACTTTTTCCATTGTTATAATCATTTCCATCAGCTGAATTGATGTAATAATTAGTTGCTTCTACTGAACCACTTATTGCAGTAAAGAGAAAGTAGAAAACTATTTTCCTGATTTTCATTCCAATTATAATTTGCAAGCATTGAACAATTCAATTTTTAAAATCCTTTTAAGATTTTAAAATAGTTCCCACTTAGACAGTTACCCCTCTAAAGCTAATCTGAAAGCCTTTAAAAAAAGATTATAAACTTTCAAAAAGAGGGGGTATTTTATTCAAAAGAATCTCCTTTCAATTTAATATACCTGAATACCTTGTTGTCTTATTTTCAATTTTCAATTGTATAACTATTAACAGGAATAGCGGTCTTCATATCCTGACTTTTATATGAAACTGAAAAGACTTGCTTACCCCCCTGATATTTTCGGGCATAAATCCTGAAGGGATGCATTCCTTTTTTGAGATAAATTGTTGATGAGTATATTTTGCTTTTTTGAAATGAAAAATCCTGGTTGAACAGATTTATCTCATACATCTTCATTA
>JAHEMN010000138.1 GCA_024643645.1 Chitinophagaceae bacterium | reverse complement strand
TATCTTTTATTCTCCAGTGATAGAAAAGGTGGACAAGGTGGTTATGATCTGTGGTATTCACCATTAGAGAATGGTAAACCGGGTAACCCGGTAAATTTAGGAGCCGCTATTAATACTCCTTTTGATGAACAGGCGCCTTCAATTCATGAAGCTTCAAAATCATTGATCTTTTCAAGTAATGGCCGAGTAGGTATGGGTGGGTATGATTTTTTCCAGAGTAAAGGAAGTATGGGTAGTTGGAATGAGCCGGTGAATTTGGGTTATCCGGTTAATTCTATAAAAGATGATATTTATTTTATTAGTCGTGGAACGGCAAAGAATATGCTGGAAGATGTAATGTTAAGTTCAGATCGTCAGTCGGTATGTTGCCTGGAGTTATTTTCATTGAAGAAAATAAGACCACTCCGTCAGATCAGTGGTCGTATCATTTCATGTGATCCTGCTAAACCATTACAAGGAGTTACAGTTACTGTTTATGATACAGTAAATAATAAAACTGTTTATACAAAAACATTGGGTGCAGATGGTGTTTATTCTTTTTCGCTGGAAGATCACCAGCCATTAAAAGTAACGGGTGTTGCTGATGGCTATATCACCAAATCAATACATGTAGGTACACCTGCAGATATGGAAGAGGAGAAAATGAATTATCCTGATCTGTGTCTGTTGCCGGTTCCTCCAAAAGTGGATGAGAAATTTGTAATTGAGAATGTTTATTACGACTTCGATAAAGCAGAGTTGAAACCAGAATCTTATCCGTCATTAGACGAAGTGATACGTATGTTAAATACTTACCCTGAAATGTCGATTGAGATAGGTGCACATACAGATAGTAAGGGTTCTGATAATTATAACATGAAACTCTCCGAAGCAAGAGCTAAGAGTGTAGTGGATTATATGATCGAGAAAGGAATAGATCCTGCAAGGTTGGTTTCTAAAGGATATGGAGAAACTATGCCTGTAGAACCAAATATCATTGATGGAAAGGATAATCCTGAAGGAAGAGAAAAGAACAGAAGAACAGAATTCAAGGTATTGAAGAATTAATAGTTAAAAAATATGTTATTATCAATCCCCGGTAAATGGGGATTGATAATAATTTTTTAAATTGCCCCGTTTTTTAGGATCCACAAGCTAATTGAAAGGGAAACAGAGAATGAAAAAAATCTTATCGGTTGTGTTTTTTTGTGTGGTGGGTTGTGTTGCAGGATTATCTGTTTCTGCTCAGCAAAAACCTCACTATACCCAATATATACTGAATCAGTATATCATCAATCCTGCATTGACGGGAATTGAAAATTATGTTGACCTCACATTAAGTCACCGCCATCAATGGACGGGAATACAGGACGCCCCGGTAACAAGTTATCTTTCTATTCATGGTCCTATCGGAAAGTCAGATTACAGGCAAACAGCAACATCTTTTGATCTTAAAGGCCAGAATCCACGGGGAAAAAGCTATTGGGAAGAATACACTGCACCGGAACCGCATCATGGCATTGGCTTGCAGGTTATAAATGATGTAACCGGCCCACTCCGTAATTTTTCAGCTTATGGCACATATGCATATCACCTGGCATTGAGTAGCAGAACTAATATCTCAGCAGGATTTGGAGTTGGATTCAGTCGTTTCAGCCTGGATGCTGATAAACTCGATTTTGGTGATGTAATTGTGGACCCCTCTGTTTACTCATCGGGTGTATTGAATAATACAAGGCTTGATATGATGGCAGGTTTATATCTTTATTCAGCCGATTACTTTATCGGGGTATCTGCTCAGCAGGTTGTACCTCAGAAAATTGATTTTTCGAAAGGCTATATCAAGCCTACAGATGCTAAAACGGTGCCTCACCTTTTTGCTACTGCCGGCTATCGTTTTCTGGTAGGGGATAATTTTAATCTGATCCCTTCCCTGATGGTAAAATATGTGAACCCATTACCCGTTCAAGTAGAGGGGAATTTTAAATTGCAATACCAGGACAGATTATGGATAGGAGGAAGCTACCGGCATAAAGATGGTTTTGCAGGTATGTTAGGTGTTAATGTCTCTAATTTGGTACATGTGGGCTATTCATATGATTATACAACTTCCCGATTAAGTAACTACAGCAAAGGAACCCATGAGATACTAGTTGGCTTTGTACTTGGTGGCTATCCCGATAATTGCCCCCGTGTATTATGGTGATTTGCAACCATTCTCTCTTAATTGAAATCCTTTTTGGTAATTCTTTGTATTAAGTAGATTAATTTTCCTTTATACCTTATACAGGGTATTAAAGATTTGATCAAACCGCCTTATATTCGGTATATAAATTATAAATCAGGTAATTATGAAAAAGGTATTGTTCCTAGCAATTATTTCAATGTTTTTTATTAGCCAGTCAAAAGCCCAGGATTTTCCTCGTCCGGGTTGTAGTTCAGCTATAGGTCAATGGATGTTGAAGAAAAAAGACACTTTGGGAGACAGGGGAGTTGGTGACAACTATCATATGTGGGATAATGCAACTGCATTGAAAGTTAAATTCATGGCAGGTGGTAGCAAAGTTCTTCGTGATAAAGTAAAGCAATATGCAAAAGAATGGGAGAAGCATGCAAATATTACTTTCGATTTTGTGACGGATGGGTCAGCTTTTACAGACCTGCGAATAAAACTAGGAAAAGGATATGGCCATAATTCTGCAGTTGGTACTGAATCAAAATTCAGAAAGCAGAATGAACAAACGATGAACTTTGATACATTATATTTTGCTGATGCAGATTATTATATAGCAAGCCTGAAAAGAAAAGGGATAAATCCTCCTTATAATTTAAATCAGTTGATCTCAGAAATGAGAGCAGATCCTAATCATTGGAATGAAAAGGAACTCAAAAGAGTTGTAATGCATGAGTTCGGACATGCCTTAGGATTATTGCATGAACAAAGTTATCCGGGGGCTATCAATTGGAAAAAAACTGACTCAGTTTATAAATATTACCGGGAAACACAAGGATGGGATAAATCAAAAGTTGATTTTAATGTATTTGAGATGAGCAATCAGTTCTATACAAATGGTACAGAATATGATCCTAAATCAATCATGCACTATTCTATAGCTGCCTGGCAAACAACTGATGGATATTCAATGCAGGATAATTATGAGCTTTCTGAAGGAGATAAAACTTTAATTGCAGCATTATATCCAAAAGGTAAAAAAGAGTCGAGCCTGGCAGTGCCTAAAGTTGATGTGACCAATGTAGGTGATATAAAAGTAATGAGTGATATGCAAAGGGGAGGCCTGGTGATCACCCCGTCATTTGACGTAAAAACCAATTCCAAAATAGGAGAAGTTTATTTTGTTGCCAGAATTGCAGATGAAGATGGATATTACTTAAAAGCAGAAACTGACTATTATAATTGGGGAGGTGCTGTAGCTACTTACCGCAAAGCAGTTTTATTGCCTAATAAAAAGATCAGTTACAATAAGAGTAGTGTAAAAAATCTTGAGTTATTTATTCCATTTGACAGATTACCTCAAATGGGCGATAAAAAAATCATTATTGCATTCGCTGTTTACCTCGATGATATAAAAAATAAGCAGATGAATAAGTTGATGTATTTTTCAACAACTACCCCATTGGAATTACCTAAATAACCGGTTGATTATTAATTTATACCTGTCAGCAGCAGATTTGATAATTTGTTGCTGACTTTTTTTATTTGGGATAAAAAAGATAATAATAAGCCCAAAGCCTTTATATTTGCACTCCCAATTCTGAATTATTCAGAAGGATCGGGAAGTAGCGCAGGCCGGTAGCGCACCTGGTTTGGGACCAGGGGGTCGCAGGTTCGAATCCTGTCTTCCCGACATAACTTTGAAAATCCTGTCTTTTGGCAGGATTTTCTATTTTCACTATATTTTTCGCATTATGCATATTCTAGTTACAGGCGGAGCAGGTTTTATAGGTAGTAATTTGATCAAAGCACTTTTTGGGCAAGATCCGAAAGTCAGCATTACCTGTATTGATAATTTTGACCCATTTTATCCTGTTGAGATCAAACAATTAAATATCAGTGAAATTGAATCTCAGGCCGGATTTCATTTTTTATTTGCTGACCTGGCGAAAATTTCAAGCGATGAACTTTGTGAATTAATCACAGATCCTGTTGATATAATCATTCATATTGCGGCAAAAGCCGGAGTACGTCCCAGTATTGAAAATCCACAAGCATATCAGCAAACTAATGTTATTGGTTTGCAAACGATACTTGATTTTGCAAAAGCCAAGGAAGTTAAACAATTTGTATTTGCATCCAGTAGCAGTGTATATGGTGTCAATGATCATTATCCATGGAAAGAAGATGAGCAATTGATGCCGATAAGTCCGTATGCGATGACAAAACTATCGGGAGAAATGCTGGGGCATGTTTATAGTAAACTTTATGGTATTCGTTTTATAGCATTACGATTTTTTACTGTATATGGTCCTGCTCAAAGACCTGACCTTGCCATTCATAAATTTACAAAAGCAATACTGAACGACGAGCCTATCACAATGTATGGCGATGGTACAACGAGCAGGGATTACACTTATGTGGATGATATAGTACAGGGAATTATTGCTGCAACGAAATATGATCTATCTGATTTTGAGATCATAAATCTCGGAAACAATTATACTGTTTCGCTGAAGGAATTAATAAAAGCTATTGAAGATGTTACCGGAAAGGAAGCAGTTATTAAACAACTGCCTGAACAGCCGGGCGATGTGCCTAAAACATTTGCAGATATTACAAAAGCAGAAAAGTTGCTCGGTTATAATCCACAAACGAAATTGAAAGATGGATTAGAAAAGTTTTATCAATGGTTTATTCTGAATAAAGAGGTAGTACAGTAAGAGTTACATTACTACATCTGAGTTTTGCGGAACTTCTTTTTTTGAATGATATATCTTACGGATATTGTACGTCTTTTTATTTTGCGATTCAAAATAAGTTCTGGTATTAATATCTGCTACTATTCCGATTGTAATAAATTGGATTCCCCCGATCAATAAAATTAATCCCAGAATTAATAATGGTTTTCCACCGATATCCTGTCCCATTATTTTAAGGATCAATAAATAGATATTAATTAATACACCGATGCCGAAGCTAAAGAATCCTATGGGTCCAAAAAGATGCATTGGCTTTTGCATGTACTTACGCATAAAAACCATAAGTACGAGGTCACTCATTACTTTGAAAGTCCGGTTGATCCCATATTTACTTTTTCCATGTATTCTTGCATGATGCTTTACATCTACCTGTGTAATTTTTGCGCCTTGTAATTTTGCCAATACCGGAATGAACCGATGTAATTCACCATATAAACCTAATTCTTCCGCTATTTCTCTTCTAAAGACTTTTAATGTACATCCGTAATCTTTAATATATACTCCTGTCATTCTTCTTATCATGGCATTGGCAATCTTGCTCGGAATTTTCCGGAGTATGAAACCATCTTTTCTGTTCTTTCTGTTTCCTGCTACCACATCCCAATCTTCCTTTTTTAGTAGCTCCAGCATGGAAGGAATATCAGTTGGATCATTTTGAAGATCACCATCTAATAAAGCCACATATTTGCCACGGGAATAATCAATACCGGCTGTCATTGCAGTACTCTGTCCATAATTTTTTCTCAGTTCAACCAAAACTGTTCTGTCATCTGCAAATTCAAGAATTTGTTGTTTTGTATTATCAGAAGACCCATCATCTACCAACACTACTTCATAATCAATACCCGTTAATGCTGAACGAACAGCTTCCAGCAGAGGTTTAATATTTTCCTCTTCATTCATTACAGTAATTACAACTGAAAGTTCCCGCATAATATAAGTTATTGATTAAAATTTCCTGATGCGGAACAAAGGTACATTTTCAAAAATAAAGATTGATGTAACAAGAAGAATGAATAGTTATTTCAGATCAGATCACTTTAAAAGGTATTTGAAAAATGATTTTGTTCAAAAAAAAACATCATAACAGCTATTTTTACTGTTATGATGTTAAAGGTTATTATTATTAATATTTTAGTGTCCTTTATAAAGTTTTACGTTCGCATCACCTTCATTGCTTTTTACTGATAAAATGTAAATACCAGAGCTGAGGTTTTCAAGATTAGTTAATTTGATCTGGTTTGATCCGGCTTGAGTCCTTACATCTATTGTTCTTACAATTTTACCTGCCATATTATATAAACTCAATTGGGCATAACCATTTGTTTCTGATGTAATAGTTGCAGTTACATTGTTTGTGAAAGGATTCGGTGCAACAGCGCCAATAAATATACCAACCTTATTTCTTTTAATTATAACAATCTTACTGTATTTGTTATTTCCATCATTATCTACCATTTTTAACCGGTAGTATTGTATAACTCCTTTCACACTTAAGTCAGTATAGTTATAGTCGATTTTAGATGATGTGTTACCGCTGGCGTTTACAGTGGTAATTTTTACAAATGTTGATCCATCATAACTCCTTTCTAATTCGAAATAATCTGAATTAATTTCTTGTTCTGTTGTCCATGAAAGTATATTATCAACACCTGATTTATTACCAGTAAATGTTGAAAGGGTTACCGGTAGCGTAGTCGGGTTGCCAAAAGGAATTTTATAAACAGAAGGTGTAACATCAATGATGCCTAAATTATCTGTTGCAGTATAGGTAAAGAGGGTTCCTTTGAAACTAGCTGATGGTGCAAAACTCAACTGGCTTACCTGAGCTGGGAATAAAGTACCAACTTGAGAAAGTGAAGTTACTTCTACATTATTCAGATATAACTTACCATCTGTACTCGCAGGTAATGCAGTAATTGAATAGAATATTACACTTACATCGTCAGTAGCTACTAATGGAAAGATATCTGTTTTGGGCTGATTAGGAACCATCATTGGGTTAGTAATATTAGTAGTTACCGGGGGCAGATTTGAATATATCTGGTATGTTGCTGGTTTCAATGCAACCAGGTTATTATTATCAGTAACAGAATAAGTAAAGCTTGTTGTGCCACTGAAATTATCTGCCGGATCAAATGATAACTGAGTTGCCTGAAGCGGAGTCAGTACCTGATTTATAGTTGCAGCTATATTATTTACATATAAAACACCTCCTGATGGTAATGATTTGATAGAATAAGAAATGATAGTACCATCATAATCAAATCCTGAAAGTGCAGGAATTGGTTTTGCTGTTGTGCCCACAGTATTTGTAATAACCTGACTTGCTTTGTCATCTACAAAAGGAGCAGAATTAGTAACAGGAATAGTAACAGTAGCAGGCGTTTTATCAAAGCCGCCAAAATTATCTATGGCTGTAAATTTAAAGCTTGCAGTGCCAATAAACGAAGTCTCTGGATCAAATTCAATTCTGTTGGCATATAACACTGGAATTAATTGTCCTGTATTTAATGGTGAACCGTCCATTACTAATGTTCCCTGGCTTTTCAATGGCAGATCTGTGATGTAAAAGCCTGAAATAGAAGCATTGCTTGTTGCTGAAAGCGATTGCAATAAAACCGGACCACTATTACTTGCTACTGAAGCATTATTAATATTAATTGCTACAGGATCTGCACATGTAACAGGAATAATATAAGTAGCTGTTGAACTTGATGCATTATCGTTGTCTTTAGCAGAATAAGTGAACGTTACATTTCCTGCAAATATTCCTGAAGGACGGAACTTAAGTGTTGCAGCTTGTGCAATAGTAATTGGTTTATTCCCGATTAAAATTGAATCATAATTACTTCCGCTAACATTATAATATAAAGTACCGTAATATGAAGGTGGTACAGTTATAATTGTATAGGATGTAATGCTTCCATCAACATCTGTAGCTGATAGCGGATTTATTAATGTTTGTCCGGCATTCATTGAAATAGCATTCGCTTTAATATTATTAGAAAAAGGAATCTGGTTAAGCGTATTTCCGGTAACAGGAATTGTGTATGTAGCAATATTACTTGATGTTACACTGTTATCTGTTGCTGAATATGTAAATGTTGAATTGCCTACCGTAGCACCTGTTACCATTCTCAATCTGGAAGCCTGTGCAGGTGTAAGTATTTGACCATTCGAAACATTACTATAAGAGTTAGTTCCTAATAAATCGCATTGTAATATATGAGATAATGTTGGCGTACTTACTATAGTATATGAAGTAATAGTACCATCCGCATCCGT
>JAHEMN010000137.1 GCA_024643645.1 Chitinophagaceae bacterium | reverse complement strand
TAATACTCCAATAAATATAAAGCCAGACGTTTCAATCGGGAGATCCATCTTCATTACCCGTTGTAACAGGTGTCATGACTTGCCAAAGCCCGAACAGTATACAGCAGAAAGATGGGATGGGATCTTGTCTTATATGATACCAAGGTCGAGGTTAGACAATGAACAAGGAGTTCATGTTAAAGCATATCTGAAATTAAATGCTGCTAAGTAGAGATGGCATTTGAAGCTTGAAGCTTTTTTATTCTCCTGTTCATAATATAAAACCAGGCAGGAGGGAATAAGGAAAGTAAGATCATTCCCGGATAACCGGTTGGCATTTGCGGGGAGTTATCATGATGGCGAAGAACCTGGTACTTACGACTGGCCATATAGTGATGGTCGCTATGACGGCTTAGTTCAAACAGCATTAATCGTCCTATTATATGATCACTGTTCCAGCTATGTTCCGGCATAGCCCTTTCATATTTCCCTTCGCCTGTTGCTTTTCGTTGCAAACCATAATGTTCAATATAATTTACAGTTTCTAACAAAAGAATACCAATAAAAGCAGCCGCAATAAAATAAAGAGTGACTACCCAGCTCGTCAATAAAAATATCAATACTAAAAAGACTATCTGAATAATGGTAAATTGAACCATTTCATTTTTTAAAGATAAAATGGCATAGCCCTTTTTTTTCATTTCTTCATTGGCAATATGCCAGGCACTTATATAACTGAAAATAATGGTACGGAAGTAAAATGTATAAACAGGTTCACCATACCTTGCACTGCTGGGGTCTTCAGGTGTCGCCACTCTTTTATGATGACCTTTATTATGCTCTGTAAAAAAATGCATGTAGAGAGAGGTGAGTAATAATGCTTTTGCAAGACCTTGTTCAAACTTATTTACACGGTGCCCCAATTCATGTCCGACATTGATTCCAAACACACCACATAAAATTCCCATCGCCATTATTCTGCCTGCGATATCAATGGTCGTTAATTCATCATACATCATACCATACAAAAACCTGGCTAATGCTGCATATTGCAATATCACAACCAGGTATAATAAGATATCGTAGGTACGATCAGCTTTTATTACTTCTTCTTCAGCGGCATTTAAATTACTGGCACTTGGCTTAATAAACAGCTCAAGTAAGGGAATTACTAAAAACCCATAAAAGAATGGCATCCATACCTCCCAACCAGTAGTCGAAAATGCACGGAATGCACCCAGGTATAAAAGGAAAGGAGAAATATATTTTATTGCCCTGAACTTCATTTTATTTGTTAAGTATTTTAAAATTAAAAATAACCATTCTCTTTTTACGTTTTTAGCTAAATTACTGAAGCATCCATTTTAAACCTAGTCGCTTCATAATAGTCTGAAAATTAAATTTTAGCCCATGTCATTATCAAATCAGGTAAAGAACCAGCACTTGTTATGGCGGGCTGGTTTTGGTCCTGCTGTAGAACAGCTTGGTGATCTTTCAAAATATTCTCCCAAACAATTTTATACGGCATTAAAAAAAGCTTCAGCAAAGAAGCCGGAATATATTGATGTAGCAGATGATTATCTGAAGGGATTAATGATGGGTATTGAAGAGGTCGGCCGCCAGCAAAAAAAAGAGATCTCTGCTGATGAAAAAAAGTTACGTCAACAAAAGAGCAGGGAAGGGATTCGAAATCTGAATATGTACTGGATGCATGAAATGGTCAATTCCGCATCGCAACTGCGGGAGAAAATGGCTTTTTTCTGGCACGGACATTTTGCTTGCCGCAATTTGAATGTTTTTTATCAGCAGGGATTACTGGATATCATCAGACGAAATGCTCTAGGCAATTTTGGAGTAATGCTGAAAGAAGTATCCAAATCTGCAGCAATGCTTAATTTCTTAAATAATCAGCAAAACAGAAAAGATCATCCAAATGAAAACTTCGCCCGGGAGGTAATGGAATTATTTACACTTGGTCGAGGAAATTATACAGAGAATGATGTAAAAGAAGCTGCCAGGGCATTTACAGGTTGGAGTGCAAGCCCTAAAGGAGAGTATTTATTCCGCCGTTTTCAGCATGATTATGGCAGCAAAACTGTTTTAGGTAAAACCGGAAATTTTGATGGGGAAGAAGTGCTGAATATTTTACTCGATCAAAAGCAGACAGCCAGGTTTATCACAAAGAAGATCTATAAATTCTTTGTAAATGAAAAAATTGATGAAGCCAAAGTAGATTGGCTGGCAGATCGTTTTCATAAGAGTGATTATGAAATAAATTCTTTGCTCGAAGATATTTTTATCAGCGATTGGTTTTATGACGAAAAGAATATTGGTGCATTAATAAAATCTCCGGTTGAATTACTGGTAGGTATACAACGTACGTTACCAATGAAATTAGAGAATGAAGAAGCATTAATGCTTTTGCAAAGGGTATTAGGTCAGCTGTTATTCTATCCTCCAAATGTGGCCGGCTGGCCCGGAGGAAAAGCCTGGATTGATAGCTCTTCTTTAATGATGCGGATGCGTATACCTAAATTAATTAATGATGCGGATGAAATGAATGTGAATGCCAAAGATGATGATGATACAATGATGGGCATGAAAGATGGTAACATTCAAATGAAAGGGATAAAAAAAGGAGGCGGACAAAAAGCCGGAGCTGGATATGCAGGTATGCGCCGCCAATTGATCAATGCAGATGTTGATTGGAAATTATATTTAAAGAATTACGAATCAGTAGTACGGGAAAAGCTGGCTGATGAAATTTCAAAAACATTATTGCAGGTAAAATCCGGAGTAAGTATGGATTTGATAAAACAATATTCAGATCAGACAGGGAGAGAGAATTTTATTAAAACGGCAACCTTACAGGTTATGAGTTTGCCGGAGTATCAATTATGTTAATAAGCTGTTCGTAGTTATAAAAAATTTATATGATAATCAAACGTAAAGAATTCATTCAGGTTGGCTCACTGGCTACTGCCTCTTTACTTGTTCCGAAGTTTTTAAAAGCTTTTGAAAGTAAGAGCATGGTAATGCCAGGCAATAAAGTTGTAGTGATACTTCAACTGAGTGGTGGTAATGATGGTTTGAATACTGTTATCCCTTTCAGGAATGATCTTTATTACAAAGCAAGACCGAGATTAGGCATTACAAAAGATAAAGTATTGACATTAACTGATGAGGTAGGATTAAATCCGGCATTATCGGGTTTGAAGGATCTGTATGATGATGGCAGTCTCGCTATTTTAAATAATGTAGGCTATCCGAATCCGGATCGTTCACATTTTCGCAGTATGGATATCTGGCATACTGCCAGCCAGAGCGATGAATATTTAACCAATGGTTGGATGGGAAGGTATCTTGATTCACAATGTAATGGATGCGATAAGCCGACACAGGCTATTGAGATAGATGATGTATTGAGTCTTGCATTAAAGGGAGAAAATATTAAAGGAATTGCCGTTAAAGATCCTAAGCGTTTATATGGTACTGCCAATGAAAAATTCTTCAGAGATATTCTGAAGAATCATACTGATGACGCAGGTGAGCAGCCGGTCGATTATCTATATAAAACAATGGCAGAAACATTATCGAGTGCAGACTATATCTTTAAACAAAGCAGAATGCATCCGACCAATGCTGTTTATCCAACTACAGGGCTTGGCAATAGTTTAAAAACAATTGCATCGTTGATCTATTCAGAGATCAATACAAAAGTGTATTATGTTTCACTGGGAAGTTTCGATACACATATCAATCAGGACGGCCAGCAAACTCGTTTGTTCACTGAAATGAACGATGCGATAAAAGCATTTGTAAAAGACCTGAAAGAGCAACACAGGTTTGAAGATGTTTTATTGTTTTCATTTTCTGAATTTGGCAGAAGGGTAGAGCAAAATGCAAGCAATGGAACAGATCATGGCACAGCTAATAATATGTTTATGATCAGTGGCGGGTTAAAACAAAAAGGAGTGTTGAATCCGATGCCGGATCTTAGTGATCTGAATGAAGGCGATCTGAAATATAATATCGATTTCAAAAGTGTGTATGCAACAGTATTGAATAAATGGCTGAAAGCGGATGACAGATCAATATTGATGAAACAGTATGAATATTTGAATTTTATATAATTGTAATAATAAAAAAAGAGCCGGACAATTCCGGCTCTTTTTTTATTAAGTTGTCTGATATTTATTTCACCCCTTTTTCTTTCATCACCCTGTTCAACCATTTTAATAATACAAAGAGTGCAATGGCAGGAATAATTACAATAAAGAAATTGGTAAGAAAGAAATTTGATTTGTCTTCATACCCTTCCCATAAGCCAGAAAGTATTCCCGATAATTTATTTCCTATACTGGTAGATAAGAACCATCCTCCCATCATTAACGATGTTAATCGTGGCGGACTGAGTTTTGAAACCAATGATAATCCCATCGGAGATAAACATAATTCTCCAATGGTTATAACTCCATAGCTTGCCCATAACCAGATTGCAGAAGCTTTATCTGTAGAAGTATTTATTGATTTTACTGCAGCTACCATTACTAATGCTGAAAGTGCTGTTATCAATAATCCAATTGCAATTTTTGCCGGAGTAGAGGGTTCTTTTCCTCTACGTCGCATAAAACCAAAGATGCCTACTACCAAGGGTGTTAATACAATTACCCAAAACGGATTGATTGATTGAAATAATTCTGTCGAAATTAATTTGAGATCCTTACCTTTTTCTGGCCGTTTATCTTCCGGCAAATTGGTAAAATATTCTCTTGAATTGTCACGGATAGCAATTGTTTTTGAAACTTCATCAGCTGCAGATTTATTACCGGCAGTGGCTAATGAATCTTTTTCATTTTTTAAGCCAGTTAAATAAGATTCAAATTCTTCTTTATTATAGTTGATGGATTCATGATAATTGACGGTTTGCACCAGATCCACTTTATCCGCAGCGCCAACTACGGCTGCAGGGATCTTTCTGTCGGTATAATCTTTTGCCCAAACTGTAAGTGCATCTCCATTTTGATGGAAAATTGCCCAGAATACAACAACACATCCCATAACCGTTAATAAAGCGGCCAACGGGTTTTTATCTTCAGGGGTAGCTCTGTACCAAAGTGATATATAATAAGCAACTACCGGAGCACATCCTATCAAGAATGCATCATTGCTATCACTGCCAAAAATATTACCGGGAATAAACCAACCTAGTATACCACAAATTATTACAGGTATAAAAACAACAGCCAGGATTTTTTTTAACGGTATATCCTCTTTTGTTGTAGGCTTAATAATATCTACATCTTTCACATGTTTCATGCCAGCCATAAACCACACAAGACCAATTAACATACCCACACCTGCAGCAGCAAATGCATAACCCCATCCATAATTAATACGCATATAGGCTGCTACGAAATTGCAGACAAATGCACCAATATTAATACCCATATAAAAGATATTGTATCCTGCATCTTTTTTATGTTGGTTCTCAGGTTTGTTATAAAGATTACCTACCAGCGTAGAGATATTAGGTTTAAAAAAACCATTACCTACTATAATAAGTAGTAGTGCCAGATAAAATGTAGTTTCTCCGGGAAAGGCAAGGCCGATATAACCTGCTGCCATTAACAAAGCACCGATGATGATGCTTTTTCGATAGCCAAGAATTCTATCTGCTAATAATCCTCCAATAAATGGTGTTAAATACACTAATCCGAGATACGTTCCATATATATCAGACTTTTTTGAAGCAGAAAAACCCATACCTCCATTCTGTGTACTGTCCAGCATGTACAGTGCAAAAATTCCAAGCATCAGGTAGTAACCAAATCGTTCCCACATTTCAGTAAAAAATAAAACATAGAGACCTTTTGGATGTGATGTAGATTGATTAAGATTTTCCATCAAGTTTATTTTAGTGGGGTTGAAAATAAATAAAAAAGGTGGCTTTACAGGCCACCTTTTGAAATACGGTTAAAAAAAATCAAACAGACCCAGTTTTGTCTTTTACAATCTGGTTCAACCCTTTGATCTTACTGAATATTAATAACCCGCCCAGTACAGCCGCAACAGCAATAATTCCAAAAAATAATCTCTTGTCAGGAATTTTGTCCCAGAAACTAGCCATAACACCAGCTACTTTTCCTCCTAAAGATGTGGAAAGAAACCAGCCACCCATCATTAATGCTGTCAAACGGGGAGGAGATAATTTTGATACTAATGATAATCCGATAGGGCTTAAAAATATTTCACTAATTGTAAAAACAAAATATGTCATTACCAACCAAATGCCGGCAGTTTTATATAAATATATGCTAGGTACAGACATCACTGCAAATACCATTACCATAGCACTCAATCCGGCAATAATTAATGCATATCCAAACTTACTCATAGTTGAAGGTTCTCTTTTGCGTTTTTTCAAGAAAGCAAAGAATCCTAAAAGTAAAGGGGTAAGAATTACAATAAAAAATGGATTGATAGATTGGTAAAGTTCAGCATTCATCAGATTCAAATTCTGTCCCGGTGCGGGCCATCTGTCTTTTTGTAAATTATTCAGATATGGATCTGGCCCCATTTCTTTGATAGGATTTCCGTCAGCATCATTTACTGGCCTTAGGTATTGGTCAACTTTTACAACTTCATATGGATCGCCGGAAATTTTCTGCACCATATCTATTTTACTGGCTGGCCCTTCTAAAACAGAAGTTATTTGTCTGTCTGTATGTGTTTCAGCCCAAATGGTAAGTCCGGTTGAATTCTGATTATAGATGGTCCAGAAAATTATTGATACAGTGAAGATGAATAACAACGCACCAATACCTTTTTTATCTTGTTCGCTTCCTTTTCTCCAAAGACCAACATAAAAGAAAATTATAGGTATACAAGCAAATATAAAAGCGTCGTTTGAATCGGAATTGAATAGATTTCCCGGAATGAACCAGCCAATTATTCCGAAAACAATCATAGGAAGGAAAACGGAAGTGAATATTTTTGAAATTGGCATATCGCCGGGTTCCATTGGTTTTTTTACATCTGCTTCTTTCACATGCTTTACCTGAAGTGCAAGCCAGACAAGGCCTATTATTAATCCAATGCCGGCAGCAGAAAAAGCATAACCCCAACCATATGCATTTCGGAGATAAGCAGCAACGAAATTGCAGAAAAGAGCCCCGATATTAATACCCATGTAAAAGATATTATATGCATTATCTTTTAAAGGTTTCAGTTCTTCTTTATTATATAAATTACCTAACAGCACAGAAATGTTAGGTTTAAAAAAACCGTTTCCGATAATAATCAAACCCAATGAAACATACATAGCAAGATCACCCGGTAATGCTAAACCAAGGTAACCGGCTGCCATCATGGTTCCTCCAATAAAGATTGAACGTAAATAACCAAGGTATCTATCAGCAATAAGTCCTCCTATAAATGGAGTTAAATAAACTAATGCGATAAAAGTACCAACTACATCAACTCCCATACCCCTAGTCATTTCTTTTCCACCGGTAGTTGTATCGGTTAGATACAATAATAAAATTCCTACCATCAGGTAATAACCAAATCGTTCCCACATTTCAGTGAAGAACAGGACCATTAGTCCTTTTGGATGCTTAGTTGCTGTTGCAATTTGATTCATACAGTTTTTTTAGTTGATTGATCAGAGACCTTAATCGTTATAAGTGACCAAAATACATAAAATTAGCCATCTGTAAACTTTTTCAAAATTCTTTAGCAGATACAACCGATATTCGCAAGACCTTTAAAACCAATTATCAAAACCAATATGCGAATCCTTTTACTTGGTTCTGGTGGCAGAGAACATGCAATTGCACTAAAACTTTCTCAAAGTCCACTTTGCGAAAAATTATTTATAGCTCCCGGAAATGCAGGTACTGCTCAATGCGGAACCAATCTTTCATTTGGATTCAATGACTTTGAAGCAATAAAGCAAGCTTGTATTGATGGAGATATTGATATGGTAATAGTTGGTCCGGAAGAGCCATTGGTAAATGGAATTAATGATTTTTTGAAAAATACTTCAGCATTAAAAAAAATAGCAATCATTGGTCCTGATAAAAAAAGTGCTCAATTAGAAGGCAGTAAGGCATTTGCAAAAGAATTTATGGAACGGAATAATATTCCTACTGCAGCTTACAAAGAATTTACATTAGATAACTATCAGGATGGGATAAAATATATACAACAGCATACATTACCTATTGTAATGAAAGCGGATGGGTTGGCAGC
>JAHEMN010000136.1 GCA_024643645.1 Chitinophagaceae bacterium | reverse complement strand
CCGGCAATTGATCCTCTGAAAAATAATACCTCGGCAATAGTACCATTATTAGTTAATGTGGATCCGCCAAAACTAAGATAAGCTGTAGGAACACCGTTACCGGTTATACTTGCATTTGAATTTACAATTAAATTGGTTCCTGAATTGGAACTAAATGAACCGCCATTGATATAAACGTCAGTACCGATACCATCATTAACTGTTACTGTTCCCGAGGAAATACTCAAAGCTGAATTAGCTCCGATTATAACCTGGTCAATAGTAGGACTACTGTTTATTGTTATAGTATGCCCATCTCTGATAGTTATTTCGCCATCGGTAAAAGTCGGAGTTGAAGATGCTGCGACCCAACTTGTACTTATACTTTCATATGTTTCCCAGTTAGAAATATTTTCCCAATTAGCTGTGCCTAAAGTTCTGTAGTCTCCATTTGAAGGGAAATATACTCCGGATGAAATCCAGTTCGAACTTGTACCTGCTAATGCAAATCCGGTGAGTGAGCCATTTCTATTATTGCCACTGGCATCTGTTAAAGTAGTGACACCGGGATTATTGGCTCCTGCATTTCCCTGGTTAAAGTGATATAAAGCTTCCAATCCAGCCTGCGCATTCAATTCTATATCCATATTGTTGAGAATCTCAGTTCCTGTGCGGGCAACACTCCAAATTCTTAATTCATCTATTGAACCTTGGAAATATGTATTCAATCCCGGAGAATATCCTATATTAATATTTGCAGTAGATGCTGTATGTATTGCTTCCGGGTTTGCAGCATTACCACCAAGTGCAGAGTTTGTTTCTAATACGCCATCAATATAAAATTTTACTTCACTTAGAATTGGTGAACCATCATCAGTTATAACTAGAGCAATATGATGCCAATTACCATCATTGACAGAATTTGTGCTACTAATATTTTTTCCGGAAATGGCTAGTTGTAATTTACCATTCGCATTAATATTGAAATTAAACCAATCTCCCTGATTTGTATTAAATGATCCATATTCAAGTATTGGCCTCTGGCTATTCAATAACGATGAATTTATCCATGCTTCAATTGTTCGTGAAGCCGTACCTGTTACACCGGTATAACTATTTAATACCACTTTATCATTAGCCCCATCAAAATTCAACGCATTAGGTCCTTGAGCATTTACTTTTATATTATTCATCATAAAAATGGAAGCAAAGAATAATGTAAAAAGTGAAATTTTTTTCTTGAAGTTTTCTAAAAAAAAGTATTGCAATTTTTTTAGAATTGGAGTAAGTACGTACAAAATGTTAAGCATTTAGTTGGTTAAGAAAATCAAACACACACACAAGATTTTATTGTAGATTTTGAAAGGGTCAGATTATGTAGAAAAGCTTAAAGCTTGTTGAACTGATTCCTGCTGAAATAACTGATGTTATTATTTATGAATGATCAGGAAATTGATATAATTCTTCAAGTTAATATTTTTTTAAGGAAAATCGATATTTTTTTTAAAAAAAGTACAATTATTCAAATAAAAGTAAAATGCTTTTATAAAAAAGTACTTATACATGGCAGATATGAATTAAAATAATATTTAATTAATTATTCTTCAATCATCATATAGTATTGATCTTGAAGTGAATTGAGTCAGTTTATTATTAAGTGATTGATTTTTAGAAAATAATATTTAAATGATCAATTCAGTATTTTAAACTAAATGAATAAATGCTTATAATCTTTATTACCAAATATTTTAAAATTGTAAATTCTAAGTCAGAAATTTTATATTTCTTTTCTGCCAATTTTGATTTTCAGACAAAGTATTTGTGAATAAATGTTGTAAAACTCAGGTTCATATTTGCTATATACTTCCTACATTTGCGGAATTTGTTTTTACTTTAAAAAATCAATAAATGCCCGACACTATTACCCCTGCTGTTTTATTACTTGCTGATGGAACTATTGCCCATGGCCAGGCTTTTGGAGCAATCGGAACTACAACTGGTGAGATCTGTTTTAATACAGGCATGACCGGATACCAGGAAGTCTTTACTGACCCGAGTTATTTTGGTCAGATACTTATTATGAATGCTGCTCATATTGGTAATTATGGTGTAAAGGAAGCTGATGTGGAAAGTGACAGTGTGAAAATAAACGGATTGGTAGGCCGCAATCTCGAAGACCAGTACTCCCGTAAAATGGCTAAAGGATCTCTGAATGATTACCTGAAAGAAAATAATATCGTTTCAATTGAAGGTGTAGATACAAGGGCATTGGTTGCACATGTAAGAACCAAAGGAGCTATGAATTGCATCATCTCTTCTGAGACAACAGATATAGAAGTATTGAAAAAGAAACTCTCGGAAGTGCCAAATATGGATGGTTTAGAACTGGCATCGGTAGTAAGTACAAAAGAAGCGTATGAAATAGGAGATGCAAATGCTGAAATCCGGATTGCAGTGATGGATTATGGTGTCAAGCGAAATATTTTGAATTGCATGGTAGAAAGAGGTGCTTTTGTTAAAGTATTTCCTGCAAAAACTACTTTGGCTGAGGTTCAGCAATTCAAGCCGCATGGCTATTTTATCTCAAATGGCCCAGGTGACCCTGCACCAATGGAATATGCAGTTAATACTTTGAAAGAAATATTGAAAGAAGAGAAGCCGGTATTTGGTATTTGTCTGGGTCATCAGTTATTGGCAAGGGCAAATGATATCCCAACATTTAAAATGCATCATGGTCATAGAGGATTGAATCACCCGGTAAAGAATTTAATAACAGGTCGCTCAGAGATCACTACTCAGAATCATGGTTTTGGAGTAGACCCTGAAGCAATGGAAAAAGCACAGCATCTGGAAATAACTCATATCAATCTAAATGATGATTCTATAGAAGGTATACGGGTAAAAGGCAAACCTGCATTTTCGGTACAGTACCATCCTGAAGCAACACCCGGACCACATGACTCCAGATATTTGTTCGACGAATTCATTCAATTAATAAAAGATCAGAAAAATTAAAAACAGGCCGCTGAATTTCAGCGGTTCTTTTTTTGAATTATATTCGGGTTATGAAAATCGCCATCATTAACGGACCAAATCTGAACTTGCTTGGTAAAAGAGAAAAGGATATTTATGGTAATATGTCATTCGATGATTTTTTATTGCAGTTGAAAAAACAATATTCCGAAATTGATATAAGTTATTTTCAAAGCAATGTTGAGGGTGAACTTATTAACGAATTACAAAGGGTAGGGTTTGAGTATGATGGTATTATTTTTAATCCTGGTGGTTATACGCATACTTCAGTGGCGATCGGTGATGCAATTGCAGCAATAACAACTCCGGTTATTGAAGTTCATATTTCAAATGTGCATGCGAGAGAAGATTTCCGGAAGATATCTCATGTTTCTGGAAAAGCAGCAGGTAGTATTATCGGTCTGGGATTGAAGGGTTATGAATTAGCTATGGAATGGTTCGCTTCCTAATAATTATACTGATCCTAGTCAACCGGATGGATAAGTGTCATCATTTTTCCGCATTTAATTACACATAGCTTTGCATTATGAAATTACCTGTCAATTATAAAACTGCCGAAGAAGCATTATCGGTTATTAATTCCGGCGACCGTGTTTTTATTCAAGGAAGTGCACAAACGCCTCTGCATTTATTAAGGGAGTTAGCAAAAATGGCACCGGGATTAAGGGATGTGGAATTAAATTTTATAACAGTACAAGGTGACATAGAAGTTGATAAACCAAAGTATGCAAAATCATTTCATATCAACTGCCTTTTTGTATCAAGTTCGGTGAGAGATGCTGTTAATGAAGGAAGAGCAGATTTTATACCAGCTTTTTTGAGTGATATACCTGACCTGTTTCGAAATCAATTAGCAGTAGATGTAGCATTGGTACAAGTATCACCGCCAGATAAACATGGTTACTGTTCTCTTGGAGTTTCTGTAGATATTGCCCGCAGTGCTGTTAATACTGCTAAACATATTATTGCATTAGTTAATCCAAAGGTGCCCCGTACACATGGAGATAGCCTTGTACATACAAAAAGATTAACTTCTATGGTATATCATGATGAAGAATTGCCTCAAGTTGATTATGGCGCCAATGTAGGGGAAAAAGAATTGCAGATCGGTAAATTGATAGCAGAAATGATTGAAGATGGAAGTACATTACAGGTTGGTATCGGCACTATACCGGATGCAGTGTTACAATCTTTAACCAATCATAAAAATCTTGGATTACATACCGAAATGTTCAGTGATGGTATTATTGATCTTTTTGAAAATGACATAATTAATAATTCAAAGAAAAGAATACATCCTTATAAGGCAGTAACTGGTTTTGCAATCGGATCCCGTCGTTTATATGATTATGTGGATGATAATCCTGCTTTTGTTTTTTTAGATATAGATTATGTTAATGATCCGCATGTGATACGTCGTAATCCGAAAGTAGTTGCTGTGAATAGTGCAATTGAAGTAGACATTACAGGTCAGGTATGTGCCGATTCAATAGGTACCCGTCAATACAGTGGGATAGGAGGGCAAATGGATTTTATGCGTGGTGCTGCATTAAGTGAAGGCGGTAAACCAATTATTGCATTAACCAGCCGTACTGCAAAAGGCGTAAACCGTATCGTTCCTTTTTTAAAGCCAGGTGCAGGTGTTGTAACAACCAGGGGGCATGTGCACTATGTTATAACTGAACATGGCGTTGCTTATTTATTTGGTAAAAACCTTCGCCAAAGAGCTAAGGAATTGATATCAATTGCTCATCCAGATGATAGAGAAATGTTGGAAAAAGCATGTTTTGAAAGATTTAAAGTATTTTAAAACAGATCTGTTTAAGAAACACTTTATATTTCGATTTCCTTATAAAATTTTTTATTCCGGCATTTCGTCTTGCTCACCATCCTCTTTCTTTTCATCTTTTTTTGATTTTGGTTTTTTCTTCATCCATTCCGGATCTTCTTTTAGTTTTTGAACATCGTCTAACTTGGCAACATATAAACTTCGGCCATGGGTTCCTAATATAATTTCATTTTCCCTTTGTTGAATGGCAATATCATGTATAGGTACAGATTTTGGAAGGCCACCATTCCATTGCATAAAACTATTTCCTTTATCAAAGCTTACATACAGGCCACCATCAGTGCCTACGTAAATAATATTTTCATCTTTCGGATCTTCTTTCACAACATTAATTGGTTCATTAGGAAGATCTCTTCCTATTTGTTTCCAGTTTACTCCATAATCTTCGCTTACAAATAAATAAGGTGCAAAGTTGTCAAAACGGTAACCATTTAAAGCAACATAAACACCGGATACATTATGTAGTGAAGCTGTGATACGACTTACCCAAAGTTTATCGGTCATGATCCTGGAAACTTCTGTCTGACGTTTTGAGCTTTTTTTAGAAGGTACAGAAGTTGAAGTTTGATTTAATTGTTCCCAACTATAGCCTGCATCTTTACTGACATGTATATTGCCATCATCAGTTCCTGTATAGATCAAACCAAAACGTAATGGTGATTCTGAAATAGCGGTGATAGTACCATACGGCACATTACCAGCTACTCTTCCATTTGTCTGATCATTACTCATGGCGATCATTGTATCGCCTTTATTTAATGAACGGTATAATTTGTTAGTGCCAAAAAATAATACATCCTGGTTGTGTTTACTTAACAGGATTGGTGATTGCCAGTTATATCGTAATGGTTTTTCGCCCAACTCATGTTGCGGACGAACAGATTTTTGCAATCCTCTTTTTTCTTTATTGTAACGGCCATAAACACCAAATTGAGATCCGGAATAAACTGTTGCATTATCTCTGGTGTCGACCTGTGCCTGCATTCCATCACCTCCGTTGATCATCCGGTAAGCATATTGCCCGTTATCGATCCATCCAATATCTTCTTTATAATTAGAAGGTCCCCACCAACTTCCATTATCCTGCAATCCTCCATAAACGTTATATGGTTTTGCATCATCAACTGTTATGGCATAATACTGCCCTACGGATGGAGTGTTTGCTTTGAACCAGTTCTCGCCATCATCATAACTTATATTAGTGCCGCCATCATTACCATTGATAATATGAGAATCTCTTTTCGGATTGATCCAGAGAGCATGGTGATCGGCATGTACATTTCCTTTATCAATTTTCTTGAATGTCTTTCCGCCATCAGTTGAAAGCTGTGCTATGAATCCCATTGAAAATATTTTATCGGGATTAACTGGTGATATGTAGACTTTGGCAAAATAATAACCATAGGTGTTGAAATTACCATTAGGCTTTACGTTTGTCTTTTTCCAGGTTTGACCTCCATCATCACTGCGATAGATCTCACAGCCAACTATACCTGTATTCTGAAATCCATCATCAGTATCCAGGTAATCCCATATTGCAGTTGGTTTTACTTTATCCTTTGCCACCATTTCTTTAATGCCTGCTCCTGTATACTTTCGTGGAAAACGGTTTGCTTTTAAAAACGAATCGATAAGATTTGTTTTTAACATAGCAAATTGTTCTTTTGTAATATTCTTGAAATCTTCTTTTTTATACAGCGTATCATCTTTCTTTTCTTCAGCAGGTTTTGGTGTGTTATTGTCTACAACTGAATAAATGATATTTGGATTTTGCGGATATACTGCAATACCTATTCTTCCAATCTTATCTCCACTCATAAAACCAGAACCGGAACCGGAAATCAGTTTCCATGTTTCACCTCCATCACTGCTTTTATAAATGCCACTTGTTTTACCGCTTTCTTCAAATTTCCATGCACGGCGAACTCTGTACCACATAGCAGCATAAACTTCATTAGGATTGGATGGATTTATATCTAGATCCACACAGCCTGTATTATCATCAATAAATAATGTTTGTTTCCACGATTTACCGCCATCCGTAGTTTTATAAACGCCTCTTTCTTCATTGGCAGAATATAAATGGCCTAATACTGCCACCCAAACTGTATTATTGTCTGTTGGATGCAATTGTATTTTACCAATATGATGTGATTCTGGTAAACCGAGATATTCCCAATTCTTCCCATTATTATTTGTTCTGTAAATGCCGATTCCAGCATAAGATGACCTGCTGCTGTTTACTTCACCGGTTCCCACCCAAATAGCTCTTGTTTTCCAGTTTACAGCAATATCGCCGATAAACAATACATCAAGGCTATCCATAATAGGAGTAAAGCTTTGCCCGTTATTTGTTGTATGCCAGAGGCCACCGGTAGCATAGGCTACATAAAACTCTGTAGGATCCTCAGGATTAGCATCAATATCAACCACACGGCCACTCATAATACTTGGGCCTATATTCCGGAAAGGAATTTCATTAAGCAACGAACGGGACTCTAATATGCGTCTTTGTTCCGTATTCTGTAACCGATCAGCAGCGGATGTTGGTTTTACTTGTGAAAAACTACTAATTGGAAATCCGAAACAGAAAATGATGTAAATGGTTGAAAATAAAAATTTTCTAAGCCATAAATTATTTTTTAACAGGCAATACATAAAGACAGTTAATTTTCGTTAGTAAATTGCAGTCTGATAACTGATACTAAAAAGGTTGAACATTCTAATCAAACTTACTAAACTATGCGATTGATTGTTGTACTATTCTTGTTTATTTCTTCCAGTGGTTTTGGCCAATGGAAAGATTATATGATCAGCGTTAGAGGAGATACACTGAACAGGGTTGACTTAAAAGGACTCAAACAAGGCCCATGGATCATTAAAGTACCTGACTTGCGGGGAGAAAGAGGTTATGAAGCGGAGGGCTATTTTGAAAATGATTTAAAAGAAGGGATTTGGAAAAAATATTCATTACAAGGTGTAAAAATCGCTGAAGAAAATTACAGATGGGGGAAGTTAAACGGTACACAGCAATATTTTACTTACAATGGTGGTTTGGAACGGGAAGAAAGGTGGAGAGCTATTGATCCTGCCAATGCTTATGATACAGTACCGGTTTATGATTTAAAAGATCCTTCAAAGATATTAAGCAGGGTAGTAGTGAAAAATGAAGGTGTGGCGATGAAGCACGGAAAATGGATTTATTATGATCCGAGGAGCGGAAGATTAGAAGCTACAGAATATTATGTAATGAATAAATTACAAACAGAAGATGAGAGTTTACTTGGAGATGATGATATACGACCTATTGAAATAACTAAAGGAAAACAAGTATCAGATTCTTTACGCAGAGCCAATGACCCGGCTTTATTGAAAATTAAAGAATACGAAAAGGAAAACTCTGGCAAGAAGAAAATAAAAGTACGGGATGGTAATACCGGTAATTTGCCAGAACCTTAAAAGCTACTTATTCGATA
>JAHEMN010000135.1 GCA_024643645.1 Chitinophagaceae bacterium | reverse complement strand
GGTTGTTAGTGACATTACCGAATATCAGCCAGACACAACTTTTGACATTTGGCATGATAGAGCAACCTTTCATTTTCTGACAACAAGCAACCAGGTTTCAAAGTATCTGGATACAGCAAGGAAATCGGTTAATGGCTATTTGACAATTGGTACCTTTTCAAATAACGGCCCTGAAAAATGTAGTGGACTTAAAATAAAACAATACAGTGAAGAAACATTAACATCAGAGCTCAAAAATAGCTTTGACAAAATACGCTGCATAACAGAAGACCACATAACTCCATTTGACACAAAACAAAATTTTCTCTTCTGTAGTTTTAAAAGACATAATAATTGAGTGTAAATAAGTACATTCTCATAAAAAAAGGTTTGCTTCAGCTGGGACTGATGCAAAGTCGATCCAAACAACGGTAATTCTATTCAGCTTCAGCCTGCCTACCTGCAGGCAGCTCCCGGTTAGACATATCTTTCCGGTAATGTTTTCCGCAGGGGATGTCGCCGGGAAATAACTGGGAGATCTATAATTCAACACAATAAATTCTTATAAAAATAGTTTTACACATTGCTGTTATAAATAGACAAATTAAACCTTTATCGACTGACAGTGTCTTAATGCTTCTAAATTAAATGAAAGTGAAAAAGACATATTTTTTTTTGAGTCTGATATTCGCCCTGATTAGTATACTTATTTCCTGTACAAAAAATGAAATTGAAATTTCAGAAAGTGTATTGAATCTTCCATCTACCCCTTACGATTATACTACGATCAATCTGCCTGCTCATCTTACTACGAATGTATTGATTGGTGTTGGTCAAAATGCAGCTATTGACAATGATAATACACCAATATCCAACCCCACTACAAATAATGGTGCTACATTAGGCCGGGTTCTTTTTTATGACAAAAAGCTTAGTATCAATAATACCATTTCCTGTGCATCCTGTCACAAACAAGAAAATGGATTTTCTGACAATACAAAGTTTAGTTTAGGTTTTAGCGGAGGTTCTACGAGAAGACATTCTATGTCATTGATCAATGCAAGGTGGTATAAACGGGGCAGGTTTTTTTGGGATGAAAGAGCAGCTACTTTAGAAGAACAGGTATTAATGCCCTTTCAAGATCCTGTAGAAATGGGAATGACATTAACAAATGTTGTAGATGCAGTCAGATCTCAGACATTCTATTCCGATCTGTTTCTAAGTGCATTTGGTACAAACGAGATCAACTCTGATAGAATTGCAAAAGCTTTAGCTCAGTTCGTAAGAAGTATTGTTAGTGTTTCAAGTAAATATGATGCAGGCAGGCAAACGGTAAATATTCCGACTACAAACTTTTCTAATTTTACTCAAAGTGAAAACAATGGTAAGCAATTATTCTTTTTACCAAAATCACTTGGTGGATTAAGTTGTGTAGGTTGCCATTCTACCGAGGCCTTTATTAACCCCGATGCTGGTGCTACCAACAATGGTTTGGACCTAACATCTACTACTGACCTTGGCGTTTTTGAAGCTATTCCTAATCCAAATTTTTTGGGCACATTCAAAGTCCCTTCACTGAAAAACATAGAATTGTCTGCACCTTATATGCATGATGGAAGATTTAATACATTGGAACAAGTGGTAGAACATTATAATAGTGGTGTTCAAAACCACCCCAATCTGAACAGTTCATTAAAAGATGCTAGCGGACAACCTCAACGACTTAACCTGACGGCTCAGCAAAAAACTGATCTTGTCAATTTTCTAAAAACACTAACTGACAATAATTTAACAACTGATGTAAAATTTAGTAACCCATTCAGGTAATATTGTTTTACTTATTAGCTAACAACTTGAAATCCCATCATCAATTTTACATATTTTTGAATTATTAATAACAATTCAAAATAAAATCTCCATCACTTGCTCTTCCCAGTAATTTCCACTAAAGAAGACTTTGCTGGAAAAAAAGATTAAAAAAGTACATTTGCTATAAAGGTATTTTCAATAGTAAGGCCGAACAATTCAATTACCTTCAATATGATACGACATATTTCATCGATACTCTTGCTGTTTTTGGGCCATCTTTCCTTTGGCCAAACTATAGAAAGTCACTTATCTAAAATTACCAGTGTTTCTCAAGCTGAGAAGTTTATTCAAGCAAATCCAAAAACAGATGCTAAGTTATTTACTATAAAATCCAGTAATGACACTTCTGAAATCCTTTTACACTTATATGAAAAAAAGATTGGGTTTGTTTTTCATCTGAATAACACATCTTATAAAATTTTACAAATCGACTCTACACTTTCTTTCAGGGCAAAATATATTTATTTGAATGGAGAAAATTACACAAAACCTCAAGCAGACAGTCTAAGAAAAGAAATTATTGAAAAATATAATACAGGAACACCATTTATTGACTTGGTTCATGAATATACAATGGACGGAAATCCAAATGGTGACACTAACTGGTTTGTAGAGAATATGACAGTTAGTAGATTTGAAGAAGGGGTAAGAAGACATAAAAAGAATGACATTTTTACTGTTGACTCACCTGAACAAAATTGGTATCATGTAGTATTGAAAACACATGACGATACATTTATAAAAACAGTAACTCTACTGAGGATAAAGTAAGTTCTCTTTCCAGTAATTTCTACTTCGGGTGGCATTGCAAATAATGCCCAAAAAGCTTTCCATGAATATCTGGCTGATAAGAACACTAATCAGAACATCGAAAGTATTCAACAACAAATTAAAGTCAGATGCTTATACAAAGATTTCCGGATACCTGAAATGCTGAAATTTATACATATTTCAATAAATCAGCTTCGTATAATTTAACCAAAGTTTTTGATTAGATAAATTACTAAAATTAAAAATCAAAATCTCTACGGTGCATATTCCACCGTACACCAAAACTTACCACTGAAGTATTTACTGAATTAATTGGCGCTGTTGTTGTTTTTTGATTTCGGATAATTGCATTCAGGTCAATAAAAAGATTTTCTCTGATCTCATACGATAACAGGAATGATCCATACAATACATCAGTCTTCCAACCGCTACCGATATCATATCCAAAATCTCCCTGCCTTGGCGGAATAACATTTGGTAAAAAGATATTACTGCCGAAACTACGGCTGCTGCTATCCCTGCCCTGCTGATAATAGATCAATTTTGCAACTGCTAACCATTTTGGCGCCGGCTGGTAACGGGCTATCCCAATGTATTCCTGAAAATTTGCCATCAATGGATGTGCCAATGGCTGATTATAATGTGTATAGTTAGCAACAGAATCACGGTGAGAATAAGTAAAAGGACGAACCCTGTTATGCTCAACCTGCAGATCCAGGTTACTGATACCAAACGCATCAATATATTTTGCTCCTACCTGAATGCCCCACTTATTGGCCCACCATCCACGGTTACGTTTTATTTCTGCCAGTAAAAATTCATCCAGCGATAATTGACCGTATAATTGGATCTTTCCTCCCAGATTTGCTTTTCCATCCAGCCCGATTATTGAATTGTCAAAACTTCCGTTCTGCTGCTCAATGGAACGATAAAAGATAATGGGATTCAGATATCCAAAATCAAACTTATCTTTTCTGCCAAACACCACACCTTCAAATAAACCAATATTCAACCACTTGGTAACATTGATATCAAGGTGATGCATAGCTGCATATTTCTTACCGATCAACCTGTCGCCGATACGGTCATCTGCATTCTGCAATTCCATAAATAAATTCTGGTAATTGAATTTCCAGATCCTGGTATTTAATTTCAGAAAAAGTGAATTGTTACCAAAGTCGCTCAACAATAAACTACGATGACCATTTCCGATAAAATTTTTATCGTACCCAAAAGTTACATCAATATACTTAGTAACATTAAATGTAAAATAACCTCTCGCATCAAAATAATCTGTACCCCCTGCAGCTTTAAAAGGTTTATAATATCCCGCACCCGGTACTGCTTTCCGCATACTGATAAAATCCTGCACATACTTTGGTGCTCTTTCCTGGTTATCTGTTAAATAAGTGAAGAACCCGATCTTATTTGCGATCTGCCCTCTTACGGTCACCCCTCTTGTATTCAAAAAAAGATCATCATCATTATTACTCTCTTTTGATATTGTGTATTGAACTACGGGATTCACCACCAGATCAAAATCTTTTGTATGTACTTCAAACAAATTTGCCGGTGTAGAATAAAAATTTTTAATGAATTTCTTTTTTGATCTGTACTTGCTATGTTCAGCAACAGGAACATATTCCAGGTTATTCAGGTGCAAACGTTCAACATTGTATTTATCAACCTTTGAAAGTTTTGATCCGTACTGATCTACGTAATGATCAACTGCATTTACTACATGACGGCGACTATAGGGTTTAGTTTTAGAAAAATTGAAAAATGAGTCCGTACGGCTTTTAATTTCCATTCTTTCCATTAAAATATTCGCTTTATCACCTTGTGGCAAAAAAGTACTTTGAGAAAAACCTGAAATTGGAAGCAGAAGAAGGACAAGTCTTGCAAGGGTTTGTTTAAATTGCATGGGTATTGGCTTTGATCAAATTTTTATGAAACAAGATATGCAAAAATACCTGATTAAGAATATACAGATCGTCAATGAAGGCAGCATTATTAATGCAGATGTGTTAATAACAAATGGAAGAATTGAGAAAATTTTACCGCAGATAACTGTTTCAACAGCAAATCATATTGAAATTGATGGTGAAGGCAAATATTTATTTCCCGGTTGTATTGATGACCAGGTACATTTTCGGGAACCCGGATTGACACATAAAGCTACCATCTACACAGAATCAAAGGCTGCTGTAGCAGGTGGTGTAACCAGTTATATGGAAATGCCAAATACTATTCCAAATGCTTTAACACAAGAATTACTTGAAGAAAAATATAAGATAGCTGCAAAAACATCGCTAGCTAACTATTCCTTTTTTATGGGAACGGGCAATGATAATGCCGATGAAGTATTAAAAACAAATGAACAGAAGAAAAATATTTGTGGTGTAAAAATATTTATGGGTGCCAGTACCGGCAATATGCTGGTTGACAATCCCAATACATTAGACAAGATTTTCAGAGAAAGTGAAGTATTGATCGCTACACATTGTGAGGATGAAAAGATCATCCGGGAAAATCTTGAAAAAATAAAAGCATCGGGAAAAGAATTGACCGCTGCTGATCATCCCATCATCAGAAATGATGAAGCCTGTTACGAATCATCCCTTTATGCAATACAAATAGCTAAGAAATACAATACCCGTTTACATATTTTGCATATAACCACTGAAAAGGAATTACAGCTTTTCACCAATATGTTTCCACTGAAAGAAAAACGTATTACAGCAGAAGTGTGTGTACATCATTTACATTTTACCAGTGATGACTATGCAAGATTGGGTAACCAGATAAAATGTAACCCTGCCATTAAAGCACCACATAATAAAGAAGCTCTATGGAAAGCATTGCTTGATAACAGACTTGATGTAATAGCGACTGACCATGCACCACATACCTGGGAAGAAAAAAATGAGCCTTATTTGAAAGCCCATGCAGGTTTACCGTTGGTTCAGCATCCGTTATTATTGATGCTATATTATCATAAAAAAGGTTATATCAGTCTGGAAAAGATCGCTGAGAAAATGAGCCATGCAGTGGCAGCTTGTTTTCAGATAGCAGAAAGGGGTTACATCCGTGAAGGCTATTATGCAGATCTTGTAATTGCTGATCTAAATAAAAACTCAAAAGTTTCGAAAGAAAATATTTTATATAAATGTGGCTGGAGTCCGTTAGAAAGTATGGAATTTCCTGCTTCAATCACTCATACATTTGTAAACGGGCATCTGGTGTATGCTTGTCCCGGCTTAGAAGGGAGAAATGGCGAGTGGGATGAAACTCAAAAAGGACAACGGTTAGTTTTTGACAGATAAAAAAGTGAATAGTCAATGGTGAATAGTGAAAAGAGAAAAAAGTCATTACTATTTACCGCCTACTAAGCATATTATGCAAATAGACAATACATCATTTAGTGATATATCCATTTTCCACCAGGAAGAAGAATTTTCTATTTTTCATAAGCTAAACTTTACCCGTACTGTTGGCGGCAGGGAATGGCTTCGTAAATTTTTTACTGAACCACATGATGATCTGGAAAAAATTCTGGGTACCCAGAAAGTGATCCGGACTTTTATGGAACATGTAAAAGATTGGCCAACTGATATCAGCAATGGTACCATGCTGGTCATGGATAAATTTCTTGATTATCCGATTGATCCGATCAGTGAAGCACCGGCATCATTCAATAATTTGTTTTACCGGTTGCTGCATAGTGAAGATTATGCAATGGTAAAATACTCTATCCCACATTTTGCAGATTTTTATCGTGGTGTAAAATTGATCTCTGAATTACTGACCGATCTGGATCTGCCCGCCAATATCAAGCTATATATTGATAGAATTTCTGGAATACTCAGAGAAGGTCCTTTACAAAAATTAGCCAACACTTTACCCAAACATAAATTCTCTGTTAGGCAATATTTATACTATGGCTTTCATCTTCGAGGCAGGTATAAAACGAATACATTAGAATTGATCGACATTTTTAGCCGGCTGGATGCCTGGTATTCAATGGCAGTTGCTGTGAAGACCTATAATCTTTCATTCCCTGAATTCATTGATCAGGATACACCGTTAGTAGAAGCAGACGGATTATATCATATTCTGCTACCAAAGCCCATACCCTATGATCTGCAAATGAACCCAGACCATAATTTTCTTTTTTTAACCGGGGCAAATATGGCGGGCAAAAGCACTTTGATAAAAGCTGTTGGCTCAGCAGTTTTTCTTGCACATATTGGAATGGGCGTACCGGCACAAAAAATGAAACTGACTTTATTTGATGGTTTGCTTAGTAATATCAATGTAGTTGACAATATCGCCAAAGGAGAAAGTTTTTTCTTTAATGAAGTGCAACGCATAAAAAATACCATTGAAAGGATCAATGACGGTAGGAAATGGCTGGTACTTATTGATGAATTATTTAAAGGCACTAATGTATTGGATGCAATGAAATGTTCGTTGACTGTAATAAAAGGCTTATTAAAAATAAAAAATTCACTTTTTATTTTATCCACTCACCTTTACGAAATTGGTGATGAGTTGAAAGATTTTCGAACCATTTCATTCCGGTATTTTGAAACAAATGTTACCAACGAGGAATTAGAGTTCAGTTACCAGCTAAAAGAAGGGATCAGTGAGGACCGTATCGGATATGTAATATTAAAGAGAGAAAAAGTAGTGGAAATGCTTGAAAATTTATGATCGCTGCAACTCTCTTGTTATTTTATTGTTCTTACATCCTGATTAATTATCTATTCTAAAATTTATTTATGAGGTTTCTTTTTTCTCTGCTTCTTATTATTTCTTTTTCTTCACTACAGGCTCAAAGTAATATTGATGTGCTGCATTATAAATTTTCGGTAGAACTAAGTGATCAAAATGATACGATTTATGGCAGAGCAGATATAACTGTAAAATTCCTGGAGTCTGCCAACAAGCTTGTATTTGATCTTGTACAACCGGATAAAAAAGGAAAAGGGATGATGATATCCGACATAATAGGACACAATGCAAAAAATGGATTAGTTGATCCAGGATTGCAAATATGCCAGATCGATCTGTCTAAAAAAACAATTGCCAATGACACTGCAACATATACTATCATATATAAGGGCATCCCGGCAGATGGCCTGATCATTTCTAAAAACAAATATGGCAAAAGAACTTTCTTTGCCGATAACTGGCCTGACCGTGGACACAACTGGCTACCATGTAAAGAAGATCCTGCTGACAAAGCTACTGTAGAATTTATCATTACCGCTCCGCAGCATTACCAGGTTGTCTCAAACGGCATACAGGTTGAAGAGACAAACTTGCCTGACAATAAAAAAAGAACACACTGGAAAGAAGATATACCAATTTCTACTAAAGTAATGGTGATTGGTGTAGCAGACTTTGCTGTTAATCTTTCAGGTACTATTGATAATTGTATTCCTGTTTACAGTTGGGTATATCCCGAAGAAAGAGATAAAGGATTTTATGATTATGCGCAAGCCACTGAAATACTTCCCTGGTTCATTAATAACGTTGGCCCCTATGCTTATAAAAAACTTGCTAATGTTCAGTCCAAAACAAGGTTTGGCGGATTAGAAAATGCAAACACTATTTTTTATTCTGAATTTTCTGTTAATGGAAATAGGGAATCAGAAGCATTAATGGTGCATGAAATTGCCCACCAGTGGTTTGGCAACTATGCTACAGAAAA
>JAHEMN010000134.1 GCA_024643645.1 Chitinophagaceae bacterium | reverse complement strand
AAAAATAGTCCCCTTACAGCGTCAGAATACCTTCATAAGAGTAGAAATCAGAAAACTATTGGCTGGATTTTAGCCGGAGGTGGTTCTGCTTTATTTCTTACTGGTTGTGCGATGTACCCAAAAGATTTTGACTGGTTGTTTGGTACCACTCCGGAAAAAGAAGGCCAGGCAAATACAGCTACGGGTTTAATTTTAATAGGTTCTGCAAGTGTATTATCGAGTATTCCTCTTTTTATTGCTGCTAAAAAAAATGAAAGAAGAGGAATTAATCTTTCTTTTAAAAATGAATCAGTTCCTCAAATTCAAAATAGCAGTTTTGTCAATACGCCAGTTCCTGCATTAAGTTTAAAAATCAGTTTATGAAGAAAATATCCTACTGGGCAAGAGATCACAAAAGGTCTGCCCGTATCATCATCGTCCTTTCAATGTTTCTATTAGCAGTTATCGGTATCAATACCGGAATATTATTGAGTGATTTAAACAGTAGGATTCCAATAATAATACTGATCCTTTCTGCATTGGTTTATAGTATTGCATTTATAGCTTATCCTTCCAAAAAATTAAAAGGCACTAGTCTTAATTACAATGCTTTTTATTTTCGTCAAAAAACCTGCGATTTCCTGCTTGCCTTTTCTACTTTTTGGATGTTTGTTTTTATGGGCAACCGTCCTGATCAGCTTTTTCAATATAAAAATCTATTTGGTATTTCTTTAGCTAGTAATGCTTCTATCCTCCCCGGAGATAGTGTTTTAAAATCTTATAAATCAATCGCTGAGTTTTCTGCATCCATGAAAGACAAAGATGGTAAAACATTAAAATGGAAGGAAAGAAAAAAACTATTAAAAGAACAAGTTAGAGCTATAAAAAAATCAACAGAATCTTCAAATGGAGAAAAGGTTGTTTTAATTATTGTAAGTATTCTTTTAGCTCTTTTATTACTTTATATAGTTGCTACTATATCTTGTTTAATAGGATGCTCCGGATCTGGTGTTCTGGGAGTTATTATCGCTGTCGGGGGTACTGGTCTTGTTATATTATTACTGATAAAAATGATAAAAAGTAGTAATTCTAAAAAAAGAAAAAGCAAAGATGTAGATATTGAAAAATGATACTTTTTATACGGATTGGTGACTAACAACACTCTTATATTTCAAGTTCATAGTCATTAAAAGTGTGATTATCTTCAAATTACCCCTATTTCTCCTTTAAAGTCATCCTTATACACGGTATTTTAAGTATCTAAATTAGTTATCCAAAAACTAGAGCAGAAACTCGGAAGATTTGATTTTCTGAAATATATTTGCCCACCGAAACAGGATTACGGTTATTTAAAAAAGCCTATTTTTAGCCCTGTTTTGAGAAATGAACTGATTAAAAGGAATTCCCCAAAAATCCTAAAAAAGAGTAGGGCGCCGCAACCGAAAAGCGATATGAGTAGGAAACCAAATTAACTGATATGAAAAAAAATTTATTATTTGTAATCATTACAATTTGCACTCTGCAGATTACAGTTTCTGCTCAAAAGTCAAGAGTCGGAATGGTAGGTGGATATACCTTATCAAACTTTAGTGGTGAATTGGGTGGAACTGATATAGATTATAAATCAAGAGCAGGTTTTACTTTAGGATTAATAGTGGAAGCTCCACTGGGTAAAGGAAATTTTAGTTTTCAACCCGGATTACACTATATGCAAAAAGGCGCTGTGACTGCAGAGTCAAACAAGCAGTTAGAATACATTGCCTTACGCTATATAGAACTACAGGGTAATATACTTTATAATACCAGTGGTGATAAAACAGGTGGAACTTTTTTCCTGGGTGCAGGACCTACTTTCTCAGTTGCAGTTCCTTCAAAATCTGTAATAAGAGATAAGAAAGAAAAAAGATCTGTAGAAACTAATCTTAGCCTTGGTAATGAGCCGGCAGATAGTTACACAAGTGCTGATTATGGAGCAAACGTATTAGCTGGTTTCCGTTTCAAAAAAGGATTTATGTTCTCCTTTAATTATACGATCGGAATCGCTAATATTTTACCAGATAGCCCGGATCCGGCAAAAGCGAATGATGTAACCAAAAACGGAAGCTTTGGCCTTCGTATTGGTGTATTAATAAATAATCCTAAATAGGATTAAACTAATAAACTTTAGAAGCCCTTCTGCCTATGGCTGAGGGGCTTTTTAATTTCAGCTTTAACAATAAAGCTTATCAAGTACCTTTGCCCTCCTCCTGTCATTTTTACAATGCAATTAAAAGATTCAGGAATCAACGGAGGACGGAACATAAACAAATATTGATACATGAGTACATCGCATCTTTCAGAACAAGAACTACTAAGAAGAGAAAAACTGGCTGAACTTATTATGATGGGTATAGAGCCTTACCCGGCAGCTTTATATCCTGTTAATGCATATTCAACTGATATTAAAGAAACCTATACGGAAGAAAAAAAAGAAACATTTAATGATGTATGCCTTGCAGGCCGCATCATGAGTGTACGGGATATGGGTAAGGCTAATTTTGCTGTTATCCAGGATAGTAAAGGGAAGATACAGTTATATATTAAGCGGGATGATATTTGCCCCGGAGAAGATAAAACACAATACGATATCGTCTGGAAAAAACTCCTTGATATTGGTGATATCATTGGCGTAAAAGGGTATGTTTTCACTACTAAAACCGGTGAAACATCTGTTCATGTAAGAGAACTCACATTGCTTAGTAAAGCATTACACCCATTACCGATTGTAAAAGAAGCTGAAGGGCAAACCTTTGATGCAGTAACTGATCCGGAGTTCAAATACCGTCAACGATATGCTGACCTCATCATCAATCCTGCGGTAAAACAAACTTTTATCAAAAGAACAAAGCTCATCAATTCCATCCGTGCCTTTTTAAATGATCAGGGTGCTTTGGAAGTGGACACACCGGTATTGCAAAGTATACCTGGTGGTGCAGCGGCAAGGCCTTTTATTACACATCATAATGCACTGGACATTCCATTGTACTTACGTATTGCCAATGAACTGTATTTAAAAAGATTGATCGTTGGTGGATTCGACTGGGTATATGAGTTCAGCCGCAACTTCCGTAATGAAGGTATGGACCGCACACATAATCCGGAATTTACCATCCTTGAATTTTATACAGCCTACAAAGATTATTTCTGGATGATGGAAACCACAGAGCAATTATTGGAGAAAGCAGCAAATGATGTTTGTGGTACTACTGATGTTACTGTTGGCTCTTCAACTATTTCGTTTAAAGCTCCCTATAAACGTATCAGTATCTATGATGCGATACAGGAACATACCGGTACCGATGTAAGCCGTATGAATGAAGAACAGCTTCGATCCATCTGCAAACAATTTCATATACAAGTGGACAACACAATGGGGAAAGGAAAATTGATCGATGAATTATTTGGAGCAATGTGTGAAAAAAAATACATCCAACCTACATTCATTATTGATTATCCGGTAGAGATGAGTCCGCTTACAAAGAAACACCGTGACAAACACGGATTAGTAGAACGTTTCGAACTGATCATTAACGGAAAAGAAATTGCCAATGCTTATAGCGAATTGAATGATCCGATCGATCAGCGGGAACGATTTGAAGAACAATCCAAGCTAATGGAAAGAGGTGATGATGAGGCCATGTTCATCGATTATGATTTCTTAAGAGCATTGGAATATGGAATGCCCCCAACTTCCGGTATAGGCTTCGGTATCGATAGGCTTTGTATGCTTTTAACAAACAGCTCATCCATTCAGGATGTGTTGTTATTTCCGCAAATGAGGCCTGAGCAAAATAATTTTAGCACTATCAACGCTCCAAAAGAACATTAAATCCAAAAGTTTTGTATTTATCTTTTTCAAGGCCTTGTTTATAAAAAAGGCCAACTGTTGTATGATAATTTGAGCCAAAACGTATCCCCAAACGGCCAATAGGTCCATATGTATTAATATTTGTCACTTCTCCATCACTAGAATATCCTGAATACATATACCCAAAACCGGCACCAAAATACCATCCAAATCCTTTCTCATTATCCGGTGTAGACATATTGCCAATGTTATAGTCAATGGCTACTGGAGCATCGGCTCCCCATGCAATTCCACTTGCACCGTTTGCGCTGCTTAAAATTCCAACTCCTACCCCCAATGGAAAGCAAATACTAACTGAATTATTTTCACCTTCCGAGATAGTAAATCTGGGGGTAAAAGAAAAGTGTGTTACTACCATTGCGAAATCATATTGCTCAGAGGGTGTATTTACTTTTGCAGTTAAAATTGAAATATTTGAGCCGATTCCACGCATATAGCTTTGAGCATTAGCCGTATTAAATAAAAAACATAATACCATTATAGAAAAGATTCTAAATTTCATACTTGAATTTTTAGAGTGAATTATTTATTTACAACTTGAAATGTGATAGGCGCCCTTAGCCAGAATATTGATTTTTCTCCACCATAGATAGTTGGAGGTTTCCATAGTGGTGACGAATTGACAACCCTTAATGCCTCTTCCGCCAGTTTGGAATTTACTTCTTTTTTATTTTCAACTTCTGCATATGAAACCCTTCCAAATTCATTAACCATAAATTTTACGATTACTGTTTGAGAAGCCATATTCTCACCTTTAGGTATTCTAAGATATTTTGATGACACTTCTTTATTGACAGATGAAAGCAAATATTTTTCCCAACCACCGCTTCTTTTAAATTCAGGAGCTATTGTAAGTTCATCGAGAGAATATATTTTTTGAGGTAAGGCTGGTAATAAAAATATACTGTCTGAAATGGCTGTTTGCTGTACCTTATAACAAGTTTCTAAAGTAGTATAAGTCTTTGTTTCATTTTCACAATATAGATACAATGAAGAAGTCTCTTTAGCAAAAATATCATACCTGCCTATTTTATTATTCTTGTCATACTCAGGATTCATATATAATTCCGGAGCATAATAATATTTATACGTTGCATTATCCAACTCTATTTTCAATGGCTTACACTCCATTCCCGCAATTGTTTTTTTATCTCCCTGTTTGGAGATGTTTTTAACAGTACTGGAATCAGAAAAATAATCAAGAATATATAAAGTATCAAGGTTCTTAAATTTGATATATACTTTTTGTTCTTTATTTATAAAATATATATCGGCTTGCCCGGTAGTTTGTTTGTAGTTTCCTTTTTTAACCCATACTTTCGTATCATTCCCGAGTCCGAGCATACTTTTAATTACTTTTTCACTGAACAATTCAGAAGCCACCTTAACTTCTGTTTTGTAATATATGACACCTTCAAAGTCATTTTGCTGACTAAACAGTCTGACACTAAAAAACATCAACAGTAAAACAGTTGATGTTACACTTTTATAACAGTTTGAAATCGCCAAAATAAATGTTTCGATAAATATAGGCTAATTAATTACACAAATAAATCAGTATACAACTGAGCGCCGGGTATCACTGAATATTTTTCAAGATCAGTAATCCCTTCCTTAGCTAATACCTGCTCATCTATAAATAAATTGCCAGTACATTCTGATGAGGATTGTCTTAAAATATAATAGGCAGCATCTGAAAGAATATCCGGTGTACGGCTCATATTAGCCAGCATTTCACCTCCCAGTAAATTTCTTACGGCAGCGGTATCAATTGTTGTTCTTGGCCATAATGCATTTGCAGCAATTCTTGAGTTCCTGAATTCTTTTGCCCAACCAATCGTCATCATACTCATGCTGTACTTTGTAATGGTATATGCTACATGATTTTCAAACCACTTCGGATCTAAATTTATAGGCGGCGACAAGGTAAGAATATGAGGATTCGTTGACTTTTTTAAATACGGCACACATGCTTTGGTAACAAAAAATGTTCCCCGCACATTGATGTCATGCATCAGATCAAAACGTTTAGGTTCTGTCTTTTCTGTTGGTGTAAGATTAATAGCGGAGGCATTGTTGATCAAAATATCAATACCACCAAATTTTTCAATGGTCTTATCAATTACATTTTGTACCTGGTCTTCAAACCGGATATCGCATTGCACGGCCAATGCTTTTCCACCTGCTGCTTCTATTTCTTCAGCCGCTGAATAAATAGTGCCTCCCAGTTTAGGGTTTTCTGTAACGCTTTTTGAAGCAACAACAATATTGGCTCCATCCATTGCCAATCTTAATGCAATGGCTTTTCCAATTCCACGGGTAGCTCCGGTTATTATTACTGTTTTATTTGCAAATGACATATTGATAGGTTTCTTGTGAAGATAAAGAAACTGGTTTTGAAATCATTCAAAACAGCGTATAACAATATTCAGCTATTATTTTGGAAATCCATTTTCAGATACTTCTACTGTACCTGTTGGATCGTTAAAGATCACACTAGTAAGATCCTGTGTAGCAACAAGGCCCTTGCCTCCGTAAATATTCTTGCCTATACCATGGTAAATGGCATATTTATCAGTGTAAAATAATTTTGTATTCTGATCCCACCAGAGATCAGGACTTTTCAGTGTATCACCTTTTGTTGTTATTACTACTACACTATCCCGCAAATACACTTTATTCAGATTCTCAAAATATTTACCATACATACAATCTAACCTGGTTTCTATTTTGGTACTGTCATTGTAAAAGTCAACATGCAACTTTTTTGGAAATTCAACATACACTGTATCTGCAAACACCCGTAGCATAAGCGGCGCTGTTAGTTTTGCTTTCATTATACCATCCTGGCTCATATAACTTTCCACATTGATGGCCTCCTCCTGCATGATCACTTTTTTGGTATAATCTTCCACTGTCTTTACATCATTCTCACAACTATAAAGCAAACAGCAGCCCATTAAGAAAGCTGCTGTTTGAAATAATGTTTTATTGAAATGAAAATTAATCATACTTGCGTTTGATAAACCAGAAATCACTGAGTGAAAAACCAAGTGAAAGCCTGAACATGTTTTCGCTAAGTAAATTAGAATTATTTCCTCTTTTACCATATTCAAATGCCAGGTTGATGATCGTAGCCTGGTTAGGTGCCTGCCTGCTGGTAGCCAACGGTAATCCTAATCCAAAGCTTCCGCCAAACTGGTTAAGCTTCTGTCCGACCTTAACGTAATCCGGACCCATAAATAAACCAAAGCGATAAGATATGTTACTGAAATAATTTCTTTTGGGAACAGGATTTATTTGTGCCCCCACTCTTAATTCCCATTTATTTCTTAGTGAATCTGTTTTTCCGTAAAAGCGGTAGTTATCCCAATTCTGTTGTGTAAAATCAACTCCAAACAACCAGCCTCCTTCTTTATTTGGTACTGCATATTTCTGCAACACAAAGCCGGCAGTAATGGATGAAGGAAGATCGATCTTCCCTTTTAAATTACGCATATCTGAAACACTATCTAGCCTGGATTCACCTACGTTTTCATCATATGTATAAGTTTCCCGAAGAATATCCTGTGTGCCATTTAAGCTCTGACCCCAGCTACCATAAGCACCAAGTGTAAGCGATAAATTCTTTTTCAACGGAACTTTATATTGAATGCCTGTATTGAAATTCAGGTTTCCAAAATTAGTTCTTGTTTCATATTTAGCCTGGTTATAATCAACTGTATCGTTGAATAAAGTACGTTTTGTAGTATAATCCTTTTCTCCAAAAAGATATCCGGCAGTAATTCCTATGCTTAATTTTTCTTCGCCATCTTTTTTCATTTTATTGAAAATGCTAAAGCCGGTTCCCGCTGAAACAAGGTAAGCACCACCTTCACCGGTATAAAGTGTAACTGCGCTATCAATAGGAAGTCCGGTATTCGGATCTTTCAAATAATCTCTTTGTTGAATTTTATAACTGATTCGGGAAATTGGTCTTATACCAAAACTTAACCCCCAGTTTGTTTTCAGCGGAACTCCAACCTGTACATAAGAAAACAATGCATTGCTTGCTGTAAACCTTTCAGCAAATGCAGGATCTTTTAAAGTCCTGTTTTCAAAATTGATACCAACATCTAAAATTGCACGGCCGGAGCTAAGCTTCTTAGACTTTGCTTCTTTTAATGATTGAAAGAAGGCGTATGAAGCAGGATTGCTGAAATTTAATGAAAGCACTTCAGTATAAGCGGCCGACAAACCTCCCATACCACGGCTATTAATACTGGTGGCAGGAACAAGGTCACCGATACCATATCTGGAGTACGGAGAGTTATCCTGTGAAAAAGCAGGTTGAAAAGCAGTAAAAAACAAAATCAAAAACGCAGCAGAAATTACTCGTAACGCATTGATTTTCTTAGGGGTTATTAACTTCACTAATTGCATACAGACCTTTAAATATTAAATCAGGGTCTGCAAATATCTTCTTTTTAAGGTGTGAAGCCAAATA
>JAHEMN010000133.1 GCA_024643645.1 Chitinophagaceae bacterium | reverse complement strand
TCCGAAAGTTGAAGCAGCTTCTTACGTCTATTTTCGTACACAATTTCATTGTTTATGAAGAAGATTTTTACCTTATCCATCCTCATTTTAGTACTATTTATAAGTGCAAATGCCCAAAAACATCATGGCTCGATAAAGGGCAAATTGGTAGATTCTACCAGTAAAGAGGCCATACAGGATGCTACTATTTCAGTTATGAATGTGAAGGATTCCAGCCTGGCAACTTTTACTATGACCAATAAAGTGGGATATTTTGAAGTAAAGGGACTGGAAGAAGCCAATTACTACTTGATTATCAGTCATAAAAGCTTTGATCCTTATAGTAAAGCATTTACAATAACTGAATCAAAAATGGATCTGGATTTTGGAGAAATTTCACCAAAAACAGGCGGAAAGTTATTGGCCAACGTAAATATCAGCTCATATGTGCCGATACAAGTAAAAGGTGATACGGTACAATTTAATGCGGCTGCTTTTAAAACAAAGCCAAACGCTACAGTAGAAGACCTTTTGAAAAAACTACCGGGTGTAGAGGTAGATAAAGAAGGAAATATTAAAGCACAGGGAGAAGATATACAAAAGGTTTATGTGAACGGAAAAGAGTTTTTTGGAAATGATCCGAAACTGGCAACTAAAAACCTTACTGCAGAAATGGTAGAAAATATCCAGGTATTTGATGATATGAGTGACCAGGCCAAATTCACTAAGATCGATGATGGAAGCCGTTCTAAAACTATCAATATTCAATTAAAGAAAGACAGGAATAAAGGAATTTTTGGAAGAGCATTGGTAGCTGGAGGTAGCAATGACCGTTATGAGGGTAATTTATCGTTCAATAAGTTTAATGGTAATAAAAGAATATCTGTTTTATTTAATGGTAATAATATCAATAAACAAGGTTTTTCTTTTTCTGACATTATAAGTGCAATGGGTGGGTTCAGTGGTTTTGGCGGCGGCGGAAGAGGCGGCGGCGGAAGTAGTTTTGGTGGAATGCAAATGAGTGGTGGCCGCGGTGGTATGAGTAGTTTTTTTGGAGGTGGAAATTCTACAGGTATCATCAGATCGTTATCTACCGGAATTAATTATTCTGATCTATGGGCAAATAAAATAAAGGTAAGCGGCAGTTATTTTTTCTCAAATAGTAACCCGGTACAACAACAGGATATTTTCAGACAAACCATTTTTACAGACTCAATAGCCCTGATGGACAGATACACTACTTCAAATAATACAAACCAGAATCACCGGTTTAATTTGAAAATGGAATACCAGATCGACTCCATGAATTCCATTATCTATATACCATCATTAACTATACAGCGTTCAGAAAGTTTCAGCGATGACTCTTCATTGGTAATGGCCGATGTAATTAGTGGAAAATATAAAGCAGCAACCAGCAGGGCTACTAATACCAACAATAGAGACGGATTCAATTTTTCCAACAATATTTTATTCAGACATAAATTCAAAAAGGTTGGACGTACGATCACTTTAGGATGGAATAATTCATTTGGCAATAGTAATAGTGATGGTTTTACTATTTCAGACAATGAGTTATTCAGAAGCGATGGTTCTGTTTTTGCAGGATTTTTACAAGATCAGCAGAACAATCAAAAAAGTACATTTAACAACAATGTATTCAGCTCTTCATACACTGAATCATTTGGTTTAAATAAATTATTGGAATTAAATTATGCTTATACTAATAATAAAAGTACATCTGATAAGGAAACATATAATTATAACACCGGGTCTGGAAAATATGACAACCCAAACCTGAGGCTGACCAATGATTTCAAAAACCTGTTCTTAGGTCATCGTTTCGGTTTTAATTTCCGGGTACAGGAAAAAAAGTATAACTATCAGTTAGGTATGTCTGTTCAACAATCTACATTGGAAAGTGACAGTTACCAGGCTTTTGGCAATAAAGATTCTGTAAGCCGTGCCAACTATACCAACTACTTCCCTACATTTAATTTTAACTATACACCCGGTAGAAATAAGAATTTCCGTTTCAGGTATAATGGAAGAACGAATGAGCCAAGTATTACACAACTACAGAATGTACTAGATGTATCTGATCCGCTCAATCAATCAATCGGAAATCCGAATTTACGCCAGGAGTTTTCACATAACCTGAATTTGAATTATAATACATTCAATATCCTCACATTTAAATTCATTGCTGCCAATATCAATTACTCAGCAACCAATAATAAAATTGTAAATAGTATAGACTCTTTAAGCAGAGGTGTTTTATTGAGTAAGCCGGTGAACGTTGATGGTTATTCTAATTTTCGTTCATTTGTAACAGTCGGATTGCCTTTCAAAAATCCAAAAATGAAAGGGTCCAGCCTGAACTTCACAAATAGCCTTTCGTATACAAAGGATGTAAGTTTGTTATATAAGCAAACAAATATTGGTAAATCATTTACCATTAATCAGGGTGTTGGATTAAATATAAATAAGGAGAAAATTGAGTTCGGTGTAAAAGCGAATCTTGCATATAATACCATCAAGTACTCTGTTAATACACAGTTGAATGAAGATTATCTGACACAAACTTATTCTGCTGATGCCTCTTATACCTTCAAAGGAAACTTTATTCTGTCTACTGATTTTGATTATTATATTAATACTGGTCGTGCAGAAGGTTTTAATCAAGCCATCCCTTTATGGAATGCAAGCTTGAGCAAGCAGGTGTTCAAAAATAAAAATGGGGAGATCAAGTTTTCTGTAAACGATTTATTGAATCAAAACCAGAGTATTGCCCGTACAACAGGTGATAACTATATTCAGGATACCCGTAGCATGGTATTACGCCGTTATTTTATGGTGAGCTTATTGTTCAACTTGAATAAGATGGGTGGTAGTAAAAGCGGGCCAATGATGCCTGGTATGCCAAGGGGGATGGAAAGAAATATGAGAGATATGCGAATGCATTAATTATTAATTATTAAAAATTAAAAAGGGCTTTCAGATCATGAAAGCCCTTTTTTTATTGAACAAATGATTTTAATTGTCATCTTTTTCTTTTATAAGAAATACTAGCTGTTGGTGCATTACCGGTAATTAATACAGCTAATACAGATTTCAATAAACGAATTGGATTAACCGATGTTTTATAATAGTGACGGTAAATTTTTGCCGATTCGTTGTGGTGTACAAGAGTTCTGTTTTTCATATGTTGGATTTTATTTTAAATAAAGTATAACTTTCATTTAAAAATAGATTATAAAATGAAAATTCTATAATATTGATATCTGTTTTAAATTCATTAAATCCAAACTGATGAAAAACTCCGTAAAACTACTTGTACTTATTACTATTATTTCACTTATTTCCTTCAGTGCATCAAGTCAATTTAAGCTACCAAAGTCAAATGGTGTTTCTGGTGACATAAAAAAAGTAATTGAGGACTACCCTAATCGTTTTATAAATATAATGGGCGAAATAATTACACAATATCCGCAATCGACCGACTATCAATGCAATTTTAAAGTAAACGGTGCAGAAGAGTCTTTTGTAACCCGCTATTCAGCAAAAAAAGAAGTTTGTAGTTGGGAAGCCTTGATGCTAACAACAGAGAGTTTTGATAAAGCTAAACAGAAATTCAGAACGCTGTATAGTCAACTCCAAAATATGCCGGTTAAACTTGGTGTAGAAACTTATAAGCTTAAAGGCGAATACGAATCTCCCGCAGAAGATAAAAAATTTACCGGGGTGTTATTCTCTCTTGATCATGAAAATGAAAAAGCGGCCAGGCTAAAGATTGAGATCTTAATGCAATACGTTGAGCCAATGGAGTGGAAAGTAAAGGTATTAGTGTATGACAGGGAAAGAGATGATGATGAAAGAGGCGCAATAAAGGAATAGTAGATCCCCTGCTAATTTATTAACCTTTATTAACTTTAAACAAAGCCCTTTTAACGCATAATGCTAATGTGTATGAATATTTTCGTAGCCGAAATGGAATAGCTATGAGAAAAATGTTTTTTCTTTTTTTATTAATTTGTTTTACTACACTGTTATTTGCTCAAAGAAATGGTACTGTAAAAGGTGTTGCATTTGACACCATCAGTAAACAGCCTGTTGCAGGAGCTACTATAACCGTTCTTGAAAAGAAAGATTCAACATTAGTCACTTTTACCATGACAGGTAGTGATGGAAAATTTGCTTTAACCGGATTAGCCAACAGTGAATACCGTTTATTGATCACTCATATCAATTATCATAACAGCAATACTTATTTTACTGTTTCAGATAGTAGTAGGAATAATGACCTTGGAAATGTAGTAATGAATGATAAGGTAAAAGTATTGGAGGAAGTGGTTCTTGCAGCCGAAGCACCACCGGTAACACTGGTTGGTGATACGATACAATACAATGCAGGATCTTTTAAAGTTCAACCCAATGCAACGGTTGAACAATTACTTAAAAAACTTCCGGGAGTGAAAGTGGAAAAAGACGGCACAGTAAAAGCACAGGGAGAAAAAGTATCTAAGGTATTGGTGGATGGAAAAGAGTTTTTTGGGAATGATCCGAAAGTTGCAACGAAGAATTTACCGGCGGATGCAGTAGATAAAGTGCAGGTGTATGACAAGCAAAGCGACCAGGCACAGTTAACAGGATTTGAAGATGGTAATTATGAAAAAACGATTAACCTGAAACTGAAGAAGGATAAAAAGAAAGGCATGTTTGGAAAAGTAAATGCCGGTGCCGGTAATAAAGAAAGATATGAAGGTAAGTTCAATGTCAATTCTTTTAAAGGGGCAAGACAGTTTTCAGCAATCGGGATGGGTAATAATACCAATGCTGAAGGATTTTCATTTATGGATATCTTAAACTTCACCGGTGAATTGGCCCGACTGCAAAGAGGTATGGGCGGCGGTGGTGATATCAATATTAATATTTCTTCTGACGATGCCTCTGCTATGGGTGTGAATACTGGAGGTAGTAACAGCGGTATCAATACTGCGTGGGGTGGCGGATTGAATTATAATAATATTATTGGCAACAAACTGGATCTGCAAAGCAATTATTTTTATAACAGGTTGAATCCAAAAAAAGAGAGCCATATACAACGACAATATTTTTTACCGGATTCATCATACTATTATGATCAGAATTCTTTTTCTGAGAATTTGAATAATAATCACCGGCTTAATTTAAATACTCTTTACCAGATCGATTCGTTTAATTCAATTCGGATTACACCATCATTCAGCTATCAAAAAACAAATAACCGTTCACAAACCGATTATCAGACCTTGTCGGAAGATGGTATGCTTACCAATAAAGGATTTAGTAATAATACAATTACTAATGAAGGGTATAATTTTCGGAATGATATTATCTGGAGAAAGCGATTTAATAAAAGAGGAAGAACTTTTTCACTAACACTTCAAACAAGTTTAAATCAAAGTGATGGAGATGGTAGTCTTTCATCAATAAATAATTTTTATAATCCTGATGGGTCATTATTGAGAAAAGATACATTGAACCAGCAAAGCACTACTTCCGGCGATTTGAAAAGTTATAATGCCAGGGCTGTTTATACAGAACCACTATGGAAACGATCATTATTAGAGTTCAGCGTAAGTAATAGCAATGGTAAAAGCACTTCTCAAAAAGAAACATTCGATTATAACAGAAGCAATGGCAAGTATGACCAGGTGAATAATTTTCTTACTAATGACTTTGAGAACACCTACGGATTTACCAATGCCGGTATCCGTGTCCGTACACAAAAGAAAAAATATAATTATTCTTTTGGAGCTTCCTGGCAACAGGCGAACCTGGAAGGAAAGATCATAAGCGGTATAAAAGATTCTTTGATCACTAAAACATTCAGGAATATTTTGCCTAATGCAAATTTCCGGTATTATTTTACCCGTTTTAAAAGCTTTACGTTGAATTATAATACATCAACGAATCAACCATCGGTATCGCAGTTACAGCCAGTACCGGATAATAGTAATTCGTTGAATATTAAAATAGGTAATCCTGATCTTAAGCAGGAGTTTACGCATTCGATACAATCAAGATTAACGTTGATCAATCCTTTTAAAAATAAAAATCTCTTTTTGTTTATGAATATGCAGGCAACACAAAATAAAATTGTGAACTATGATTCTATCGATCTGCAAGGAATAAAAAGAACAAGGCCGGTTAATGTAGATGGAGTATATAATTTAAATACAGAGATAAGTTATAGCATGCCTGCCCGTTTTTTAAAGGGTTCTGTGGAGCTCAGTGCCAATACCAGGATTTTTAAAACTAAACAATTCATAAATGGAGTTGGTAATGATATAAAGACATTGACGGTTGGTCCTGATATACGATTTGATATAAATCCGACAGATAAAATAAACGTCGCTGTAGGTGCAGGATTCAATTACAATAAAACCAATTACTCACTGCAATCTGCATTGAATGCAGATTATCTTTCACAGGATTATACTGCCTCTATTGATTGGGAATTACCTAAAGGATTTTTCATGAGTACAGACTTTAATTATATGATCAATAGTCAACGGGCAGCAGGGTTTAATACAAAAGTTCCACTATGGAATGCAAGTATCAGCAAGCAAATGCTGAAATATAATAGGGGGGAGTTAAAGTTCAGTGCAAGGGATCTGCTCAATAAGAATGTTGGCATCAACCGTAATACAAATAATAATTATATCGAAGATTCGAGAGTGCTTACGCTGCGTCAGTTCTTCCTGTTAAGTTTCACTTATAGTTTAAGTAAGCTAGGTTTGAATAACGGTGGCGGCGGCGGTGGAATGCGGATCATTTCAAGATAAAAAAGAAAACTGGATACATATAGTTGAATTTCTAATTATCTGATCTTATTTTACCAATACTAAATAACCCCATGCATTAAGAGTGATATCATCATCTCCTTTTAATTCATAGGTTTTTCCTGTAAACCAATCTTTATAAATGCCTTTGTGAAATTTTGAATCTAGTTTTACATTAATTGGTTTTTCACTAAAGTTGATCAACGGAATAATTTTATTACCATTTTTCTCCCTGCTGAAAGAAATGACTTTGTCCATTTTATCACTATAAATTCTTACCATTTCTCCTCCCCAAGCTCCATTCCAGAGTGCCTGGTTGGTATGCTTTAACTCAAATAATTTTTTATATAATTCAGCAAATGGATGGGGTTTCCAATTTATAAGGTCTTTATCAAAAAATTTTAATGAATGATCTAATCCGGCTTCTTGTCCACCATATACAAGTGGCATTCCGTTTACAACCGAACAAAAGACCATACAGACTGGTAAGCCCTCACCGAAATTTGAAAATTGGGTTCCTTCCCAAGAGTTTTTATCATGATTATCTGTAAAGGTCATCCGGTAAGCGTCTTGCGGCACTGCACCTACATCATGAGCCATATATTCTACCAATCCACCAATACCTTTTTTATTAATGGTAGCATCTTTCATTTTATCCCATAAGCTCCAGGAATAAGTCATGTCAAACGCATTCTTATATAAATCTCTCGACTCCCATTCTGCCAGCATAAATACAGGTTTGATACCGTCCAATTCTCTCCGGGCATTATCCCAAAAATCTACGGGAATAAACCCGGCTACATCACAACGATAGCCATCAATGTCTGCTTCCCTCACCCAAAATTTTAACGCATCTGTCATGTATTTTCTCATTGCCGGAACATTGTAATCAAAATCTATTACATCATCCCAATCATACCATGGTGTAGGTTGAAATTTTCCCGCAGGGTTCTTTGTGTACCAATCCGGATGTTCAGTGGCTAATGGATTATCCCATGCTGAATGATTGGCAACCCAATCAATGATGACATACATACCCATTTCATGAATCTTTTTTACCAATGATTTAAGATCATCCATATTTCCATATTCGGGGTTTACACCATAATAATCTTTTACTGAATATTCACTTCCAAGTGTACCTTTTCTATTGATAATACCAATTGGATGAATGGGCATCAACCAGATAATATCAATACCCATATCTTTTAACCGGGGCAGATGGGATTCAAAAGCTTTGAATGTTCCCTCTGGTGTGAACTGACGAACATTCACTTCATAAATAGTGGAATTTTTACTCCATTCGGGATGTTTTAATTCGACATATTTTTTTGGTTGATAAACATCAATATCATTTGTTACAGCTTTCTGGTCTTTATGATTTTTACAACCTATAGAAATTAAAGTAAGGGTTATGATAATAAAACAGGGAATAGTTTTTTTCATGCTGAATGTTTTTGATTCAATTTGATTCGCAAATTTTATTGAAATCTTTTTTAGCAATTTCCAACGCTTTGAAAGATAAAGCATATTCTTTAATGATTACTGCATTACCTGTCATCGAATAGTTTTTAAATTGATGTTCTAACCTTAAGATCAATCCTCCATT
>JAHEMN010000132.1 GCA_024643645.1 Chitinophagaceae bacterium | reverse complement strand
ATGCCTGCATCAAAACTATGTTGGGCCGCTTCATTCTTTTTTATTGCACCAAACAATTCGACATAACCGTACCAGTTTTTACCAATATTAAAACCGGGAGCAAATGTATATATCCATTCAGGTGTTTTGTCAAAGCCATCCCATTCGGCACCGATATTGTATCCAAGCCCAATTGTTTCAGATAAGCTATGTGCCATGGAAAACCTGAAATTTGGAACAACATATCTAGTTTTGAATTTGGCTGATGATAAACCAGGTATTCCCACATGAAATATTAAAGACGTTTTTGGCAATATTCCTTTTTCTTCAAAAAGTGCAATTCTGCTTCCTAGCTGTACAGGTAATAGTCCTGAATTGTAGCTTTTTGATGGAGGCGTATAAAAAGGAGACTCATCAGAAATGAATTCGGTAATTAATCTGAATTCGATTCGTCGATTCAAACCATATTTCCATAATGCTGTGGGATGAACAAATGTTCGAAGCCCTTTATCTTTTTCAATATTAAAGCCAATTTCTGATTGGAAAAATCCTTTTGGTGTCAGATTTGCAGACTCTGTTTGGTCAGGTCTGTCAGTATCAATTCTTTCTTGTGCCTTGATATTTTTTTCAGAAAATGAAATTAAAAAAAGAAAAATGATTGCCAGTTTTATATTAAATTGAATTGTACTATTCTTAATTTTCATAAATTATTTTATTGTTACATTTCTTTTTTTAAAGAATTCACTTTCTTTTCAATATTCCGTTCGGAATGAATATTAAAGTTCACTTTATTGTTCAATAGAAAAATTAGCTTCTGTAATCTTCCCTCACCGGATTAAATACATCAATCACTTTGCAATCTGTAGCTGCAATAGCAGAGTGGACAACATTGGAAGGAATGACATAATACATTCCGGCAGAAAGTGGGCAAAGTTTTCCATCAATTGTCATATCTAAATTTCCTTCCAATATATAAGTGATCTGCTCATGCACATGTTGGTGGGCGGGTAATTTGCTTCCGGCTTTTATTTCAACAAGACCAAAGGTCATCGCTGTGCCGTGTGCATAATAGCCTTTTAACCCGGGTGCAAGTTCTTTTACAGGTAGTTCTTTTATTTTTTTCATCTTTTTAAATTAAGGGTTAAAATTAAAACCTGTTCCTCTTGCCATTAATCCTGCCAGCATAGGAATTATAAATAGAATTAATATTTCAACTCTCAGCATCCATACAATTTTTCCGGGAATTGTTACCATTTCTGATGGTTCGCCTTTTCGTTGTTTAATAAAAAATAATGTAGGATATGTTGATAAAATACCTACAACCACAAATAATCCGATTTTAAGATGAAATATCCAGTTTTCATTATAATAGATCGCTGGTTTGCCATAACTGCCCAGCCAAAGTGTAAGTCCTGCTACTAATAACGTAAGTGCTGAAATACCATATACTGTATCTATTTTAGCAATGCGACTTATTTCGGATCGGCTCATTATTTTTTTTATCAATAAATGTTCTGCAGAAAGGCTACCAACTATTGTAAAGATGCTGATGAAATGAATATAGCGGAGCAGGATTTCAATCGTCATAAATAAATATCTTTTATAGAATTAGTCAGGGTCTTTAAATCTTTGGAGTATTAAATCCCCAACGGGGGATTTAGGGAGCTTCAAAATAACAAAAATTACCACCTACCCATTCTTTGTCTTTGTTGTACCGCACTCCAATCATTTTTCCTTTGCTCAATCTTCCCAGGTTGTTTACCGCAATAGGTCTGGGTTCCCCTTCTTTCCAGAAATAGAACATTCTTATCTCAGCTTTGGCAGGCACATCAGGTGTTTCAATCACATCGGCATATTTCACTTTCTTTTGTAATATCCAGTTTTCCGGATCTTTTACATTATCAATATCCTCTTGTGTAATATCTATCACTACACCTTGCCCGGCAAAAGAGAATAATGGTTTTAATACATAATTCTCCAGGTCATCAGGTAATTGTTTTATTTCATTGAGGTAATAGGTTTGAGGTACATATGGATGTTGAATAAGAGGCAATGTAAATTTACTGATACGATAAAACCAATCAGGATGCGGACACCATTCCACTTCCAGTTCTTCAAAAAATAATTTTCCTTGTTTCTGTACTTCTGCAGATTGTTGGTGCAGGTCATCAAAGATTACTCTGTTGTAAATTCTTTTAACTTCAGTTTTCTTACCATCATTCATGTAATATAATTTCTTCCCTTCTTTGATCAGTTCAGTCAGGCAAACCATTTTAATGCCTACATATTCTTCTGTACAAAAGAAATCAATTCTTGTTTTTTGCTGCCGTGGAAATATCTCCAGTAGTATTACATTTTCAGGCGAATGATCACCTATTATAATTTCTTTTAATAATTTAATGTATGACTCTCTGTTATATCCATTCAGATAACAATCAAAATTTTCAGGAACTGTAAAATGTTTTCTGAAAACATCATCTAATAATATTTCATATGCAAAGAGAGTGGGGAAGCCTTGCATTTCAATTAGCTGTGGTTCATATTCGCCTGCTTCATTGATGCAAATACCGAAATCGAAAGCAATAAATTGTGTATGTACAGTATCACCAGGTGCTTTTACATTGGGTGGAATTGATTTATCTGTCAATTCTTTGAATTTCGGATCAACAATTATATCAACAATTGTTTCACAGGCATCTAATATTTTAGTTGTAAAATCTTTAGGAACGAAAATCGGAGTCTCTGCTACCCGGAAATCTAATTCTCCGGGAAAGGCCTCATGTAATTCTTTTAAAAAAGCCTCATATTTTTCTTTGGTAAATGATTCATTATAAGCTTTACGTATAGCTGGTATCATATTCACTGTTTATGTACTGGAAGATAGTAAATGCAAAGCGGTCAGCAAAAACTTGATGAAGTTTATGCCATAACTTCCTGCATTAGTCCTATTGAAAGATTCAGAAAATTTGGAAGAATATGAGAGTGGGTCCATTTTATTTTATCTTCATCTTCAAGATGTTCCAGCATACTGTTTAGTTTGTCTTCACCATAATTTTCTATAACAGTTTTTCTTTTTTCTTCTGTTTGAAGATATAAGCTCATACCGGGAGCATCGGCTTCAGGATGAAATTGAGTACCGATCATATATTCATTAAAGCGGATTGCCATAACTGCTCTTTCATATGGAACATGTGGACGGCTTTTTTCTATACAAAGAATTTCGGCTCCCATTTCATTTAATAATTGGTGATTAGGTTGTATAACCTGAAAATCCCGGCTATCTACCGCATAAAATGGGTCTTTTAATCCATCAAAAACAGGTTCCTCTTTTCCTGATTCAAGCATATGCACCGGAAATACTCCAAATGAGGTAGATTTTCTTTTACATACAATACCTGCATTTATATATCGGGAGGCTAACTGGAATGAGTGGCAAATGAAAAATATATATTTTTTATTTGTTGTGTCTGGATTAGCATTCCATCTTATCATACCATCTAACCAACGACACCAGGCAATATCCCAATCTTCAAAACGACTTTGCAGCGGGTCGCCGGGGCCTCCACTTGATATATAGATATCATAAGAATTATCAGGTAATTCATCTCTCTGGCGCACATTAAATTCGTCTGTATGTAAATCTAATTTGTTGCTTTCTCCCCATTCAGTCAGTATCTCACGGATACAACGCATACCTTGATTTACAAAGCCATCATAGAGATCGAGAACAGCTACTTTTACAGACCTTTTTTCCATCCAACTCATTTAACAAACATAATGATTTTTTAACGTATCGATTTGTGATAAGGCTCACACTTTTACCCACAAATGTGGATTAAATGATTGGGAATTAGATGAATTGTAAAAAAATGAAAGTGCAATTTCGGGGTATTTATAGCTATTTCATTTCATAAACTTTCTCTCCACTTAAAAAAGTCTTCAGCACTTTTACGGCTAATATTTTTTCTGGAGCTACTTTCATGAGGTCTGCATCCAGCATTACAAAATCAGCAAACTTTCCTTTTTCCAGGCTGCCTTTTTCATGCTCCTCAAAATTAGATTTTGCCGCCCAGATGGTCATCCCTTTCAAGGTCTCTTCTCTGCTTAATGCATTTTCCATTTGATAGCCATTATCCGGCCATCCCTTTGCATCTTTTCTAATTACTGCTGCATAAAAAGTTTTAAAAGTTGAAATGTCTTCTACCGGAAAATCAGTACCTAATGGTATCCATCCATTTTCATCTAATAATTGTTTGTATGCATAAGCTCCTGCCACTCTAATTTTTCCCAACCGGTTTGCAGCCCAATACATATCGGATGTCGCATGTGTAGGTTGCACAGAAGGAATAATTGAATATTCGCCGAATAGGTGAAAGTCATAACGGTTAACAACCTGTGCATGTTCAATGCGCCAACGAAGATCATTTTTACCTTTCAGGTATTTGGAATAAATATTCAGTATGGTTCGGTTGCCACTGTCACCTATGGCATGTGTACACAATTGCCATCCTTTATTATACACCCAATTGGCAACAGAATCAAAATGAGAAGGGTTGCTTAATAAAAATCCATAATGACCAGGTCTGTCATTGTATGGTTCAAGCAAACATGCTCCTCTGGAACCTAAGGCACCATCTCCGTAAACTTTAAAACTCCTTACGTTCAATTTATCTGTTTTGATCATTCCTGTCTTTACTGCATAATCATAATTCGTTTTTTCATCGCTCAGCATTACATACAACCTCATTTTTAATTCATTCGCATCTTGTAATTTTTTTATCTTTTCTACAACTTCATAATTAAGTCCACAATCATCTATTGTCGTTAATCCCATGGCAAAACAATTTTGTTGAGCAGCAAGCAACCCTTTTGTAAATTGTTTTTCAGTAGTGGCAGGAATTTTTTCTGAAACAAGCTCTTTTGCATTGTCAATAAGGATTCCAGTCAGTGTTCCTTCCATTTCTTCAATTTCACCACCAACAAGATTATCACCTGGTTTGATGCCCGCCAGATCCAGCGCTGCTTTATTGGCAATTGCAGCATGTCCGTCAATTCTTCCAAGTAATATAGGTCTGTCTGGAAACAGCTCATTCAATTTTATATTGGTTGGAAATTCTTTTATCTCCCAATCGTTCTGATCCCAGCCACGACCAGTGATCCACCCTTCAGGATTTTCAGTTGCAAACTGTTTAACTTTTTCAATGGCTTCCTCCCAGCTTTTAGTACCAACAAGATTCACCGTTTGTAAATTCATTGCATAGCCGACAAAATGTGCATGTGCATCAATAAAGCCCGGATAAATAAATTTCCCTTCAGCATCAATCTTTTCTTTGACACTATATATTTTTTCCAGGTCTGCAGTTTTACCGGTTGCAATAATTTTTCCATCTTTCACCACCATTGCTTCAGCTGTTGAAAATGATGAATCAACCGTATAGATCGTAGCATTATATACAAACAGGTCAGCCTTTTCTTTATTATTACAAGAGAATAAAAAAAGAGCAGCTATTACAATAAGATAATTCTTCTTCATTATGTTTTAATTGCTGAATAAAGGGGGATGTTTTTTATTATGATCTGTATTATTCTGGTATGCTTTTGCGGCCGCTAAGATAGTGGCTTCATCATATAATTTGCCAATTAGGGTAATACTTAATGGTGTTCCGGATTTATTAAAACCCATTGGCATACATACAACAGGATTCCCAGTGAGATTGGTAATAGCTAATTGTCTTCCTGCAAAACTTGGAACGATTACAACATCATACTCTTTCATAAAATCATAAAAGCCTTTGCAAAGCTGCGATCGGTACCTGTTCGCATTGATATATTCCACAGCAGGAATTGTTCTGGCTGTTCGAAATGAATTGGGCCAGAAGTTTTTATCCTGCCTTTCGATCAGGTCGTCTCTGTTCGTTCTTGTCAATTCATCAAATGCTGCAGCACTTTCTGCATTTAAGATTAAACTAATATAGTTAACCGGATATAAACTTGAATCAGGAAATACTACAGGGTTTAATTTTGCTCCTAATGATTTGTATACATCCAGCACTTTCCATTCTTCTGCTTCTTTGGGTAATCGTTTAAAATAATTATCAGCATAAGCGATACGGATTTTTGACCAATCAACCTTACCAGTGTAATTAAATGCATGTTTTATTGCACTGGGGTCGTTACCATCAGTTCCATTTATTGCTGCATATACAATGGCTGCATCTTCAGCACTTCTGCAAATAGGTCCTGCTTTATCGAGGCTCCAGCAAAGTACCATAGCCCCATACCGGCTTACAGTTCCGAAAGTGGGTCGCAAGCCTGTTGCCCCGCATCTGGTTGAAGGAGAAACAATTGATCCAAGTGTTTCTGTCCCGATGGTAAATGGTAATAAACCTGCAGCTACTGCCGCGGCTGATCCGGCAGAAGAGCCACTTGATCCTTGTAATAAATTCCATGGATTTTTTGTTTCGCCACCAAACCACTTATTGTTATAAGCTAATGAACCTAGTGAAAGTTTGGCACATAATACGGCACCATGATTTTTTAGTTCTGTATAAACATATGAATCATATTCAAGCACCTGATCCATATAAGGGGTAGTGCCCCATGTTGTTTTATATCCTTTTACAGCGAACAGATCTTTTAAGCCATATGGAATACCGTGTAATGGACCCCGGTATATACCTGCTTTTAATTCGTCATCAGCCTTTTTTGCTTGCTTTAAAGCAAGGTCTTCTGTTAGACTGATTACACACTTCAATGTATCGCCCCATTTTTTTAGTCGTTCTATGTAAAACTTTGTCATCTCTACTGAACTCATTTTCCTATTTATAAATAGTGATGCAAGTTGAGGTATTGAATAAAATGCTAATTCGTTTTTATTGGCAGGTATTTCTACTTGTGTTGGTACATCCCAGTTTATTCTTGATTGTCTGATTGGAATTCTTAATTCTGGCGGTGAAGGATTGAAAGCAAATGGAAATGGGATATCGTTCGTTGGTAATGTTTGGTGTAATGCTTTATATAATTCAAGGTTGTTGATCATACTGCCCAGCATTGAATCTGCTTCAGCATCCGTATATTTCAGATCATATAGTTCTACAGTTTGTTGAATCAGTTTTAATGAATCAGCTCTGGTTTGAGCCTGCAGATTAAAAATTGTTAGACTTAGTAAGAAGGGGAATAAAATTCGCATAACAATAAATTTAATAAGGTTGAAATTAAGGAAATTCTTTACCTTATGCCAAATTCTATAAATTATGAGGTTTCAATTTTTTATAACATTGATTACATTGTTTTTGTTTTCTTGTGATCATACTGAAAATAGTAACAGTGGGGGTAATATGCCGGTTGCCGACTACTTTAATTATGGAGATAGCGGTGTACAATCTGCCGGAGTAAAAATGGTGCCGATCACCACTCCTGTAGGTGAATTTAAAGTTTGGACAAAACGGTTTGGCAATAATCCACGGATCAAAATTTTATTATTGCATGGTGGTCCGGCCATGACACATGAATACATGGAATGTTTTGAAAGTTTTTTCCCAAAAGAAGGATTTGAATTTTATGAATATGATCAGTTAGGTTCCTATTATAGTGATCAGCCAAAAGACAGCAGTTTATGGACAACAGAACGATTTGTTGAAGAAGTAGAACAAGTTCGAAAAGCTATCGGTGCAGATTCAACTAATTTTTATGTTTTAGGAAATTCCTGGGGTGGTCTATTGGCGATGGAATATGCGTTAAAATATCAGGATAATCTGAAAGGAATGGTGGTAGCAAATATGGTAGCCAGTGCTTCTGAGTATGGAAAATATTCAGAAGAAGTATTAGCAAAACAAATGGATCCGAAAGTATTAGCTGAAATAAGAGCTATTGAAGCAAAAGGTGATTTTGGAAATCCCAGGTATATGGAATTATTAATTCCGAATTTCTATAACGAACACTTATGCAGATTGAAAGAATGGCCTGACGGGTTTAATAGAACGATGAAACATGCCAACGGAGAAATATACACGATGATGCAGGGACCCAGCGAATTTGGAGTGGGAGGCAGGTTGAAGTACTGGGATATTAAGGATCGGTTGAAAGAAATTAATGTGCCAACCTTAATGATTGGTGCCAAACATGATACAATGGATCCTAAAGCTATGGAAGAACAAAGTACTATGGTGCAAAGAGGTCGTTATTTGTATTGTCCGGATGGTAGTCATCTTGCAATGTGGGATGATCAGCAAGTATTTATGACAGGGGTAATAAAATTTATTAAGGATGTTGATGGAGGGAAATTTTAATTTTTTTCCCTTTATAGTTTTTTTTCGAAACAAATGCTGTTTGCTGCATTCTCATATTGCCCGTAATTAGATATAACCTTGTAACTATTCTTTTTATATAACGCTATAGCTTCTGGTTGCTTATTACCCGTTTCTAAAATACATTTTTTGTATACCAATTCTCTACTCCAGTTTTCTAGCTCTTTTAAAATAAGAGATGCTATACCTTTGCCACGATGTTTGGGAG
>JAHEMN010000131.1 GCA_024643645.1 Chitinophagaceae bacterium | reverse complement strand
CAGCACCTCTCGCCGAAACAACGGCATCCCTGAAATCTTTTCTGGAACAAAGGCAAACATTTGCCAGTTTTTTTTCAGCACTATTGGTTGGTATATAATATCGGCCAGATTCAGTTCTGGGAAACTGCCCGCCGATATAGATTTTATAGGTCTTCAATACTTCTAATCTTTTGGATGATGTTTTCTTTTCCAATCCATGCTCACTTATGCTTAACGAAGATTTTTTAATTGTCTTTTCCATTGCTTTCAAATTAGATGTTTTGTAAGTTCAAATAAGGTAATAACCCGTGTAATCCACCTTCTCTTCCAAATCCACTTTCTTTATAACCACCAAATGGAGATGTTGGATCAAACTTATTAAATGTATTGGCCCAAACTACTCCTGCCCTCATTCGTTTGGTCATGTTGAAGATCTTTGAACCTTTATCGGTCCACACACCTGCACTTAATCCATAGGGTGAGTTATTGGCTTTTTCTATTACTTCATCTTCTGTTCGGAAGGTGAGAATCGCCAACACTGGTCCAAAAATTTCTTCTTGTGCTATACGATTACTTTGAGCAACATTTGTAAACAGAGTTGGCCGGCAGAAAAATCCTTTGCCCGGTAAGCGGCAACTGCTCTCATACATTTCTGCACCTTCCTTTTTCCCAATACCAATGTATTTATGAATAATATCCAATTGAGATTTAGAATTAATTGCACCAATGTCTGTATTCTTATCCATCGGATCACCAACGATCAGTGATTCTAAACGATCTTTTAATTTTCTGATGACTTCTTTTGCTACTGATTCCTGTACATATAATCTTGAGCCTGCACAACAAACATGACCCTGGTTAAAGAATATTCCATTAATAACTCCTTCAACAGCCTGATCTATCGGGGCATCTTCAAAAATGATATTGGCAGCTTTACCACCAAGTTCCAGCGTTGCTTTTTTATCAGTACCGGCTATTGCCCTTTGTATTATTTTACCAACATCTGTAGAACCGGTAAATGCAATTTTGTTTACATCCGGATGATTTACGATTGCGGCACCAGTACTACCGGCACCGGTAATTATATTTACAACACCCGGTGGCAGATCGGCTTCCTGAATGATCTCTGCAAGCTTCAGAGATGTTAGCGGAGTTGTTTCAGCCGATTTCAAAACCACTGTATTACCCGTTGCAATAGCAGGTGCTATTTTCCAGGCGGCCATTAATAACGGAAAATTCCATGGAATGATTTGTCCGGCAACGCCCAAAGGTTCTGTTTTTCTATTAGGGAATGCATATTCTAATTTATCTGCCCAACCGGCATAATAAAAGAAATGATTGGCAGCAGTAGGTATGTCAAAGTCACGGCTTTCTTTAATAGGTTTACCACCATCAAGTGTTTCAATAATGGCCAATTCTCTTGCTCTTTCCTGAATGATCCTTGCAATACGAAAAACATATTTTGCTCTTTCTTTAGCAGGCATTTTCTTCCACACTTTTTCATAGGCATTTTTTGCGGCTTTCACTGCTTTATCAACATCGGCTGCATTTGCATCTGCTACTTCACTTAGCTTTTCTTCAGTAGCCGGGTTTATTGTATTAAAATATTTTTTACTCACCGGTTTTTGCCATTCACCATTGATGAAAAGATCGTATTGCTTATTAATTGTTGCAGCACTTTTGCTTTCCGGTGCCGGATCATAGCTCCAGGAAGTATCGAATTTTAATTTTAAAGTATTATTCTTTTTTACTGTATTTTTTTTCTTTGCTACTGGCATTTTTTATTGATTTATTTCACTTAGAAACAGAACAAGAGTTGATCTATCGGTGTCTTGTTATCACTATAATTTTAATCTACTGAAAAATAATTTGCTGATTGATATAGGCCTGTTTTCTCTTTTACGATCTGCATCAAAACATCATTCGCCAGGCTGCTGGCACCAAACCTGAACCATTCATTATTCAACCAATCCTCACCTAATACTTCTTTTACCATCACTAAATAATGTAATGCCAGTTTCGATTTTGAAATTCCACCGGCTGGTTTCATCCCTATCATTTTGCCGGTTTTGTAATAATGATCTCTTATTGCTTCCAACATTACCAATGTTACCGGCATTGTGGCTGCCGGTTGTATTTTTCCAGTTGAGGTTTTAATGAAATCTGCACCGGCATGCATGGCAATATCACTTGCTCTTCTTACTTTATCGAGAGTGCCTAATTCTCCTGTTTCCAAGATCACCTTTAACCTGGCTTCACCACATGCTTCTTTAATGGCGGCTATTTCATCAAATACAAAATTGTATTCTCCGGAATGAAATTTTCCCCGGCTAATGACCATATCAACCTCATCGGCTCCTTCGTTTACAGCAAATTTTGTATCCCTTATTTTAACTTCTTTGGGTGCCTGGCCACTGGGAAAAGCAGTTGCTACAGAGGCCACTTTGATACCTGAATTTCCCAAAGCTTTTTTAGCTACTTTAACCATTGTTGGATAAACACAAATGGCGGCAACAGTTGGTATGCCGGTAATTGCATCATGGGGATGCATGGCTTTATAGCATAACTGTTTCACTTTTCCGTCAGTGTCTTTTCCTTCTAAAGTGGTAAGGTCGATCATGTTAAGAACAAGCTTGAGCCCATTCATTTTACTATCTTTCTTAATACTTCTTTTTGTAAATCTGGATGCTCTTTCTTCAACACCAACCTGGTCAATGTGGGGCGAAAGTGAAAAATCGGGAAACTTTAATGTGGTTTTGGCTATTGCCATAGATTAATTTTAAAAAGTTATCAAAGATAACCAAACTTGAGGTGAAAGGTTAAGACCGGTTTTCCGTCAAACGAAAACAAAAATTCAATTTATTTAAATGCTGTTAACCGGATTGTTATACATTCGGTTTCTATTAAAACTAAAATTAAATGAGAAAAAGCCGATCAGGGTTATTGTTAGCAATTTTAATATTGTGTTGTTTACATGTTACAGCCCAACCTACATTCCCGGAAAATGGAGTGGCTAGTCCCAGGCATGGTCATTATGCTTTTACTAATGCTACAATTGTAAAAGATGGAGTTACAACAATAAGTAATGCAACTCTTGTTATTAAAGATGGAAAAATTGTAGCTGTTGGTGCTAGCTTAAAAGTACCTGCTGGTGCAGTAGAAGTTGATTGTAAAGGAAAATTTATTTATCCATCTTTCATTGATATTTATGCAGACTATGGAATTGCAACACCTCAACGTACAACAGGAGGAAATCAATTCAATTTTGCACAGCCGGCACAATTAGAAACATCAACAAAAGGAGCATTTGGCTGGAACCAGGCTATTAAGAGTGATGTTGATGCGTATAAAGTTTTTGTTGTTGACGATACAAAAGCAAAAGCATTGAGGGATCTGGGCTTTGGAACTGTTTTATCACATGTAAAGGATGGTATAGCAAGAGGTACCGGAGTAGTAGCAACTTTGGCAAACGAAAAAGAGAATCTGGTTATTATCAAGGATAAGGCATCGGCACACTATTCATTTAATAAAGGTACTTCTACACAAAGTTATCCCGGTTCTATGATGGGAATGATTGCTTTATTAAGACAAACATTTTTGGATGCTCAATGGTATAAAAATAAGCCAGCGGCTGAAGGTCTTAACTTAAGTCTTCAATCGTGGAATGACAATATAAATTTACCACAAGTCTTTGAGGCAAATGATAAGTGGAATGATCTGAGGGCTGATAGGATAGGAGACGAATTTGGTGTTCAATTTATTATAAAATCCGGCCAAAATGAATACCAGAGAATTAAGGAGATGAAAGCAACGAATGCAACGTTCATTGTTCCACTTAATTATCCTTTGGCACAAGATGTAGAAGATCCTAATGATGCCAGATTCGTTTCAATCAATGATTTAAAACATTGGGAACTGGCACCAGCAAATGCAGCTGCTTTTGAAAAAGCCGGAGTCCCTTTTTGTTTAACAACGGCAGATCTAAGAGCTGTAAGTCAGTTCTGGACAAATCTCCGCAAAGCAATGGAATATGGGCTAAGTGAGAATAAAATAATGGAGGCTTTAACTAAAACCCCTGCAACTGCATTGGGCATTTATGATAAAGTTGGAAGTCTCGATGCTGGTAAATTAGCAAACTTCATTATTACGAATGGTCCACTATTTGAGCCTAAAACAGTTATTCAATATAATTATGTACAGGGCAATAAATATGATGTGAAAGATGACAATTTTATCGCTGGTACATATAATCTTACAATCAATACCCCTTCAGGCGATGAGAAATATACATTAGAAGTAAAGACAACTAGCTCTGCTTCTATGTATGGAAAAGATACTTTGAATACTAAATTTAGTCAGGATGGAAAAATTGTAAAACTTAACTATGCTCCAATGGCCCGCCGACAAAGACCTGCAGGTGGGCAGGAAGGGGGTCAACGTCCCCCGGCGGCAAGTGGTTTTGGCAGAACAGGAGTTGGTACAGAGCAGCCCCTTCCTCCAAATGCACCGAGATTAAGCGGTATCAGTAGTGGTAATGAATGGAGTGGAACTGGAATTGATTCTCTGGGAAATTCATTGACATGGACAGCCATTTTTGTAAAAGCTGCAGAACCAAAACCTGATACGACTAAGAAAAAAGATCCGCCTGTGATCGGTAAAGTGGTTTTTCCATTTGAACCATTTGGATGGGAAGAAGACCAACAACCAAAGCAAGAGAATCTTTTAATTAAGAATGCTACGGTATGGACAAATGAAAAAGAAGGAGTATTACAGAATACAGATGTTTTAATAAAGAATGGAAAGATAGCTGCAGTTGGAAAAAATCTTACTGATGGATCAGCAAAAGTGATTGATGGTACTGGTAAACATGTTACAGCAGGAATAATAGATGAACATTCACATATAGCAGCAGCATCTATCAATGAAGGTGGACAGAGTGTTACTTCAGAAGTTCGGATTGCTGATAATTTAAATCCTGATGAAATTAATATTTATCGTCAATTAAGCGGTGGGGTTACATCATCACATATTTTACATGGATCTGCCAATGTAATTGGAGGACAGACTCAATTAATAAAACTTCGTTGGGGTGCAAATGATGATGAACTGAAATTTAAAGGTTGGCCGGGACAGATAAAATTTGCATTAGGTGAAAATGTAAAACGTTCGTCAGCACCCTTGGGAAATAATCGTTATCCTGATACAAGAATGGGAGTGGAGCAGGTTTTGATTGACGCATTTACAAGAGCAAAAGATTACCAGAAAGCCTGGAAAGAGTATGAGGCTAATAAAAATAAGAAAGGTGTTGTAGCAATTTCGCCAAGAAGAGATCTGGAATTAGATGCTCTAGTTGAGGTTTTAGAAAAGAAAAGATTTATTACTTGTCATTCATATGTACAAAGTGAAATAAATGGCGCCATGGAGGTTGCCAATAAAATGGGGTACACAGTAAATACTTTTACCCATATTCTGGAAGGATATAAAGTGGCAGATAAGATGTTGAAACATGGTTCAAATGTTTCCACTTTTTCTGATTGGTGGGCTTATAAAATGGAGGTAGAAGATGCAATTCCTTATAATGCTGCCATCATGCAAAAAGTAGGATTAACAGTTGCTATTAATAGTGATGATGCTGAAATGGCACGAAGGCTTAACCAGGAAGCAGCTAAAATTGTAAAGTACGGAGGAGTAACAGAAGAGGAGGCTTTGAAAATGGTAACATTGAATCCTGCAAAAATGTTGCATGTTGATGATAAAGTAGGAAGTTTAAAAGTTGGAAAGGATGGAGATGTTGTACTATGGAGTGATCATCCTTTAGCTATCTATGCAAAACCATTATATACAATTATTGATGGAACTATTTATTTCGATAGACAAAAAGATGAGTTAATGCAAAAAAAGATAGATGAAGAAAGGCTTAGAATTGTTAGAAAAATGAATGGTGAGAAAAGAAGTGGTGCTCCTGTAATACCAGCGCAACCAACTTACCAGATCATGCATACTTGCAGTGATCATGGACATAGTCATGGTTTACTGGTGATTGATTCAGACGATATTAATAACGACTAAAAAACACAAATGAAAAATATTTTTTTAATATTAACAGTAGGATTTTTTCTTGTTGCAAATGCACAGGAAACTGTATTACCTACCAAACCACACAAAGGAGTTTCTTATATAAAGAATGCTACCATTCATATGGGAAATGGAAAGGTTCTTGAAAATGGTACCATCAAAATAAAAGATGGAAAAATTGAAGAGGTAGGGACAAACATTTCTATTCCTTCAGATAATACCAATGTAGTTGATGCTGCAGGTAAACAAGTATATCCTGGTTTAATACTTCCAACAAGCAGTCTGGGTCTTGGAGAAATAAATGCTGTAAGAGCCACACAGGATGTTAGAGAGATTGGAGATATGAATCCGAATGTACGTTCTATTGTAGCATATAATACTGATTCAAAAGTTATCAATACACTTCGCTCTAATGGAATATTACTTGCCAATATTGTACCACAGGGAAGTTTTGTGGCAGGTTCATCATCAGTTGTTCAATTAGATGCATGGAACTGGGAGGATGCCGCATATAAAACTGATGCCGGTATTCATATTTATATGCCTTCCTTAATGGCAAGACCTGAAGGAGGAAGATTCAGCCGGGGAGGTGGTCCGCAACAACCGCAAAGGGATCCGGTAAAAGAAGGATTAGATAAGATCGAAAATTTGAAATCTTTTTTTAATGAAGCCAAAGCTTATTTTAAAGAGACAACGCATGAAGAAACAAATTTAAAATTTGAAGCAGTAAAAGGTTTATTCAACAGAACGCAGAAATTTTATGTACATGCCAATACAGTGCGACAAATATTAGTTGCATTGGATTTTGTAAAAGAATTTAATCTTGATATGGTGTTGGTAGGAGGAAGTGAAAGTTATATGGTTGCAGAATTATTGAAACAACATAATGTTTCAGTTATTCTTTCACAACCACATAGTTTACCAACTGCAGAAGATGATGATATCGATCAGCCATATAAAACAGCAGCTGCCTTACAAAAGGCTGGTGTATTATTTGCTATCTCTGATGATGATGCTCAAACCCGTGGTCGCAACCTTCCTTTTAATGCAGGTACTGCTGCGGCATATGGATTAACTAAAGAAGAAGCAATTGCAGCAATCACTTTGAATGCAGCCAAGATCATGGGAGTTGCAGATAAAACAGGTAGTATTGAAGTAGGCAAAGATGCTAATATAATTATCAGTGATGGAGATATTCTGGATATGCGTACCAGTAATGTAACAGATGCATTTATTCAGGGAAGAAAGATTGATTTAACAGATAAGCATAAGTTGCTAAATGACAGGTTTAATCAAAAATATGAACTGAAGAAAAAAGGGTTTTAATTTTATTGATTGAAATGTAATTAATTAAAGCCGGTTATTATTTAACCGGCTTTTTCTTGATGCTGATTATTATCATCCAGGTCTATATGTTCGCCGCAAGTAGGGCATTTATGCGTCTTTTTTATTCGATTAACTCGAAATTCTTCTAAGAAACCAGCAGTAATAATGCCTGCCGGCAAAGCAAAAAAAGCAACTCCTGTAAGCATTATTATAAGTGACATGGCTTTTCCCACAGGCGTAACTGGAACCATATCACCATAACCAGTTGTAGTTAAGGTAACAACCGCCCACCAGATTGTAGCAGGGATACTGCTGAATTTTTCTGCACTTTCTAATTCTTGAAGTTTTACTTCGTCTATTGGTATTTGTTGCTCAACTGCATAAATTTCAGCACTTGCATTTGGATGATGTTCCGCAAAGTATACTGCACAAGATGCAATGATGATCAAGAATGTTACGAGAATAAAACTAAGTACTAGTTCATTTCTTCTTTTTTTGAAAACATTTGTAATCATCTGAGCTGATTTCATATAGGCTGTTAACCGGAACAACCTGAAAAATCGCATTAATCTTAGTATGCGTAAGACTCGGAGGTCAAATCCAATAAGGACATGTATATAGAATGGAAGAATTGCAAGTAAGTCTATCAGCATTGCCGGAGTTAGCATGTATTTGATCCGGCCCCAAAGACTATGTTTATATTTTTCATCATAATTACTGCTCCATAAACGTAACATATATTCCACGGTGAATATGATTACTGAAACAAGGTCGAAGTAATGAAAGAATTGTTGCTCATAATATTCATCGTGAAAAGATGGAACTGTCTCCAGCATTACAGCAATTACATTTAATATGATAAGAGTGATAATAAATATATTGATCACTTTATCCCATCGTTCATCACCTACAATCTCAGGGTGTAATAATCCATGAACTTTCTTTTTGGTTTCTTTATACATCTGGTATGGTTGCTAAGAAGCAAATAAAGATAAAAAAATATAATTCAATTATTCTCTTGATTTAAAATATAATTGGATATATCATTTTATAATTGCCGGAAAATAAAAACCCCTTCATAATAACGAAGGGGTTTTTGTATTTGAAAATTATTTTTTATTGAG
>JAHEMN010000130.1 GCA_024643645.1 Chitinophagaceae bacterium | reverse complement strand
GTTGAATTAGGATAATCTGCAAGAAAAGAACTAAGACTGTTCAATGCTTCATCCTGGTAGCCTAACTCATATGAAAGTTTTGCATATTGATATTTTGAAATCTCTTTTTGTGCCGGGTAGCTACTATTTGAAGAACAGAAAAGAAATGCATTTCTTGCATTAGCTTTTTGACCTGTTTTTAAATATGCATCTCCCAAAAGATACATTGCATGCTGGCTGAGAGAATCGTCCTTACCACTCAATTGTTTAAATCCATCTATGGCTTTTGTAAGTTGATTGGCCTGGTAGTAGCAATAGGATAATTCATACAGGTCTTCCCTGCGTACTTTTTTGGAACGACCAATATAATCTTCCAAATATGGTAATGCTTTGGCATATTCTTTCTTTTCAAAATAAGCATGGCCGATCAGTTGCTTAAGTTCAAGATCATAATATTGAGAACTACTGCCTGATTTTAATTTATTCTGTATATAATTAATGGCCTCATCTTTTTTACCCTGTAAGTAATAGATCTGTGCTATATAATAAGGAACAACTGTATTATAGTTTTTTTCATTCTCAACAATTCTAAAACTCTGCAATGCATCACCATACTGAGCATCTCTGAAAGCAAGAAACCCATAATAATAATTTGCATCAATATAATTCGGATCATCCTTCATCGACCGAATACTATTGAACAATGGTTTTGCTTTAGCAAAATTCTGTAGATTGAAATAAGCATAAGCCTGGTGAAAGGTCATGTTGGAAATTTCCTTATTGCTCAGGTTTGCGATATTTGCTTCTTCGTACCGTTGTACCGCATCACCAAATCTTTCCATCCGGAAATAATATTCTGCCAGATGATAATTCATCATCTGTACCCTGGCTGTATTTTTTTGGAATACAATAAACTCCTGAGCCTCTTCTTCAGCTTTTCCTTCATTTTGCTTTAAAGCACATACAATTGCATAATAATTTATTTCCTGAACTACAATAGGCTGATTGGCTTTATTGGTTTCTTTTATATCTTGTCTTAATTCCTTTAACAGAGGAAAAGCAAGGCTGTATTGTTCTTTTTGAAAATACTCTTTAGCTTCTTTAAATTTTTCATCTGAATCTGTATAATATCTTGTTTGCTGGGAAAAGACGGCTATGCCTATTGATATAGAAAGTATAAGTAAACTAAGATTCTTCATGTATTTTGTCCTTTAAACCGATGGCCTGAAAATTATTAGGGTTGATTGAATAAACGTTGCGAATATTCAAATTATTTCAAGTGAAACCAAACATCATTCCAAACATATGTGGATAAGTGGTTTATTGAGAATGGTTTAACATTTCCTTGTCTTTCTTACAGATAAATGTGAAGACTTTGGTTATAATTGAATGAGCAGATTTGAAAATTAATAATTGTAGTTCTTCGCAACGATTTCCTTAACATAACCTTTTAGCTGTTTGCATTTTACTTAATATTGCAGATCAAAAGATATCCATGAAAAAAATATTTAGCACAAAATATTCCGACCGGTCTGTTACATTTTCTTTATTGCTCCTGAGATTGGCTGTAGGTGGTTTAATGATCCCACATGGCCTTAAAAAGCTGATGAACTTTGCAACTAAATCATCTGGATTTTCAGACCCTTTTCATATTGGTGGGCCGGCTTCAATGTCACTGGTCATATTTGCAGAGCTTTTCTGCGCCTGTTTTATTTTGATCGGACTGATGACCCGCCTAGCTACTATTCCTTTAATAATTGTGATGTCAGTTGCATTATTTATTATTCATGACGGGCAGTTTTTTGGTGATGGAGAAAAAGCTGCTTTATTTTTAACTGGTTACCTGGTATTATTATTTGCCGGGCCTGGGAAAATAAGCATGGACAGATTAATCGGAAAATAATACTTAGTTTACAAAATGTTTACTGCAGAAACACAAATTAGGGTTCGGTATGCCGAAACTGATCAGATGGGTGTAGTTTATCATGCCAACTATTTTGCCTTTTTTGAATCCGCAAGGGCTGAAGCAATCCGTCAATTGGGATATACTTATGCCAACATTGAAAAGATGGGTGTAATAATGCCTGTGGTAGATGTACATTGCCGGTATATCCGGCCGGCAAAATATGATGACCTGTTGACAGTTAAAACAATTCTAAAAGAATTACCAGTTCATCATAAAATTGAGTTTCATCAGGAAGTATACAATGAAGAAAACATGCTTCTGGTAAATGGAAAAATTATCCTGTATTTTATGGATGCAAAAGAAATGAAACCAACGATCATGCCTGTTGAGCTACTTCAAAAACTACAACCTTATTTTATCTAATTTTACCTGATGGATAATAATGATGGCTTTGAAAATGAATTTAGTTTAGAACAACCTGAATATCCATTTATTTATCCAGCCAAATACAAAAAACCAGATAAAGAATCAAGTATCTGGTTCCGGTCAATTATTAGCCTGGTATTATACCTTGCATTGGGGTTTTACATTTTTAAACAATGGGAGATACTGTTGCTGATAACAGCAATTGTGATTATTCATGAGCTTGGCCATTTCTTTGCCATGAAATATTTCAGGTACAATGACCTGGGTATTTTCTTTATACCATTACTGGGTGCATATGTTTCCGGATCTAAGAGAGAGGTCTCTCAAAAACAATCAGCAGTAATATTATTGGCCGGCCCTCTTCCCGGTATCATAATTGGCATCTTACTTTATTTAATTGATGAAAACAGTTCAGGTTTTTATTTCCTGGATATTTCTTATTCAAGAATTGCTCTATTATTTATTTTATTGAACCTGATCAATTTATTTCCAATCTATCCCTTGGATGGCGGTCAATTACTAAACAGGGTTTTTTTGGAAGAAGAAAGTATCTGGAGCAAATTCTTTATTTTTCTTTCAATTGCATTTTTATGCTGGGTAGCTTTTGCTATTAAATTTTATGTTCTATTAATTTTTCCGGCAATGATGCTGTTGCGATTGTTCGGTGAAAAAAATATTACAACAATTGAAAAGAGAATTCAAAATGAAGGTATCAATACTGATCTTGAATATGAAGATTTGCCTGATAGTGATTACTGGAAAATCAGAAATATATTGATAGAAGACTATCCCCTTTTCAAAGATGTGAAACCTTCTCCCCCATTTGAATACCATCAAAAAGAAGAAAAGATCATGACGACGATACAAAGTTTATTGCATCGCCATCTGATCCAGGATGTTTCTATTATAGGAAAAATTTTTATTCTTATAATTTGGATAGCCGCTATCGCTTCTCCTTGGCTTATAAGTATGGATCTATCTTTTTTGAATAGATTTGGCTTTTAAACACGGTGATGATCAGCTCTCCAATTTTGTACGGCTTCTTTTATTTGTTTCTGACTCAATTTTTCATCTACAGCTCTTTTAGCTAATGTTACATATTCATCATCTCCAGCAAAACGAAGGCCAATAATTTGCGCAATAGATAACTGGGAGTCCAAAGGCTTACCTGTTAACACAAAATGCCTGAAATTCTCTTCAGCCCTTATTGCCCTATCCTGTGCTTTTAAAGCAAAAACCCTGGCATACCAAAGAATTAGGATGATTAAAAAGAATACAACAATCAATAATGCTGCGGAATAATGATTTCCTGGATCATGGTGATTAAATAAATTAATGATACTGCCTATCAATCCCGCAAAAGCCAATAAAAATGCTACTCCGTGATACAGTGGAATAATACGGATGTGGTTTTTAAAATTCTGTTCAGACATAATAATTAGTTTTAGGTTTTTTGTGTTAAAGAATGAATGTAATGAATTTTCCGATCTTGCATGATTTCTTTATTTCAACTATTTCAACACATCAAGCACTTTGTACATCTTACTTATTACACCGGAGGTTCTTCCATTATAATTATTGACGAGGAATGAAAAGATATACTCTTTCCCATCTTTTGACTTATGATAGCCGCAAAATCCCTTTACATCACTAATTGTTCCGCTTTTCATTTTCATATTATTGTAATCTGGTAAGCCAGCATAGAAATAAGGAAACCAATCTTTGCTTTTTGCATATTTTAAAATTTCCACCTGTGCATGAGTGGTAACCCGGTTTTGAGGTGAAAGACCTGAACCATCACTCATATTTAATTCATCCTCATCTATACCTTTTTGCTTCCAGAAATCTTTTACAATTTTCACTCCATCATTGGTATTGCCAAAGCCATTTTTTTCATAGGCCAACGTTTTTAATAAAGCTTCGCCATATAGATTGATGCTTTTTTTAAGGAACCAGTAAGAAATAGAATCGAGAGAAGGTGAATTGTGTGTGTATTTAAAATTTGTTTTTTCCAGGCTTGGTATAGATCTATTAAATCCGGGTGAATTTAAATCAATTCCTCTGTTTAATAAAGTATCACTCAGACCCTTTATAAATTGATACGTAGAATTCTCCATTGATCCGGAAATCTCAAACATATTCTCATTAACAGGAATGGTGCCTCTGATAACTTTCGGATTTAAATAGATATACGCATTATCTCCCGAACCTTTAGTTGCAGAAGTAACTTCAGAAGAATAATTCGCATTATATAAGTTGGGTTTATATTTAACTATTGCAACTGAGTCTCCAATTTTAGTGCCTGACTTCAAATAAACATCAAACTGGTTTTCCCTCCAGTTTAAAGATGATGTTCCGGCTCCATAATAATTTCCTACATCCTGTATAATCCAACCATCTGGCACTTGCTGTGTCTCCCAATGATCTTTATAAACTTCTAGACTACCCGATATATCTTTTATACCAAGTTTTATTATAGCATCTACAAAATCCTCAATAATTTTTTGTTCTGATGTACTCTTCCATCTCCAACTTCCAAAAGTCGGATCACCATTTCCTTTGATAATTACATTGCCAGTAAGCTTTCCATTTTCAATTTTGCCGTCATATCCTAATTCGGTTTTATAACTATAATTACTCCCCAACAACTCAAAAGCAGTAGCTGCTGTAATTATTTTTTGTGTAGATGCCGGTGCCAAACCGATCTGCGAGTTTTTATCAAATACAACCTGGCCTGTTTTGGCATCAATTATATATAGTGAACTGATGGCATGTTTCAATTGACTATCACCTTCAAACTGCTGCCAGGCATTTTGTAATTTTTGGGATACAGTTTGGCAATACGAAACAGACACATAGAGAACCGTATAAATAACAAAAACAATTTTTTTCATATACTTCAACATTAAAGTGTCAAATTTAACCTTCTCTTACCTTTGCTGCGAATTTAGAATCTATGAATAATGTTAATGCTTCAATAATTACGATAGGCGATGAATTACTGATTGGACAAACAATTGACACCAATAGTGCTTTTATTGCTCAGGAATTTAATAAGATCGGCATCTTGATCAAAAGAAGAGTAGCTGTGGGCGATGTATATGATGACATATGGCAAGCATTGGATGAAGAAGCAAGAAATGCTGATATTATTATCATAACCGGAGGTCTTGGCCCTACTGCCGACGATATTACCAAACCGCTTTTATGCAACTATTTTGGTGGGAAAATGGTTGTTGACCAGGAAGTATTGGCACATGTAAAATATTTATTTGAAGTTATATTCAGACGTACAGGACCTATGCTTGAAAGCAATTTAAAACAGGCAGAAGTTCCTGATGTTTGCACTGTGTTGATGAATCAAAGAGGAACAGCACCGGGCATGCTTTTTAAAAAGGATAATAAAGTTTTTATTTCCTTGCCGGGAGTACCACATGAAATGAAAGGACTTATAAAAAATGAGGTTATTCCTTTTTTACTGAAAGAATTCACCATGCCGGTGATCGTTCACAAAACTGCTTTTACTGCTGGTATCGGAGAATCTTTTTTGGCAGAACTGCTGAAGGATTTTGAACCAACTCTACCCTCCCATATCAAATTAGCTTATTTACCAAACTATGGAATGGTAAAATTAAGATTATCAACTGTAGGTGAAAAGAAGGAAGATATTGAAAATGAACTTGTCCCCTATTTTGAAAAGATGATGGAAATAGTAAAAGAATACCTGGTATGGGATAAAGATGAGGGATTAGAAGCTGTGATTGGAAAAATACTTTTAGAGAAAGGGAAAACGATGGGTACTGCTGAAAGTTGTACGGGAGGATATATTGCTCATCTCATTACTACTATTCCCGGTGCTTCAGCATATTATAGCGGTTCTGTTGTAAGCTATTCGTATGAAGCAAAAGAAAACATACTTGGTGTAAAAAAAGATACATTGGAAAAAACAGGTGCCGTAAGTAAAGAAACAGTGATTGAAATGGCGAAAGGTGCTATCAGAACACTGCAGGTAGATTATGTAATTGCTGTTTCAGGAATAATGGGACCAGATGGTGGTACGGAGGATAAACCAGTTGGAACAGTGTGGATGGCAGCGGCCAATAAAGAAAAAGTAGAAACATTAAAATTGAATCTCCGGTTTGACCGGCAACGTAATATCAGTACTACTACAGCCAATGCTTTGAATTTTTTGAGGAAATTTATTCTTGCTAACAGTTGATAGTCTTATTCTTATCAAATCATTACCTTTGACCGGTCAAAGCTTGTCTTTCTTTTGAGAAGTTATTAAAAGGCTCCGTCCCGATCTTATCGGGATTTTGCTTCGCTCAACAAGGGACGATGAGCTATATTCTGTCGCTGACTAACAAATAAAATTATTATGGCTGTTGTTGATCTGGTAATGCCTAAGCTTGGAGAAAGTATAATGGAAGCTACTGTATTAAAATGGTTGAAACAACCAGGAGATACTGTAGAAATGGACGAAACCTTATTAGAGATTGCTACAGATAAAGTTGATAGTGAGGTTCCAAGTACTGCTGCAGGTGTTATTGAAGAAATTCTTTATAATGTAAATGATGTAGTGCCAATTGGTACAGTGATTGCCAGAATAAGAACCAATGCTGCTGAATCAGTTTCACCAAATCCTGTAGTTTCTGCACCTGTTAAAGAAACCGCTAACACACAACCTGATCAGGTAGCTGAAGTAGTAGAAACAATTCAGCGTCCTGCTGTTTCTCATTCACAACCTTCAAATGGCTCATCAAATCGCTTTTACTCCCCCCTTGTATTAAATATTGCTGCCAGTGAGGGTATCAGTATGTCTGAGCTTGAAAATATTCCGGGTACTGGCAATGAAGGAAGGGTAACCAAAAAAGATATATTACAATATGTAAGTGACAGAAAACAAGGGAAAACTACAAGTCAAAAACCACATGCAGCAACCCAACAAAATGTTGCTGTAACTAAAGAAGCTCCACAACAATCTTCTCAAACTAACCAACTGGCAACCTACCAGGGCGGAAATGTAGAGATCATTGAAATGGACAGAATGCGCAAACTGATTGCTGACCACATGGTGCGAAGCAAACATACCAGCCCGCATGTAACAAGTTTTACTGAAGCTGATGTTACCAATATGGTGATGTGGAGAAATAAAGTGAAGAAAGAATTTGAAAAAAGAGAAGGGACTAAAATTACATTTACTCCATTATTTATTGAAGCAGTTGTTCGTTGTATTAAAAAATTCCCATTGATCAATTGTTCGTTGGACGGTAATAACATCATTGTAAAAAAAGATATCAATATTGGCATGGCTACTGCTTTACCAAGTGGCAACCTGATAGTTCCGGTAATTAAAAGTGCAGAACAGTTAAACCTTGTTGGATTAGCAAAACAAGTAAACGGATTAGCAGATGCTGCCAGAAATGGAAAACTAAAAGCAGATGATACAACCGGTGGTACATTTACAATGACCAATGTCGGCACATTCGGCAGTCTGATGGGTACACCTATTATTAATCAACCACAAGTTGCAATTTTAGCAGTTGGAGCCATTAAGAAAAGACCGGTTGTAATTGAATCTCCGGCCGGTGACAGTATTGCTATACGACATATGATGTATTTAAGTATGAGTTATGACCATCGGATAGTAGATGGAAGTTTGGGTGCTACTTTCCTGACTGCTGTTGCTAAAGAACTTGAGAATTTTGATGGTGAAAGAGAATATTAAAAAAATACTAATATCACTTATTGAAAGGGTTGACAAATGTTAACCCTTTTTTATTGTGATGACTTGCCATATTTTTCATTGACAAAAACATACTTATCGCCTTTTCTTTTCAGTATAAAAAGATTATCATATTCGTTATCTTTTAAATCTCCCGGTATAACTTTTTTCCCGGCAATTTTATTTGCCAGATCATCAACAGTATTTGAATGCCCGACAATCAATACATCTCCTTTTTTAATTGCTTTGATCTTTTGAATAAAAGCGTCCATTGAATCTGGTTTACTACTATATATTTCAATGGGCATACCAAGATATAATTCTTTCAGCGGTCTTGCAGTAGAAATGGTTCGTAATGTATTAGTGGAAAAAATATGCTTTACGTTCTTGCTTCCCAGTATTTGTTTCAGTTGTAAAGCTCTTTCTTCACCTTCAATTGTTAATGGAGGATCGGTTGATGTTTTCATGGTAGCCATATCAATTCCAGCTGCTTTTTCAGCATGGCGAACTATATATATTGTATTACTGCAGGAAAAAAATACGACTGAGAGTACTAAAAAAATTATCCGCATAA
>JAHEMN010000129.1 GCA_024643645.1 Chitinophagaceae bacterium | reverse complement strand
TCTTTTGCATTTTCATAAATATGATCCAATGCCTGATCTTCATTTGGAATAATGATAGTAGGAATGTTGGGATTAACGTTGTCAATACCCTCTTTTAAAAGGTTAATGATCTCATCAGCTGTTCTGCCTCTTAAATTCTTATCGCAACGGATAATTATTTCATCAAAATGACGGGCAGAAATTTCACCCAGCTGGCGGATGTCCTCATCTCTTCTGTCTCCTGTTCCACTTATTACTCCAATTTTTGAAGTGTAATCCAGTTTGCTTACAAAATCACAAAGCAATTGCAGGCCATGTGGATTATGGGCAAAATCTGCCAGAATTGTAAAATGTTTAAAATGGAAGAAGTTCAAACGTCCTGGTGTAAGGTTCTCGCTGGGAATAAAAGTTTGTAATCCGGTTCTGATATCTTCAATTGTAATATCTCTGAATAAATAAGTAGATAGTACTGCTGGCAAACAGTTATTAATATTGTGGATCGCCTTCGCCTCATAAGTAAGTGGTATATCTCTTGCTGGCAATACCCTTATTTTCCAGGTTCCTTTCATTATGGTTACATAGCCGTTTTCATATACACAAGAAAGGCCATTTGATTTAGCATGAGCTGTTATTCGTGGATTATTTTCATCCATGCTAAATAATGCAATATTGCATTTCAGATCTTTCTTCATGTTATAAACTAAATCATCATCTGCATTCAATACCGCATAGCCATGCGGGAAGACGGTTTCAGGAACAACTTGTTTCACCTTGGCCATTGCTTCAATAGTATAAATGCCGCCCAGGCCCATATGGTCGGCTGCAACATTTGTAACTACTGCCACTTCACAATTTTGAAAAGCAAGACCTGCTTTTAAAATTCCACCTCGGGCACATTCTAAAACTGCAAAATCTACTGTTGGGTCTTTTAAAACAAATGAGGAAGATATTGGTCCGGTGCAATCACCTTTCATCATCAATTGATTTTGCACATAAACACCATCGGATGTTGTATAACCAACTTTTTTATTTGCACTTTTGGCAATATGTGCTGTGAGTCTGGTAGTTGTGGTTTTACCATTAGTGCCTGTAATAGCAATAATAGGAATTCGTCCGGCACTTCCTTTTGGAAACAGCATATCTACCACTGGCTCAGCCACATTTCTTGGCAATCCTTCAGATGGGTCAATATGCATTCGGAATCCCGGAGCAGCATTTACTTCCAGAATAGCACCACCATTTTCAGCCACCGGTTTTCTTAGATCTGATACCATTATATCAATGCCACAAATATCAAGACCAATGATCTTTGCTATTCTTTCAAACATAAAAATATTAGCAGGATGTACTTCATCTGTTACATCGGTAGAAGTACCACCGGTAGAAAGATTCGCTGTTGGCTTTAATAGCACTCTTTCTCCTTTAGCTGGAATTGTTTCTAAAGTGTAACCAATATCATCCAGCATTTTTTGGGTGAACTGGTCCACAGTGATCTGTGTTAAAACTTTTTCATGCCCAAATCCACGACGGGGATCTTTATTCACTTCATCGATCAGCCATTGAATATTATTTACACCATCACCAACTACTGATGCCGGTGTTCTTAATGCGGCACAAATAAATTTATTATTGATTACCAGGCAACGAAAATCAAAACCTGTAATAAAGCGTTCTACAATTACACTTCGACTATATTCTTTTGCAGCAGCGAAAGCTTTTAAAGCTTGTTCTTTATTAATAATGTTTGTAGTATTACCTTTTCCATGATTACCATCAATCGGCTTTATCACCAACGGGTACCCAAATTTTTCAATTGCTTCATCCAATCCAACTTCTGTTCTGATAACAGTACCTCTAGGCACAGGAATTTCAGCTGCTTCCAAAAGTAATTTTGTTTCTTCCTTATCACATGCAATATCTACTGCGATATTCGAAGTTGTAGAAGCAATGGTTGCCCTGATTCTTTTTTGGTTAACTCCATATCCAAGCTGAACAAGACTGTGTTTATTTAATCTTATATAGGGAATTCCACGTTTAGCGGCTTCATCTACTATACATCCGGTTGATGGGCCCAGCCTTGTATCTTCACGGATCTCCCGCATCTGTTGAATATCATTTTCAAGGTCATATTCAGTTCCTTCTATTAATGCTTCAGCAATTCGTACTGATGCTTTTGCAGCATAAACTCCGGCATCTTCTTCCATATAATTAAATACCACATAATACACACCTTCTTTTTCTCCCTCCGGTGTTCTGGTTCTGCCAAATCCGGTATCCATACCGGCAAGGGTTTGTATCTCCAATGCAATATGTTCGATCACATGTCCCATCCAGGTCCCTTCATCCACTCTCATAAAAAATCCACCCCGAACTGCTTCACTACAACGATGTTCGATCATGGTGGGAAACATTTTTTCCAACCGCTCTCTGAAACCGGGAATTAAATTTGTTGGCCGTTGTTCTAACTCTTCAAGATCCAATTTCATCTGAATCAACTTAGTACGTCTTACACTCCAGTAATTTGGACCTCTCAGCACTTTGATCTCTAATATCTTCATACAGTTTTATTAAGTCTGCCTGAAAGTAGGCAGGCACGAAAGTTAGTTTTTTTTACTTATGTAGCCAACTGAAGTACTACTATCATCGCCTGTTGTGTCACTCACTTGTACGTTCGGTAATTCTATTGAGCAAATACATGATCGGTTTTTTCCTTTGCGGTTTCGTTTTCAGTACATTTAGTAATTAAAAAGAGAGTTATGCGAGTATCAAACCGTCGGAATTTCTTACAAAAAGCAGGAGCTTTTTCTGCTACTGCATTTTTGTCTTCACTTACACAACCCTCCTGGAGCAGAAATCTTGAAAAAGTAATAAAAGAAGCTGAAGGAATTGCCCCTGATCAATTAGCAACTGAAGAAGATTTCTGGTATTATATCCAGCAGTCATTTACGGTGTCTCCATCTTTGATCAATTTAAATAATGGAGGTGTATCACCTGCTCCAAAAACTGTGCAGGATGCTATGAAAAGATATTATGACCTTTCTAATGAAGCACCGAGTTATTATATGTGGCGTATACTGGACCAGGGCAGGGAACCTTTAAGAAAAAACCTGGCAATTCTGGCAGGGTGTTCTGAGGAAGAAATTGCCATCAATAGAAATTCATCCGAAGGATTAGAGACTATCATTTTTGGTTTGCAATTAAAGGCAGGTGACGAAGTAGTGGCTGCTCTGCAAGATTATCCCAATATGATAAATGCATACAAGCAAAGAGAAAAGCGGGATGGTATCAAATTGAAATGGATCAATTTGGAATTACCAAGTGAGGACGAAGACTATTTAGTTGGCCAATATGTAAATGCTTTTACCGCTAAAACAAAAGTGGTTCATATTACCCATATCATTAATTGGAACGGGCAGATACTACCGGTGAAAAAAATTGCACAAGAAGCTCATAAAAGAGGAATAGAAGTTGTGGTGGATGGGGCTCATAGTTTTGCTCATTTCAATTTTAAAGTTCCGGATCTTGATTGTGATTATTATGCTGCGAGCCTGCATAAATGGCTATATGCACCAATTGGTACAGGTTTATTATACGTTAAGAAGGAAAAAATTAAAACAATCTATCCTTTATTTGCTACTAGTGAAGATCCATTAAAAGATGATATCCGCAAATTTGAAAATCTTGGAACAAGACCGTTTTTTATTGAACAAGCGATAGGCAAGGCAATCGAATTTCATGAAATGATCGGTATCGAAAGAAAAGAAAAACGGTTGCATTATCTAAAGAATTATTGGATGGAAAAAGTAAAATATCTTCCGGGTATAAAATTCAATACATCCATGCATCCCAAATGGGGTTGTGCCATTGGTAATATAGGAATTGAAGGAAGGAAACCGAATGAACTGGATTCGTTTTTATTGTCTAATTATAAAGTGCATACCGTTGCCATCACTTGGGAAAATATAGTTGGGGTAAGAATTACACCGAATGTATATACTACAACAAAGAATCTTGATGTGTTGGTAGAAGGTATTAAAGCATTTGTGACCAATAAAAAATAGACATTTATTTTTATTACAAATAATAAGTCGGTGTATCTTCAATCTATCTGAAAATATCATATCATTTGTCCACTTACCTTACTAACCGCAAAATAAATCTTCTTCAGGCAACCTCTATCAACATGATAGACATGGTAGGTATTGGTCCTTTTGTGGTAATGCCTATAGTGGTAGCAAGATTTGATAATGGGCTTTTTATCTGGGCCTGGGTTTTCGGGGCTTTTACTGCTTTTGTTGATGCTATGACTTGGAGTGAATTAGGAGCCAAATATCCTTTGGCAGGTGGTACTTATAATTTTCATAGAATAGCATTTGGAGAAAAAGGTGGAAAGCTGATGAGCTTCTTATTTGTTTGGCAAACCTCCATTCAGGCCCCTTTAGTGGTGGCTTCTGCCGCAATCGGGTTTGCACAATATCTAACCTATTTAGTACCGTTGGAATTTTGGCAACAGAAACTTGTTTCAGGTGGTCTTGTCATTCTTGTTTTTTTATTGCTCTATAGAAAGATAGAAACAATTGGAAAGATCTCAGTAATAATGGGCAGTATTGTAGTACTTACAATAATCTGGATCATCACAAGCGGCTTAATTGCTCAGCAGCATCCGGTTAAAATTTTACCGACTGGCACGGAGTCTTTTTTTACATTGGCTTTTTGGGCAGCAATTGGAAATGCTTCAGTTAAAACAGTATATGCCTATCTGGGGTATTATAATGTATGTCATTTAGGAGGAGAAATTAAAAACCCTGAAAAGAATATCCCACGAAGTATTTTTATTTCCATTTTTGGTATAGCCACCCTTTATTTATTAATGAATATTAGTGTGATGGGTGTTATCCCGTGGGAAACTGTAAAAGCGGATGATAAATATCTGGTCAGTTCATTTATGGAGATTATTTATGGTCACCAGGCTGGTATGATTATTACAATTCTTATTCTTTGTATCGCTTTTTCATCATTGTTTGCGGTTGTGCTGGGTTATTCAAGGGTACCTTATGCTGCAGCAATAGATGGCAATTTCTTTAAGCCTTTTGGCAGGCTACACCCTACTAAAAATTTCCCGCATATTTCTTTGATCGTTTTATGTGTAATGGGATTCATTTTTAGTTTATTGTTCAAATTGTCAGAAGTGATAAGTTCAATACTTGCTATGAGGATTATTGTACAATTTATCGGGCAGGGGATTGGTGTTTCATTGCTTCGCAAAAAGTTTGGTACAAAGCATTTGCCATACAAAATATGGCTGTTCCCGATTCCGGTTATTTTATCAATTTGTATTTGGTTGTTCTTATTCATTTCAACAGAGTGGTTTGCATTATGGGGAAGTGTTATTGCAATTATTGGTGTAATTGTTTTTCTGATAAAAGAAAAAGTTAAGAGGGGTATCTGAAATTACGGTGGATCAATTTGACATTTTAATTTAGGTCTTGCGTTTAATTTCCCACTTTTCCACAATGTTTCAATACTGCATCAATGCTATATTATTTTTCAATTACATTTGTTAATAATCAAACCCCAATGAATGAGTAATCCTAAGGGAAAACTGATTGCAATCGGCGGAGCCGAACATAAAGGCACTGAGTTAGAGATTGACGGCTTTCAACGAAATAATCTTAATTTTTTTGAACTTGGAATTCTTCGCCGGGTTGTTGAAGAGGCAGGTGGAATCAATGCCAGGATTGAAGTTATAACTACGGCTTCAATGATCCCATATGAAGTAGGGGAGAATTACCTGAATGCTTTTGGAAAAATTGGTTGTACAAATATTGGCTTATTGCACATTCGTACAAGACAAGATGCAATGAATGATGAATACATAGAACGTATCCGCCATTGTGACGCTGTAATGTTTAGCGGTGGCAATCAGTTAAGATTAAGTGCAACAGATGGCGGTACCGAATTTCTTTCTATTCTTAAAAAAAGATATAAAGAAGAAAATTTTGTAATTGCGGGTACATCAGCCGGAGCAATGGCGATGAGTAATACTATGATTTATGAAGGAAATGCTGCCAGGGCTCATTTGAAAGGGGAAGTGAAAATTACAACTGGCCTTGGATTTCTTAATAATGTGATCGTTGATTCGCATTTTGAAAAAAGAGGAAGGTTTGGAAGATTGGCCCAGGCTGTTGCTGCAAATCCTGGTTGTATCGGAATAGGACTAGGAGAAGATACCGGTATGCTTATAACCGAAGGAAATAAAATGGAAGGAATAGGTAGCGGGTTGGTAGTTATTGTTGATGGTCATGAAATTCTTCATTCAAACATAGCTGATATTCCCGATGGAAATCCAATCAGTATTGAAAATCTTAAAGTCCATTTCTGTGAAAAAGGGAATGGCTATTTAATAAAAGAAAGAAAATTTTTACCGGAAGCCAGTGAAGGTGCTGTGATCCCCAAACAGGTTGATGTGGAATAGGCAATTTTTGATTTTAATTTATTTCTCAAGCAACCTTTTGTTTAATATTCAATATCTTACTTAGGATATTAATAACAATAATTCCAATCGTCTTCTATCATTATTTCAAATAATCAATTTATATGAAGAATCTATTTTTCATTTTATCTGTTGTACTGATCTCATGTGCTTTTACTCAGCAAAAGAAAACTAAAGTAATTTTCTTTGGAGATTCTATTACTGAATTAGGAGTAAAAGAAAAACCATATAAAGGGTATATACTTAAAATGGACAGTTTATGTGCTGTTGAAAAAAAGAGTGAACAATATGAATTTATGGGTTCTGGAATCAGTGCCAATAAAGTATATGATTTGTATTTAAGATTAGAAGAAGATGTTTTGAGCAAAAACCCGGACATTGTTTTTATTTGGGTTGGTGTAAATGATGTCTGGCATAAAACATTATTGGGTACAGGTACAGATGCTGATAAATTTGAAAGATTTTATCTGGCTATTCTTAAAAAATTAAAAGAGAAAAACATTAAGGCTGTATTAGTAACTCCTGCAGTTGTTGGTGAAAAAACGGATATGAGCAATCCATTAGATAGTGATCTGAACAAATACTGTAATATAATCCGGGTTATTGCAAAGAAAAATGATCTGCCTTTGGTAGATTTAAGAAATGAGTTTCATGAATATTATCAAAACAATAATCCAAATAATGAAGAAAAAAATATTCTCACTTACGATAAGGTACACCTTAATACAAAGGGAAATCAGCTTGTTGCTGAACTGATGTGGAAAGCTGTTAAAACCTTTAATTAAACGATATTAAGTAATAATTCTTCTTTCCTTTTTGCACTAATAAATATTGATCATGTAAAAGCATGTTTTCATCAAGTATATGATCAATTTTTTCAACCTTTTTTCTATTTATACTTATTCCACCTCCTTGCACAGTTTTTCTTGCCTCACCTTTGCTGGGAAAAATATTAGTTTCTGCTAAAAAAGAAACAATATCAATACCAGTTGAAAGTCTTTCTTTTTGAAAATTTATTTTGACAATTCCCTCCATTCCTTCCAGGTCATCAATGCTAAGGTTTTCAACAGGTGCTGTTTGGTTAGCAAATAATTTTTCTGTTGTTGTGATAGCTTCTGCTAATGCATCAGTTCCATGAACAAATATTGTAATTTCTTCTGCTAATTTCTTTTGTAAAATTCTTTTTCCGGGATCCGTTTTATGATTTTCAAGTATTGTATTTATTTCATCGTGTGTTAAGAAAGTAAAGATTTTGATCCATTTTTCTGCATCAGTATCACTTGCATTAAGCCAGAATTGGTAAAACTGAAATGGTGTTGTACGTATTGGATCTAACCAAACATTACCTGTTTCTGTTTTTCCAAATTTTCCACCATCAGCTTTGGTAATTAATGGACATGTAAAAGCAAATGCTTCTCCACCTGTTTTTTTTCTGATCAGTTCAGTGCCTGTAACAATATTTCCCCATTGATCACTTCCACCCATTTGTAGTTTACAGTTCTTGTTTTTATAAAGCCAATAAAAGTCATATCCTTGAACCAGTTGATAAGTGAATTCTGTAAAGCTCATTCCAGATTCACCTTCCAGTCGTTTTTTTACACTGTCCTTACTCATCATATAATTAACAGTTATATGCTTCCCTACATCACGGATAAAATCTAGAAAAGTAAAATCTTTGAACCAATCATAATTATTGACCATTTCGGCAGCATTCTTTAATGCAGGATTGAAATCTAGAAATTGCATCAATTGTTTTTTTACACCTTCCTGATTTTTTTTCAAAACCTCTTCACTCAATAAATTCCTTTCTTCGCTTTTGCCACTTGGGTCGCCAACCATACCTGTAGCACCACCAACCAAAGCAAATGGTTTATGCCCTGCTTTTTGTAGATGCACTAATAAAAGAATTGGAACAAGGCTGCCTATATGCAGGCTATCTGCAGTTGGATCAAAACCAATATATGCTGAAGTAATTTCTTTGTTTAACTGTTCTTCAGTTCCAGGCATAATATCTTGCACAAGGCCTCTCCATCGTAATTCTCCTATTAAATTCATATAAAAATCAATGATTTGTGGCAAAAATAAGGTAGAAAAGCGTTGTAGTCGATTCAAAGCAATATTATTCTAAACTATTCGTTTTCAATCATTACTCTTTTGTCTTGGATTATTATGAATTTAGAAAAC
>JAHEMN010000128.1 GCA_024643645.1 Chitinophagaceae bacterium | reverse complement strand
AATGCTGCAGCTATTATTGCCTGCAATAAATAGCTGCCACTTCCCGGATCAATGTATAATAAATAATTCATTACATATATTTAAGATCTGTTTTAGCAGATAGTGTTAATAATGTTTCATACATCAATTTAATGGTATTCTCGATATCGTCTTTGTGCAGCATTTCAACTGTAGTATGCATATAACGAAGCGGAATTGATATCAATACAGAAGGGCAGCCATCATTTGAATATGCAAAAGAATCAGTATCTGTACCTGTACTTCTGCTCAATGCTCTCCATTGAACGGGTATCTTTTTATCACTTGCCACTTTTTCTACATGTGCCAATAATTTATTATGAATAGCAGGTGCATATGCCAGAGAAGGACCTTTCCCGGTACTCACATCACCCTCTATTTGTTTATTGATCATAGGCGTTGTAGTATCATGAGTTACATCTGTGATGATAGCAATATTTGGTTTTATTCTTCTTGAGATCATTTCAGCACCACGAAGGCCAATTTCTTCCTGCACAGCATTAACAACATATAATCCAAAAGGTAATTTCTTTTTGTTTTCTTTTAATAACCGGGCAACTTCTGCTATCATAAAACCACCAACACGGTTATCAAATGCCCTTCCTATGTAATTTCCGTTTGCTAATTCATCAAAACCATCCTGATAAGTAACAACAGCACCAATATGTATGCCCATTGCCTCCAGTTCTTTTTTATTTCTGGCACCACAGTCTAGCCATAAGTTCTCTGTTTTAGGTTGTTTTTCCTTGTCATCAGAACCTCCTTTTCTGGTATGGATTGCCGGCCATCCGAATACAGCTTTTACTGGTCCTTTTTTTCCATGAATAAAAACTCTGGAGGATGGTGCAGTCTGATAGTCGGTACCACCATTTCTTGTAACATACATCAATCCTTCTGCTGTAATATAATTAACAAACCAACTGATCTCATCTGCATGAGCTTCTATTACTATTTTAAAAGGATGATCCGGATTAATTACACCAACTGCAGTGCCATATGGATCTACATAATGCGTATCAACGTAAGATTTAATGTATTCTATCCAAAGCTTTTGGCCCCAGGTTTCAAATCCAACCGGTGATGCATTATTGATATATCGTTTAAAAAAATCAAATGAATTTTCAGTTATAATTGATTTTTTAGCTCTTGCAGATTTTGCCATAATTGATAATTAGGGTGTAAAAATAATTAAATGCCGGGGATAAGCATGATTAAAGATGAAAATGCCATCAATCCGTCTAAAATAAAATAATAATAGAAATCGGTAAAATGATGTTTAAAGAAATTAAATAAAATACCGACCAGTAGACCAGGAATCAATAAAATGATAATATAGAGAGATGGAATGTTATACTGTGTAAGTAAAAATGTGGTAACTGCAAATATTGAAAGTGTAATGTAAAAAAGCCAATTAATACCCTTTTCACTCATAAATCCGATTAATCCTTGTACACCGGCAATTTTATCGTCTTCCCTGTCACGGTAATCAAAGATCATACAAATAGCATAAATTAAAAAGAACCGATGGGCTATAAATAAATAGAATTCATTTTTCCATTCCTGGTCGGAAATATGAATTGGTAATATGGTTGTAACAAATGTCCATACAAGTGCCAGAAATAAGGTTTTTCCAATTGCAACTTTACGTAATGACCTGAATAGCGGATGTGGAATTTTTGGAGCTGAATAAAAGAATGTGATTATTGCAGATATGGCCAGCCAATGCCAATGTGGTAACAAGTAAAAAAAGAAAATGATCGAACCGGCTGATCCTATAATAAATAAGACTACATAAACATTTCTGTTATTTTTTAACCATTCTATCCTTGGTGATTTTATTACTGAGCCTGTAGTTAAATACCAATGAAAACTATAGCTGGTGATTGTAGAAAAGAAAACAAAAAACAGGAAATTGATATTAATATGATCGTTAAGAAGTAATTGATTGGTCTGAAAAACCATTGCCACTGCACAAAGAGCAATAAATAAATTACTATTAATGAAAAATGTAAATAGTTTTTTAACCATCGGGTTAAAGGTACTACCTGGTTACATAGATTTCCCTTGATTGAATAGTATCACTTACATTTCCTGCATTATCCTTTACTGCAAACTTTAAGATCAGTGTATCGAGTTCTTTAGTTAATGGATTTGAACCTGGAATATTTGGGGGATTCAATGCGGATAATATACTTTGGAAATCAAGTGTTGCTTCAATTTCAGTAGTACTGTTTTTTGGAAATACAGGAAATTTATACCTGAGTGTATCACGGATGGTTGTAACCACTCTTTTATTCAGTCTGTTTTTAATTATGATCAGTGAATCCTGTACGTCACCTTCTTTGTCAAAACACCTGAGATTGACCACAAATGTGCCATTGAAAGGAACTAATGTAGTATTGTAGGACTTAATCTCAAGTCTGGGTTTGGTCTGAAACTTATCTTTGTTGCAGGCAACCGCTATAATCAGTATAATAGAAAATAAAAAAAGTAATCGTTTCATCGGGAATATTTGAGTAAAACAAATTTAATGTATTTAAGAATATAAATCCTCATGGAGAATCAATGGAATCATAAAGTTTTTAATATTAATAATGAGGGTTTTGAGACTCTGGCACTGGAAATATTTCATTTTCAATATCAAAATAATGCAGTTTATAAGGCTTTTACAGATGCATTAAAGTTGGAACCGGGAACAATCGATTCGATAAATAAGATCCCTTACTTACCGGTTCGGTTTTTTAAGTCAATGGATGTAATGTCTACCAACTTTAAACCTGAAGCAATTTTCGAAAGTAGTGGAACAACAGGTTCAATAAATAGTCGTCATATAGTTAAGGACTTGTCAATATACGAGGAAAGTTTTTTAATGGATTTTGAATTGTTTTATGGGTCTGTAAATGACTATTGTATTTTAGGTCTACTGCCTTCTTATCTCGAGAGGGGGAATTCATCTTTGGTTTATATGGTCAATAAACTGATAGAGCAAAGCGATCATGCACAAAGTGGATTTTATTTGGATGAATATGAAAAGTTATCAAAGGTTATTACAGCGTTGGAAAATTCGAAACAAAAGACATTATTGATCGGTGTTACTTTTGCTTTATTGGATTTTGCAGAAAAATTTCCAATGCCTCTACACTCAACTATTATAATGGAAACAGGAGGCATGAAAGGAAGAAGAAAAGAAATGATAAGAGAAGAATTACATGGGATTCTGAAAAAGGCTTTTTCAGTAAAAAATATACATTCTGAATACGGCATGACAGAACTATTATCACAGGCTTACTCTATAGGAGATGGTATTTTTAATTTACCACCATGGATGAAAGTTCTGGTAAGGGGTGAGGAAGACCCGTTTTTAGTTGATCAAAGTGGTGCAGGTATATTAAACATTATTGATCTGGCAAATATTTATTCCTGTTCTTTTATTGCTACAGATGATGCAGGGAAGCTTAATGACGACGGGAGTTTTGAGGTATTGGGGAGAGTTGACGGAAGTGATTTGAGAGGTTGTAGTTTATTAACGGTTTAAAATTGTTTTATTGATTAAGAGGAATCCAATAAATTTGCTACCCATCTAAATGTAATGCCCGGGTGGCGAAATTGGTAGACGCACTGCCTTCAGGTGGCAGCGTTCGCAAGGATGTGCTGGTTCGAATCCAGTCCCGGGCACAAAAACCCTGACACAAAGTGTTGGGGCTTTCTATTTTATGAGAATTTTTGTTTATATAATTTATTCTGAAAACAAAATAAATATTACATATACCGTCAGTTTTATCAGATAGTTAAATGTATATCCTTCTGCCCTAAAATGTTTCTCATGCTATAATATACTTTCAACAAAATACATATCAATATCTCCTTTGTTTTTCGCCTCGATTTTACCACGGTGAACACAAGTGAATTTGTCTTTTACTAATTCATAAGTACTTTCACTGATGTTTACTTTCCCTGCTTCGCCGGATGATTCCATGCGGGAAGCAATATTTACAGTATCGCCCCAGATATCATAAGCGAATTTTTTTACCCCGACTATACCGGCTACCACTTGGCCGGAATTAATACCGATTCGTAATTCAAAAATTTCTTTTCCCGCTGCTGCCTTTTGTTTGGCTTGCTGCTCCATGAATTGCTGAATCTCCAGTGCGGCCCGTACGATGTCTTCAGCATGGGTTGTATTGCTGACAGGTAAGCCTCCAACACACATATAGGAATCCCCAATCGTTTTTATCTTTTCAATATTATGTCTGCCTATAATGTTATCGAAGGCTTTGAAACAGGTATGAATTTCAGCCACCAGTTCAGTAGGGGAAAGTTTTTCTGAGATCTGCGTAAAGCCTTTGAAATCTGTAAACATTACCGTTACATGGTCAAACTGTTTGGCATTTGCGGTACCGGTTGCTTTCAGTTCTTCAGCTACTTCGGTGGGGAGTATATTGAGTAATAAACTCTCTGAGCGGTCTTTTTCGATTTGTAATACAGCCTTTGATTTCCGGGTAAACCGTAATCTGTTCCATAATCCACTAGCCATAATAAAAAGCATTACTCCCAGGCCAAGAAAAACATTTCGGGTGTTTTTCTTCTTGTTGATATCTTTTTCATAAGCCATCTTTACTTTCAGCTTTGTCTCTTCCTGCACCAGGCTGTCGGCCAGTTTCTCTTTGGAAAATTCCATCCGCTGGAGTTTTTTGCCCGTTTCATTCTGGTTAAGACTGTCGTTTAGCGAAGTAAATTTTTCATGAAATTCCAGGGCTTTGCTTTCCTGTTTGGTAGCTTTGTACACCTGGTATAAGCAATTACAGGCATTTCGTTTTACATCAAATTCTTTTATGGCTTCAACTAGTGCCAACCCTTTTTTACAAAATTGAATGGCTTTGTTGAATTCGTCTTGCTTAAAGTATACAAAGCCTTTTTGAATTAAGATTGCTGCAAAAATACTTTTCACTCCCATTGATTCAAAAATGGCTGAGGCCTTATCAAGGTATTCAGTGGCTTTTGCATAGTCTTCTTTTTCATAGAAGGTGACGCCAAGACCATTCATAGCTTGTGCAATTCGATATTGATCACCAACTTCTTCATTTAGTTTTAATGCACGGGAAAAGTTATCAAAGGCTTTATTGTAGTCTTTCTTACCTAAATTGATGTTACCCATGTTCTGCAAATTTGCGGACATTACATATTTGCTCCCGACTTCTTCAGCAATTATCAACGATCGTTGAAAATAATCAATAGCCATTGTCGTATCGCCTGACATCATATATATACTTGCGATATTATTAAGGGTTCCGGCGATGTCAGATTTCTTTCCAATTTCTTCATTGTATTTTAGTGATCGTACAAAATATTCAATGGATTTATATAAAACATTCATCTTAAAGTAGGTAATAGCAATATTGGTATTTATACCCCCTAAACTCTCAGTTACTTTTTTATAATCTGACACCCCCATCACCCGGTCACCATTTTTTAATTTGGTATTCAATTCTTCAGAAATCGATAATGCCTTGTTGTAATGATTAAGGGCCAATTCGAAATCGCTTTGTCCGTCAGCAATCATTCCTAGCCCTGAATTAGCCTGGGCTATCCCCAAGGGGTATCCTATTTCTTCAGACAATTTCAAACTGAGCATAACTATCCCAGTTGATTTTTTAATATCTCCCAATATAAAATACGGACCTGCTTGTACCCACATGGCATCAGCCTGGTATCTTTTCAAGCCTTTTTCTTTTGCCATATCAAGCATTGATTCCGCCAGCACTAATGTAGAGTCCGGGTGGGTTTGCCAAAAATTCTGGCATAGATAACTGATAGCATCCAGGCGGGTGGTATCGGCCTTCGTTTTATCATTCCAGATACCCATTAAAGAATCGAGATTGACCTGTGCGTATGTGCAATAGCCAAGTAACAGAAGGGAGTAGCTTACAAATATTTTTTTCACTTCACCCAAGGTAATCTATTTAATAATCCATTCCTATTTTAAATAGCACCTACAGCGATTAAAAATATGTAGTAAGTATAGGCAAGAACTATTTCAGGTTTATAGAATAATTCTTTTGAATTGTAATAAATGCTAAATAAAGCGAATGCAGTAATCTTTTATGAAAACACTTTTTCAGTTCAGTCTATTCTAGTGGTAGGGTTATCTCAATCTTTTAAATGAGTATTTCTAAAAAGTAATTTACACACTCACATTAAAGTCTCGCAACGCATCATTCAAGCTTGTCTTTAAATCAGTACTTGGTTTTCGCTGACCAATTATTAGTGCACAGCCAACGCCAAAATCACCAGCAGGAAATTTTTTTGTATAAGAACCGGGGATCACAACACTTCTTGCGGGTACTCTTCCTTTCATTTCAATAGGTTTATCACCACTTACATCTATGATCTTGGTAGATTGTGTTAATACAACATTAGCTCCCAAAACCGCTTCTTTTTCTACAATCACTCCCTCAACAACAATACAACGGCTGCCAATAAAGCATCCGTCTTCAACTATTACAGGAGAAGCTTGTAATGGTTCCAGCACACCACCAATGCCAACGCCACCACTTAGGTGAACACCTTTTCCTATTTGAGCACAGCTACCAACTGTTGCCCATGTATCAACCATTGATCCTTCATCTACATATGCACCAATGTTTACATAAGAAGGCATCAGTACTACATTTTTCCCAAGAAAAGCACCATATCTTGCTACAGCATGAGGCACAGCCCTTACACCCAGATCTTTATAGTTTTTCTTCAACAACATTTTGTCATAGAATTCAAAAGGCTCAATATCCCATGTTTGCATTTGTTGAATACCGAAGTACATTAAAATAGCTTGTTTCACCCATTCATTTACAACCCAGCCATTATCTGTAGGGGAAGCTACTCTAAGTCTTCCTTTATCAACTTCCTCTATCACTGCCCTTACGGCATCACTATATTTATTGTCCTTTAGTAAATCCCTGTTTGCCCATGCTTCTAATATCAATTGATTCATTTCTTTAATTTTTGCGAAAATAGTGAAATGTATATTGTTTATATATTTTAGGATGCAAGATCAAATTCATAGTTCTCCTTTCAAATTTCACCAAAAATATTCCGCACCTTTGTCGCTATGAACATAGGCTATGATGCAAAAAGAGCATATCATAATACAACAGGGCTTGGGTATTACAGTCGTACATTGATCGGCCTTTTATCGAAACAATATCCCGAGCATAATTATTATTTATTCAATCCTAAATATTCCGAAAAATTTGATTTTAATTCTGATAATATTCACCAGGTTTTACCAGAAGGGTTAATCAATAAATTATTTTCTTCATTATGGCGCAGCAATTGGGTTACAAAAGATATCAAAAAATATAAGATCGATCTGTATCATGGCCCCAGTCATGAAATTCCGATTGGAATTGATAAAGCTGGTATTAAATCAGTTGTAACAATTCATGACTTGATTCATGAACGTTTTCCTGAGCAGTATAATCCTATCGATGTAAAAATTTATTCTAAAAAATTCCGTTATGCATGTAAACATGCTGATAAAGTAATTGCTATAAGTGAACAAACTAAAAGGGATATTATTGAATTTTATAAAGTGCCGGAAGATAAAGTTGTTGTTTGTCTTCAAAGTTGTAATCCTGCTTTCGCTGTACAGGCTTCTGAAGGTGAAAAACAAAGAATCGCTAAAAAATATGGGCTACCAAAAGAATTTTTTTTATCAGTGGGTTCAATTATAGAACGAAAAAATCTTTTGAATGTATGTAAGGCCATGTTGTTGCTGAAAAAAGAAACAGATATTCCGCTTGTTGTAATTGGAGAAGGAGGTAAGTATAAACAAATAGTAAAAGAATTTGTAGCATCAAATAACCTGGAGAAGTACATCATTTTTTTATCTGAAAGTGAAAAAGTTAAAAATGATCCGGAATTCCGTAATCCGGAAACTCTAGCAGCTATATATCAATTATCCATTGCAATGATCTATCCTTCATTTTTTGAGGGCTTTGGGGCCCCTGTTCTGGAAGCAATGTGGAGTAAAGTGCCAGTCATTACTTCCAATGTTTCTTGTTTGCCAGAAGTAGGTGGAGATGCTGCTTATTATGTAGATCCAAACAGTCCGGAAGAAATGGCGGTAGGAATGAAGAAGATATACAATGATAATGAACTTGTAAGATCAATGAAAGAAAAAGGGTGGGTACAGGCATTAAAATCCACCCCTGAAATTTATGCAGCTAATTTGATGAATATATATAAAAGTGTATGGTAAATTTTGAAAAAGATATTGAAGAATGTCTAAGAATATTACAGGGTGGCGGTTTGATACTTTACCCAACAGATACGGTATGGGGAATTGGTTGTGATGCAACAAATGCTGAAGCGGTAGAAAAAATTTATTATTTAAAACAACGTCCGGATAATAAAGCAATGATCGTTTTACTGGCTGATGAAAGAGATGTGTTAAAATATGTAGCTGCTCCGGATCTTCAGGTGTTTGATTATTTAGAAACTACTAATAAACCAACAACAGTAATTTATGATGGCGCCATAGGATTTGCAGAAAATCTTACAAGTAAAGATGGCAGTATTGCTATTCGTATTTGTAATGAGGTTTTTTGCAGACATCTGATTAAACGATTCCGTAAGCCTATT
>JAHEMN010000127.1 GCA_024643645.1 Chitinophagaceae bacterium | reverse complement strand
TGGTCAGCTATTTTAAGTAATACGCTGATAAGATAACTTACCGAGCTACGTGTAGTTCCAATATTGGTCATTAACAAAACGGTGTTCCTGGAGGTTTTGTTTATTTGAATACTAAACTGATCCATCAGGAATTTATTCTTAAATGTATCACCATCAACTCCTGTTTTTCCTATATATAAATTAATTTTTGTTGGGTCGAGTACAAACTCATCATTTTGCCATGCATTTTCCAGTCTCTTCCAGCCTGTTTCAGTATTATAATATTCTTCCTGCCCGGAGGGACGGTAAGTGTTAGGTATCAGATCTTTTATTGTCAGTACGGAAAAGTATTTTTTGAGTTTTGGATGATCGTTGATCTTTCCCCGTATGAGCATTGCCATTTCAATACTCTTTTCTACCAGTTCATAACCTTCAAACATCACTTGTCTTCTTCCTACATCCAGTGAAGCCAGGATCTGATAATTGGCTGAAGTGGAAGTATGTGTCATGTATGCTTCATGAAAACTGCCTTCTGTTTTCTTTTCAAATTGTTCATCATAAATATGGATCATCGATCCTTGTCTGAATGAAGAAAGTGTTTTATGAGTTGATTGAGTTGAGTACACTCTTATTTTTACTTTCTCAGGATCCGGCATTCCCGGTACAATGATATCTCCTTTCTGTTTTTTGGCTAACGCAGTATATGCTTTTTTATATTCGGCTATATATTCAGGAGTCTTGAATTTTTTCAAAAGCTTAGCTGCAACAAACATAGCAGTACGTTGCTTGTATGTGTTTGTAAATGCTGCAAAAGCAAACCATGCTTCATCCCAAAGGAAGATCATATCTGGTTTTATCGCAAGAATCTCACTCATCACTTTTTCAACATTGTACACCAATCCATCAAACGTACAATTCGTCAGGATTATCATTTTTACTTTATCTAATCTTCCTGCATTTTTCAACAGAAGTAATTTCTCTTTTATGGTTTGTAACGGAACTGCTCCATACATCGAATAATGTATCAAAGGATAAGAGTCAAGATAAACAACATTGGCACCAGCGAGTACCATTCCGTAGTGATGAGATTTATGACAATCCCTGTCAATCAATACCAGGTCATCCGGTTCAATCAAAGCCTGCAATACAATTTTATTTGATGTGGAAGTACCATTAGTTGCAAAAAAAGTATAACGAGATCCGAAAGCTTTAGCAGCAAGTTGCTGTGCTTTTTTCAATGGTCCTGTAGGTTGCAATAATGAATCAAGTCCGCCAGTGGTAGAAGATGTTTCTGCTAAAAATAGGTTTCGGCCATAAAAATCACCAAAATCTTCTATCCAGTTTGATTTAAAAACAGAGTTTCCTCTGGATACCGGCATTGCATGAAATACACCAGTTGGTTTTCTGCTATAATCTTTTAAAGCGGTATAAAAAGGTGTTTCATATCTTTCTTTAATACCCATTAGAATACTCAAGTGCAATTCCTGCAAATCTTCTTTTCTGTAAAAAATACGTTTGAAGTTTTGCAAAGCACTATCTGATAAACCACTGATAGGAGTATCCGTTACATAATAGATATCAAGTTCCGGTCTTATTTTTCTGATTGCTTCACCTAGTTGTACACCCAATGTCTTATCAGAGTCTGATTCATGTTCCAGGTTCAGGATCTGTGCAATAAATGGTTTGATATAATTTGAAATATTATTGGATTCAAATAACACACCATAACGTATTACGCAAGCCTGAATATTGGGGTTAAATAATAATGCGATTAACGTATCCTGATATGATTTTGCAAAAAGTGTATTGTAAATGAATTCCTCTTTCTCGCCCCGGATCTCAATAAGTTTTTCTTTTAAACCCAATTCTTCTTTATGAGATAATGTATCTGTAAATAGGACTTCGAAGTAATGTTTCTTTTGTTTTTTAGTTGAAGCAAGATCGTCTTTTTTGGATTGAAAATAACTTAAACTCTGTATCGTAGCCGGGTTATGTCTATAATCTTCACTTACCAATAATCTGTTGATATCTGCAATCGCTTTGGAAAGCAGGATTAGCTCATTCTGTCTGAATAGAAGTAACAAGTTATTGATCGCTTCTACTCCTGGAAAAGCCCAGTATAGTTCTATTGATTTTAATGTTTTTATTCCTTTCTCGATTTCCTTCCTGATTTCGGGATTGTCTTTTTCCTTATGGGTCAGATCATAAGTTTGAATTTTCAAAAAAGACCAGGTTTTCATCCTGAATTGATTAACATTATAAAATTCGTGGCTCGATAAAGTGATGTTATTTTTATTCCTCATTATATTCATTTAGTTAACAATCGGTTTAGTGAAAAGTACTATTGCTTTTATCTATATAGGTGTCGGTATGTTTTCCTGTAATACTTCTTCAATTTTTTGTAAATTCATCCGGGTTGGTTTAATCAATGGCCCAAGTGTATTCAGGTATTCCGGATTTTGCTGATAAATAGAGAAGTTGATCTTTCTGTCCCTGAAACTTTTTAATGGTTGCCCAAGTCTTAGTATTCCATTCTCCCTGCTTCGCTGAACTCTTTCCATATCTACTTCAATCGGGATCATTTCATCGCCTGTACTGGCCTGGTATAATACCCTTCCATCGGGTCCGCATACAATTGATCTGCCGGTGCCACCATCACCCAATCCATTAATATCAAAAATGTAACATTGATTGATAGCTGCAGTAGCCTGTACAATAGATAATTCAATATCTCTGTCAATGGTACCGGTTAGGGTAGGGTGAAGAATAACTTCTACTCCCTGTGCTGCAAGCGTTCTTGAAGTTTCAGGGAACCACATATCATAACAGATTGACACACCAAAACGGCCTACATCGGGTACATCAAAAATTAAAAAATCATCACCACCTGATACTCCTGTTTCATATGGATAGAAAGGAAATAGTTTATCATACCTACCTACAATTTCACCATCAGGATTAATAACTGTAGCTGTATTGAAAATCCCATTCGCTTTTTTCTGAAACATCGTTCCCGGAATTAACCAGATACCATGTTTTTTTGCAATAGCACAAAATTCTGATTCCACATTATTAGGAAAAGGCTGTGCATGCAATGTTAACGGACCGAAAGGACTTAGTTCACTGAATACTACCATCTGTACCCATGGATATACAGAAGTCAATACTTCAATTTTATGTTTCATCATAGGTACATTACTGTAACCTGCTGCTACATGCATCTGAATCCCTGCTATTGAAAATGGCTTCATATTTTTTATTTGTTTAATTTTTGTAATTCTTCTTCTATAATAGTGATTCCTTTAATAAGTAATTCATCAGATATAACTAATGGACTTAATAAACGTACCACATTTCCATTTGTACCAGCACTTATTAAGATCAATCCCCGGTCTATGCAAGCTTTTACTAATTTGCTGACCAATTCACCATCTGGTTGATAGGGGTCATTATTTTTTATAAACTCTATAGCTTGCATTGCACCCAGTCCTCTTATATCTCCAATACATGGGTGTTCCTCTTTCATTTTTGCAAACTGCTTTGCAACAATTCGGCTTATCTCCATTGCTCTATCATTCAGATTTTCTGACTCCATAAATGCAAGGGTAGCTAAGGCTGCGGCACAACATACAGGATTACCGAGATAAGTACCGCCAATAGTTCCGGGAGCAGCACCATCCATGATTTCTTTCTTGCCGATCACTGCACCGATTGGCATACCCGATCCCATTGATTTGGCCCAGGTAGATATATCAGGTGTTACACTATAGTGATTTAATGCGCCCCATTTACCGGTACGGCAAAAACCACTCTGCACTTCATCAAAGATCAACACAATGCCATTTTCATCGCAAAATTTTCGAAGTCCTTCAATATAACGTGGAGGAGCAACGTTAAAACCACCTTCACCCTGTACTAGTTCTATAATGATCGCAGCAACATTTTCAGGATCTATCATTGATTTTGAAGCATTATTCAATCTTTGTAATTCCTGATCAATAAATTCATCTTCAGTCAATCCTTTTCCATAATGGAAATAATCAGGAAATGGTAAGCGATAAACTTCAGGAGCAAAAGGACCGCAATTTGTTTTATACTTGATCTTTGAGGTCAATGTCATTGCCATTAATGATCTGCCATGAAATGCTTCGGTATAACAAATGATTGCAGATCGTTTTGTTGCCTGCCTGGCGATCTTAATTGCATTTTCCACTGATTCAGCACCTGAATTTGTCAGCATTACTTTTGTTTCATCCCCATGCGGAAATATTGAAGCTAGTTTTTCGCATAGTTCAACATACAGTTCATATGTTGAAACATGAAAACAAGAGTGAATTAATTTTTCAGCTTGTTGCTGAATTGCTTTTACTACTGGTTCGGGACAATGCCCTGCATTCAAAACGCCAATACCTCCTCCAAAGTCAATGAATTCTTTTCCATCAACATCAATGATAATTCCATCGTGTGCATGATCTACTGTAGTGGGACTATAAATGCCAACTCCATTACTTACAACAGCTTTTCTTCTGTTTAGTAATTCTTCAGCTTTCAGAAAGCTGGACGTTTTTTTTTCCAAACTGATCACATTTAGACTCATAAAAAATAAATGGGGGTAAAATTGTAATTTGTATATTGTTGATTTTGAATGATTTAGACAATGGGTGCTAATACTGCCATGTCATTTAAGTTAAGGTATTTAGACGGGCTAAAAAAATAAATAAAAAGTGTATACATAGGTTTGTAAAGATTTATACAGATTAAGTTACTCTTTATAAAGAAAGTTGAAATTATTATTATGACAAAAAATAGTTGAAGAAGTTATTAAGCTATTATGCAATTCTATTAAATGTATTTTTGACTATATTCCAAAAAAATAAATATTTACACAAATAACATTTATAAAGTATGAGTTTTCAAGACGCCACCATCAGCGAAGTTGATAATGTAATGACACAAGCATGGAATGCTTTTCATATATATCGTAAAATGAGTTTAAAGCAAAGGGCTGGTTTCATGCGGTCTATTGCAAAGGAACTGGAAGCTTGCGGAGATGAATTGCTGGAAGTGGCAAAGAGTGAAACAAACTTGCCAATTGCAAGATTGAGAAATGAAAGAGCAAGAACAATGTATCAATTAACATCTTATGCTGCGGCTTGTGAAAAAGGTGATTGGCTGGAAGCAAGGATCAATACTGCGGTTGCAGATAATACTCCTCCCAAACCGGATATCCGTAAAATGCTGGTGCCGCTCGGGCCAGTTGTTGTTTTTGGAGCTGCTAATTTTCCCTTTGCTTATTCTACTGCCGGTGGTGATACGGCCAGTGCATTTGCTGCCGGATGTCCGGTTATTGTAAAAGCTCATCCTGAACATGCCAAAACTAGTGAGATGGTAGCTACTGCAATTTCAAAAGCAGCAGCAAATTCTTATATGCCGGTTGGAATTTTTGCACATTTACATGGAGCTTCATTTGAAGTTGGAAAAGCATTGGTAGAACACCCATATACAAAAGCAGTAGGGTTTACAGGATCATTAAGGGGAGGAAAAGCATTATTCGACGCTGCAAATCAACGTAAAGAACCAATTCCGGTATTTGCAGAAATGAGCAGTATCAATCCTGTTTTTTTATTACCGGAGAAAATGAAAACATCAGCAACAGAAATTGCTCAAATGTATGCCGGTTCGATTACATTGGGTGTTGGACAGTTTTGTACAAATCCCGGATTGATCATCGGTATCGACAATGATGATCTTCAAAAATTCATGGCATCATTATCTGAAGAAATAAAAAAAGCAGCTCCTGCAGAAATGCTTAACTCCGGAATATTTAAAAATTATATAGAAAAAAGAGCCAATAGTTTATCGCAACCTGATGTTGAAACGGTTGCTGTGGCTGAGGCAGAGCCTTTAATGTACCAGGGTGTGCCAACAATTGCAACTGCAACAGCTGCAGCTTTTATTAATAATCCTTTTTTACATCAGGAAGTATTTGGTCCTTATTCCCTCATCATAAAATGTAAAGACTTGCAGGAAATGTTGAATGTGACAAGGCAAATTGAAGGTCAACTAACAGCAACTATAATGGGAACAGTGAATGATATTAATGAAAATACAGTCTTGATAGATGCTGTTAAAAATATTTGCGGACGATTTATTTTAAATGCTGTTCCAACGGGTGTTGAAGTTTGTGAATCTATGCAGCATGGCGGTCCTTTTCCTGCAACAACAGATTCAAGATTTACTGCTGTTGGCCCGGATGCGATAAAAAGATTTGTACGACCACTTTCTTTTCAGAATTGGGATAATAAGTTATTACCGGATGAATTAAAAAATGAAAATCCATTAGGAATCTGGCGAACAGTTAATCATGAATTGACGAAAGATAAAATTGTCTGATATGAATTAGTTAAGCTTGAGCTTGTCTTTTTTCACATCTGAAACTTTCTGATTGTTTTTCCATTCAAAAATGAAATGACTTTGCGGATCACTGTAATGAAATTTTCCTTCGCATACAGCTGTAGCGCCAGGAGGATTGCTTTTTATTTCACCAATGATCTCATCCGCTGTAACAAAATTTTTATTTAAGGCTTTTTGAGTCAGCACTTCAATGAATTTGCTGGCAAAAGGTGAATGTTGCCCAGGCTTACCATCTTCTACATATTGTTTGCCTCCAGATGAAATGCCTTTATAAAAACGTTGTTTGGTTGCTAGTCTTTTCAAGGTTGCAAGGTTTTTAGCATCTGCTTCTGTTGATCCGCCACGAAAACTGCTGTTGTCAAAGAAGGAACCAGCAAAACAGGCATCAAGTGTTATAAAAATGCGGTTGCAATTAATATTCTTTAAATACTTGCTGCCAAGATCATTATAGGATAGATACGTTTTATAATTCTGATCATCTACTTTCGAATCTGTTGCAACAAGGAAGCCCATTTTTATTTTTTCGTAGTAAAGGCCATGTCCCGCAAAAAAAATGAATAACTGATCATTTGGGCCATAATTAATTTTATCCCTGAAATTACTTAATACAGTTTCCATCTGATCAAGTGTTGGATTGGTAACCAGCGTAGTTTCAAATCCAAATTCTTCTTTTAATAATTTAGCAAGAGCTCTTGCATCATAAATTGGATTTACCAATTTGTTAAACCCAAGGTCTTTATATTCATCTGTTGCAAAAAGTAATGCATAGTTTTTTTGTGGGCCTGATGCATTTTCTATATCTGTATTTTCTGAATTTCCCAGATCAAGGCCACGGCTATTTGTAATTACAACGTTATTGTCCTTTGGAGTTGCAGATGTTTTATTTTCAAACAGTAAAAAGTCTTTGCCAAAACTAAAAGAGAGAACCGGAAAATAATACTGACCTCTTCCTAAAGTAAATGATGCTTTATCAACAAAATCCTTGGCAGAAAATTTTTCTTTTTGTTGTAATTCTTTTAAAGAAACTGCCAACTGGTTACTGAAAAGTGAAATTCCATTATCCTGTTCCGGTGTCTCAATACCAGGAGATAGGAAAATTATTTCAGAAGCATTTTTACCTACATTGCTATAGGTGGAAGTAATAAGAGATAATAAAGGGGATGTTGGTTTATCTGAAATGATCATTTTTTTATTTGCATAGATCAGATCTATCGCATTCATGAATTCAAGAACAGATATCCTTCCCAGTAAAGAATCCTTTTCATTAAAATTGAGATAGGCTTGATTGTTAGATGTTGTAGTGTTGCCAGCATAGTAAAAAATGAAAATATCTTCTGGTTTAGATTTTGACCTCAGCTCCTCCAAATTATTGATCAGCTTATCACGGGTAAGATTTTGGCCGTTCAGCAATTGTATGTAACCTGCTTTAGTTGTTTCATTCTTCAATGTTGAAAAACTGTTGAACATGAACTCTGCAGTTTTAAGATCTTTTGTTGAAGAAAATGATCCAAACCCTCCTAAAGCGATCAGGTGAAGAGAGGGATTGGTAAAAAGTTCTGTGACTTTTTGTATTTCGGCATCCAGTAGCATTTTGTATTGATCTGCATTGGCTTTATTCTTCATTGTAACTGAAAGGTTATACAGTCTTTCAAAATCACTGACTAAATCATCATTATCTTTTGTAGTGGCCTGGTTTCTTTGAAAAACTAAAGTATCTCTTGCCATTTTCATAGCAATCGTATAATAATACTGTGCACTGTCATATTCTTTTGCACGGGAATAAGAAGATCCAATCCAGTTATAAGCATTATGTATAGACGAAAGTGGTGGTTCCTTCAAAGTTTTACTGAGTGAAATATATTCTATCCATTTGGATACGGCTCTTATATAATTTTTTTTATCATATTCTTTTTTTGCCTCGTTCCATACATCATTTCCATTTGTAATTGCCAGGTATTTTTCATTGAATTGTTGTTCCATCCAGTCTGCCATTTCAGCAACATTCTTCCGTTCCCATCCTTTTTTAAAGAAGAGATCGAAATCCGTTTTAGGTCCTTCATAATAATCAGCAGGAGTAGAACAGTTCTCTAATGTTTTTTGATAATAATACCGGGCACTGTCTAGATTTCCGGTTAATAAGAATGTATGACCATAATTTACTGTAAAGGCAACACTGCCTGGGCTTCCTTCATATGCAGCCCTACAATAAGGAATTGCTTCTTTTACTTCTCCTGCAGCTATTTTATACCAGCCATAATTGCCCATTACATTCAGGTTGCC
>JAHEMN010000021.1 GCA_024643645.1 Chitinophagaceae bacterium | reverse complement strand
TTGTAATACTTTGGTAATCAAAAACTTGTTAATAAAAATTAGGATTAAGAAAGAACTTTTATTTGGATTGTAACGATATTTTTCGTATTATCTGACTAATCTGCGGTAATTCCGCCCCATTTTTCACTTAAAAAATAATTATATATGATGAATGTTATGAATTATCAGGATTACGATGTAATTCTGAATGTATTTAATGCTATTGGAAAAGATAGATTTGAAGAAGCACAGGAATGTCTTGATGGAAAGTTTAGTTCTGTGATCCTGATGAAAGAAGTTAGCGGTGATGAGTATCTTGATATATATCGCAGAATAAAAGAGGGAATGCCGGATGCTAAATTTGAGATCGTAGATCTGACGTCTGATGGAGAAACTTTTAAAGCCAAGATCAAAATTAAAGGAACACATAGCCAAACAATGCCTGCACTGAAAAAAGGTTGGAAAAGCTTAAAAAAGACAGGTAAAAAAATAAATAAAATAGTTACATCTGTTGAAATAGTGTTACGTAGTGATAAGATTATGGAGATACGTAATTTGACTCCAGGTAAAGGAGTAGCAGCTGGATTATTGGATGAACTGAATCTTTTGCCAAAAAATTATTCAAAGAATTAATTTTAATATAACTAAGCATAAAAGTCTGCTATGCTAAAACAAAAGCAACACCGGAATTTCCAGTGTTGCTTTTTTCTTTGTTTTTAATGGGTTTTAATTATTTTATTATTGCTACAGAATAGTCTTTAACTATTTGATCATTTCTGTTGACCTCAAAGTAAGCTGACTTTTTAGTGTTATTACAGAATACTTCAAAATTGAGTCTGATGTCACCTAACTCTTCTTCTATGAAAGTGAATTTTTTTGAAAATGTCTCTCCTTTAATATTTTCACGGTAAAGGACATTGCCATATTCATCTTTAACAAATATTGTAAAACTATTCTGTTCAGCATTACCGTAAAATTTCAATTCAAACATCGGTTGATTTTTCACATGTCCGATGTATTTTAATACTACAGGTACTTCAAAATCATAATTACTGGCCATTACAGATGTTACAGTTCCAATTGAAAAGAGTGTAATAAATGCAATTGCAATTAAGCGGTTGTTTAAAAAGATCTTTTTCATAATAATAAGTGTTTTAGTCTGCCCGGTTTAAAACGTTCAGATAGGGTTAAAAAAAGTGTTCAAAAAAATATCAGGCAGCAAACTGTAGTTGAAAATGGACAAACAAAAGGGCAAGTAGTTGTTATGTAATTACAGGATCTTGTTTTCCTGTAGAAAAGCAATTTGATTTTGCTTTGATGATGTAAAAGTAGGAGCCATTTTTTAGATCAACGAATCAACATTTAGTATCATTATTCATTTCCAACCTCTGAAAAAATAACTTAACTTGTTAAATGTCAATATTATATATTATCATTTGTAAAGGATATCCAAGTGGTTTTTTCAAACTTTCCGACTTATTGGCAGGAGTTGTAAACTTAATTTATCACTGGCAATTTTGTAGTTCCTCATATTTTGATTGCGTTTGTTTTACAAGTTTTAAGGCATTAAAATTATTTTAGTTAAATAATTGAATATCAGCGATATGTGATTGTGTTAAGAAATATGGGATAACCGTATTTGGTAGGGTAGTAAAAAATATTATCTTCATCGCTTCCGGTACAAAGTTTAATGGCATAAAAGCCAGTTTTTCAACTTATTGGCCGGGATTTTGTTATTTATATTACAATAAAATATTCTGAAGAGGATATAATAAAAAGGAGAAAAAATGGCGTTTAAAAAAGATGATGTTATTATCATTGAACCAGAGGAAATGTTTGTTGGGGATATTAATGCCCCGGTCACCCTTATTGAGTTTGGTGAATATGAGAGTGAAGAGTGTGCCAAAGTAAATGAGATAGTAAAGCAATTGCTTGAAGCTTATGAAGGAAAGATCAGGTTTCAGTTCAGGCACTTCCCATTAACGCTGATACATCAACGCAGCTTAAAAGCAAGTGAATCTGCTGTAGCTGCCGGACAGGAAGGGAAGTTTTGGGAGATGCACAATGTACTATTTGCTAATCGTAGAAATCTTGGTACTACCAGTTTAAAATTATATAGTAAAGAGGCTGGTGTAAACAATAAAAAATTCCTTGATGAATTGGTAAACGGAGTTTATGGCTGGCAGGTACAGGATGATATTAAAGAAGGAAGGAACCGAGGTGTAAAAGATATTCCTGCTTTTTTTGTAAATGATGAAATGGTTAGTGGTAAACCAACATTTGCAAATCTTAGTGCAGCGATAGAAGCAGCATTAAAGAAAACTAAATCCAAGGCCAAGGCAAAAAAAGCAGCACCTAAGAAAAAACAAAAAGCTTAAATAAGTTTAATAAAAAAGAAAAGCCTCGCAATGCGGGGCTTTTTTTAATTCCTTTACTAAATAGTTTTAGATAACTAATAGAGCATCTCCATAACTGAAGAAGCGATATTTATCTTTAATAGCTTTCTTATAAGCTTCCATAGTTAGTTCATATCCTGCAAATGCACAGGTCATGATCAGTAAACTAGTTTTCGGCAAATGAAAATTGGTGATTAATGAATCTGCTATATTAAACTCATAAGGAGGATGAATGAACATATTTGTCCAGCCTTCAGAAGGTTTTAATAATTTCTTTGCGGTAAAAGAAGATTCCATTGCTCTCATGGTTGTTGTACCTACAGAGCAGATACGATGACCATATTCTTTTGCACGGTTTACTATTTTGCAAGCATTTTCATCAATTTGATAATACTCAGCATCCATTTTATGTTTACTGAGATCTTCAACTTCAATCGGACGGAAAGTGCCAAGACCGGTATGCAATGTTACTTCTGCAAAACGAATCCCTTTTATTTCTAATCGTTTGATCAACTCCCGGCTAAAATGAAGACCGGCAGTTGGAGCTGCAACAGCACCTTCATGTTTCGCATATACAGTCTGGTATCTCTCTTTATCTTCCTCGTCTGGTTTGCGTTTAATATATTTCGGAAGCGGAGTTTCTCCTAATTTTTCCAATTGTGCCCTGAATTCTTCTTCTGAACCTTCCCAAAGAAAACGAATTGTACGACCACGGCTTGTTGTATTATCTATTACTTCTGCAACCAGATCTTCCTGATCACCAAAATATAGTTTATTTCCTACACGGATCTTTCTGGCCGGGTCAACGATCACATCCCATAAACGGTTAGGTCTGTTTAATTCCCTTAAAAGGAATACTTCAATCTTTGCACCAGTTTTTTCTTTACGACCATACATTCTTGCCGGAAATACTTTGGTGTTATTTACAACAAAACAATCCTTGTCATCAAAATAATCGATGATATCACGGAAATGCTTGTTTTCGATCTCGCCGGTATGACGATTAACAACCATCATTCGGGCATCTTCTCTTCGTTTTGTTGGATTTTGTGCAATAAGGTTTAAAGGGAGGTCGAAACGGAATTGTGAAAGCTTCATGTGTATTTGGGTTTATATCATCTAAGTCTTGACACAAACCTGGCTGGGTTGCCGGGATATTCCTAATCCGGCCTTACGGCGCCGGGTTTGGTCAATGCTACTGCATTTAAAGTTGGCAAAGGTAATCTTTTCATTCTCAAAAGCCTATTTAATTTTTATATTCTTATACACAAGAAGTTGCTGTCTAAAGCATTGAAAATCATAAATATTTTATGCTTTCTTATGCACTATTGCATCTTAAATTTGTAAATTCTCTAAAACCCGATCATTTTTCTCAGTATATCGACTTATGAAACGAATTTATTTTATAATCTTAATATCATTTTATTTTCTCTCAGCAGCGACTCAGCCTGTTATAAATAATAAGAAATATCCCAGTCTGCTTTGGGAAATAACAGGTAATGGACTTAAGAAGCCGTCTTATCTCATCGGCACTATGCATGTAAGTAGCAAACTGGCTTTTAATCTTCCTGATTCTTTTTATATAGCCTTAAGAAATTCCCAGGTGGTTGCATTAGAAACAAATCCGGAAACCTGGCAGGAGGATATGAATAAATATGAAATTGTTGGAAGCCGGTTAAGCAGTAGTTTTTCTTTGTTCAATGCTCTTAATTCTTTACCCAATGACTACCTCACAATTAACACACTTAAATTTTATGAATACTACAATAAGATTGAAAATTCTTTATACAGTAATCCTTCAACAATAAACAGTTTGCTTTACCGGAGCTATGGAAATGAGTCAAGTGATTTTGAAGAAGACACTTATCTGGATATGTATATTTTTCAATGTGGAAAGAAGTGGGGTAAAAAAGTTGCCGGTGTAGAAGATTATGGTGAAAGTATGCGATTGATGGCAGAAGCATATAAAGATGCTGCAAAAGATAAGAACAAGAAGGAAAGAAGTTATGATGATATGGCTGATGATTATTCTGCTGATAAATTACAGGAAGCTTACCGTACAGGCAATCTTGATCAATTGGATTCCATCAATAAATACAACAGTGTGTCGGCAGCTTTTGATGAAAAATTTTTGTATCAACGTAATGAGATCCAGGCTGGTTCAATTGATTCCATCATAAAGTCAGGTTCAGTTTTGTTTGTTGGTGTTGGTGCGGCACACCTGCCGGGTGATAGAGGTGTGATTGAAATATTAAGAAGCAAAGGATACAAAATGAGACCCATAAAAATGGGTGAAAGGGCAAGCCGGCAAAAAGATATCATTGACAGGATCAGGGTTCTGGTTTCTTTTCATACTGAATCTTCACGGGATAGTTTTTTGAAAGTTAATATACCTGGCACTTTTTATAAGATATCTGATGATGAATCACTAGATCAGTGGCAATATGCTGATATGGCCAATGGCAGTTATTATATGTACACGAGGATAATGACAAACGCCTGGATGTGGAATCATAGTGAGGATATGGTATTAAAAAAAATTGATAGTCTTTTATATGAGAATGTTCCGGGAAAAATTATTGATAAGAAATCAATAAGCAAGAATGGTTACAAAGGAATTGATCTGACAAGCAGAACCCGCAGAGGTGATCTGCAACGCTATAATATTTTTGTTACGCCTTTTGAAATTATTTTTTTTAAAATGAGTGGCAACGGTGATTATATAAAATATGGCGATGAAGCAGATAAATTCTTTGGCAGTATTAGATTGAAAGAATACAATAGTGGAACAGGATCTTATAACAGTTGGAAAAAATACTCACCCTCCTATGGGGGATTTGCAATAGACCTGCCTCATGAACCTTATATTGGTAATGATGGCAGCTGGATATATGAGGCAGAAGATAAATCATCGGGTAATTTTTTTCGTATCATCAAATCAAGTATCCATAATTATGGATTTGCAGAGGAAGACTCTTTCGATCTGAAATTGATGGATGAAAGTTTTAGGGCTTCTGAATTCATTGATTCACAAATTAGCTGCAAACAGGTAATTTATAATGGCTATCCGGCATTAGATGTAAAATACAGAGAAAAGAAGGGGGGAGTTTTTCATACAAGGTTCTTAATACAAGGGCCACATTACTATACTTTAATAGCATATGGAAAGAAGGAATCCATTCAAATGGAAAAATTTTTGAATTCATTCGAGATAAAACCATTTGTATATGGTAATGCCAGGCAACAAAATGATACTTCACTATACTTTTCAGTTAAAACACCTGTTTATCCGGTAGAAGAAAAGATAAAATTAAATATTCCGCAATCGACCAGTTATTTTAATGAAGATGAGAATGTTACTGAAAAAGATCTATTAGAAAACGGTATTTATCGGACCAAATTGATCAGCAATGATAGTACCGGCGAAAAAATATTTGTATCGTTTTATAAGTCGCCGAGGTATTATTATTCGAAGGACAGTTTAATAATGGAAAAAGATAATGAGTCATTAATTGATTCAGATAGTTCATGGATCGTTCGGATGAAGAAAAGAACAGAGCTGCCAAATAAAATGAAAGTTTGGGAAAAAATCGTTTCAGATACCGGAAGTAGCAGAACATTTTGGACAAAGGCCTTTTATAAGAATGGTGTTGGTTTTTCATTGATCACACAATCAGATACCTTAACAGAACCCAGTGCTTTTATCAAAGAATTCTATAATAGTTTTTCACCTGAGGAATCACTTAAAGGGGTTAATCCTTTCATTAAAAAAACAGATCTATTTTTCAGTGATTTTTTTAGTGCTGATTCTGTTCAACATAAAAAGGCGGTAAAGTATATAGCGAATATTGAAATTGATTCAACTGATCTTCCGGATTTGAAAAAAGCTATTGCCAGCCTTAACTGGGATGAAAAGAAATATCTTGAAACTAAGAAAGCATTTATCAATAAACTGGATAAGATCAAAACTAATGATGCTGCCAATTATCTGAAAGATATCTACTATGCATTGGATGATACGATAGAGTTGCAATATGCTGTTCTTGAAAGTTTATTGCAACAAAGAACAGCTTATGCATATAACACATTTAAAGAGATCATTAATAATGAACCACCTGTCCTTGATTTTCCGGAAAGCGACTACAATGATTATGGAACATATGATCTGTTAAAAAAATACAGATCAGGATATTTATTTGATAATGGCCGTTTTTTGGATGAATTACTGGACTCATTACAACTAACTAAAACGATTATAAAGGATCTGCTTCCATTGCTGAATCTCGAAGACTATAAAAGCAGCATTATGCGGATTTTAGGTAATATGGTGGATAGCGGTATTGTAAATACCAAAGATTATGAATCCTATTTTTCTAAATTTTTGCTTGAAGCCAAACAAGAATTAAAGAAACAATCTATTGCTGAAAAAAAGAGATCGATAGAAAAAGCAGAAGAAAGTAAAAGCGATAATTATTCAACTTCACTTTCAGATGAGGATGATGAAAAAGATAAAGGAAATGATGATCTGAGTTTATATGCAACACTTTTACTGCCATTTTGGGAAACGAATCCTCCGGTACAATCATTGATACAACAAATGTTACGATCAAATGACAAGCAGTTAAAATACACTACACTGTTATTATTGATCGAAAATAAAAAGCCATACCCTGATACAATTCTAAATTATTTTGCTGCCCTTGATGATTATCGGTTTGAATTATATACTGAACTAAAGGATAGAAAGAAGTTAGCTATTTTTCCAAAAAAGTATAATAATCATATTGATCTTGGTAGAAGTGAGTTGTTGGGCAAAGCACTATATGATAAACCGGATTCGATAGTCTATATTGACAAACTCAGCACATCTTATAAAAATAAAAATGGGTTTATTTACTTTTATAAATACAAGGCTAAAAAAGACGATGTTAGTTGGAAGTTGGCAGTAGTTGGTCTTGTTCCGGAGGATCCTTTTCAGTATGAATTTGATGATTCCACTGCTAATGATAATACTGTTTCAATCTTTTCATCTTTTCAAACAAATAAAAATAAATTCACTGCCTTGTTGGATACAAGGTTGAAAACTGATACACCGATTGAGAATCAATTGAAGCTGGAGTTAAAGAAACTGCTCTATTCACAGCGAAAGAGTGCAAAAAACTTTTTTAAAGATAATGAGGAAGACGATTATTAAGAATTTGTAATTATTCCTTTAGGTATAGAAGCGATCAGCTTTTTTGTATATTCTGAACTTGGATGATAATAAACAGAATCAGCATCACCTGATTCCTCAATACTTCCATTGTTCATCACCATTATCCGATCACTGATATATCGTACTACAGACAGATCATGTGAAATAAAGATCGTAGTAAACCCGAATTCTTTTTTAAGATCATTCAGCAGATTCAATACCTGGGCCTGAACACTAACATCTAAAGCTGATACTGATTCATCACAAATAATGAAAGAAGGATTTAATGCTAACGCTCTGGCAATAACGATTCGTTGCCTTTGTCCTCCACTGAATTCATGCGGGTAGCGGTTAAAATGTTCTGGTTTCAGATCAACTTTTTCCAGTAAGGCATTCACTTTTTCCTTTCTTATTTTTTCAGATGAACCCATACCATGCACTTTCATGGGTTCAGCTATGGCAGACCCGATAGTGATCCTTGGATTAAGGGACGAGTAGGGGTCTTGAAAAATGATCTGCATCTCTTTTCTTAGGGATCTTAACTCATCTCTTTTTTTGGCGGTCAGGTCAATATTGTTATAAATTATTTTTCCTGCAGTAGGTTCAATTAATCTTAGCAATGCTCTTCCCAAAGTGGTCTTACCACATCCGCTTTCACCCACTAATCCTAATGTTTCTCCTTTAAATAAATTGAAACTAACATCATTGACCGCTTTTGTAAATCCTTGTGATTTGCCGAAAAGAGATTTCTTTGATGGAAACCAGACAGAAAGATTTTCAACTTTCAGCATATATTCATCTGAGATATGATGTTTTTTTTCATTTGCAAAAGCATATTCATTTTGATGAATCTTTTCTTCCATAAAATCAGAAACTATTGGCAATCTTTCTCCTCTTTTATGATTTACTGGTCTGCAAGCCAATAAGGCTTTTGTGTAAGGGTGTTGGGGATTTGAGAATATCTCGGTCACAGAATTTTGTTCCACTACTTCTCCCTTATACATTACAACTGCCTTGTCGGCAATTTCGGCAACTACTCCAAGGTCATGGGTAATAAAAATAATACCCATAATGGATTGCTGTTGTAATTCCTTCAATAATAAAAGGATCGTTTTTTGAACGGTAACATCCAGTGCTGTTGTAGGTTCATCACAAATAAGTAAAGCAGGTTCACTGCACATAGCCATTGCTATCATTACCCGCTGTTTTTGTCCACCACTTAATTGATGCGGATAACGGTTTAGTAATGCAACTGCATTTGGCAGCTTTACTTTTTCAAACCATTCAATAGCTTTTTGTTTTGCATCTTTCTTACTGATCTTATTATGTAATAGAATTGCTTCAATTACCTGATCGCCACAGGTCAATACCGGGTTGAGAGATGTCATTGGTTCCTGGAAGATCATGGCAATTTTATTACCACGGATCTTCTGTATTTCACTGCTATTTCTTTTTAATAAATCAAAAGAATGCTCACCATCTTCAGAAAAGAAGATCTGTCCGGAGGATATTTCGGCTGGTGGTGTTGGTAGTAATTGTAAAATAGAAAGTGCAGTAATTGATTTACCGGAACCGGATTCTCCGACAAGTGCCACTATCTCACCACGGTTAATGGTAACTGATACATTTTTTAATGCATGAGTTAGTGTAGTGCCTGAATGAAAATCAATGGAAAGATTATTTATAGATAATAATGACTCCATTGAATGCTGTTTTTAAAATTTCAGATGCCGTACTGTTAGGCCATCATTCATTAGTTGTTTTAATGAATCGATCCCGATTTTAATGTGGTTCTCTACAAATTGAGCGGTAACATTTTTATCGCTTTCTTCTGTTTTTACACCTTCTGGTGTCATTGGTTGGTCACTTACCAATAATAAAGCACCTGTTGGAATTTTATTATAGAACCCGACAGTGAAAACAGTGGCTGTTTCCATGTCAATTGCATAAGCTCTTATTTGTTGTAAATAATCTTTGAAAGGTTCATCATGTTCCCACACACGGCGATTAGTTGTGTAAACAGTGCCTGTCCAGTAATCAACCTCATAATCCCTGATCGTTGTAGAAACTGCTTTTTGCAAGGCAAATGCAGGTAAGGCTGGTACCTCAGGAGGGAAATAGTCATTAGAAGTTCCTTCACCTCTGATAGCAGCTATCGGTAATATCAGGTCGCCCAGTTTATTTCTTCTTTTTAATCCACCACACTTTCCAAGAAATAAAACTGCTTTAGGTTCTATTGCGGATAATAAATCCATTATAGTAGCAGCAGTAGGGCTTCCCATTCCAAAATTGATGATACTGATATTATCAGCAGTGGCACATTGCATTGGTTTTCCTACTCCAATAACTTCAACATTGTGCCATTTAGCAAACATGTTTACATAGTTGCTGAAGTTGGTCAATAATATATAACGACCAAAATTTTCAAGCTTTTCACCAGTATATCGTGGAAGCCAGTTTTCTACTATTTCTTCTCTTGTCTTCATGTGTGCAAATTAAACAATTACTTTTGAAGCATGGTACAAATCAACTACCCGGAAACAGATTTTAAAATTAAGGAAGAGGGTGGCAAAGAATCGATCTTCGATGTACTTCGAAAAAGGTGGGTGGCTCTTTCTCCCGAAGAATGGGTACGTCAGAATTTTATTCAATATTTAATTCAGGTAAATGATTATCCTTCCTCATTGATCGCAGTAGAAAAAGAACTAAAACTTGGTGATCTGAAAAAGAGGTTTGATGTTTTGATTTACGATAAGGAACATCAGCCGTGGATGATGGTAGAGTGTAAGGCCATGAATGTAAAACTTGGAGAAGATGTTTTACAACAATTGTTAAGATACAATATCAGTATACCTGTAAACTATTTGGTTATCACCAACGGGAATAGCTGTTATGTGTGGAAAAGGCAAAACGGTAAATTGAACGTTCAAAATGAATTACCTGTATTCGGAACTAAATAAAAAAAGCAGCCGGATAGCTGCTTTGAATTGATTTTCTATGGCAGAATTATTTCTGAAAGATCTTTTCATCAACAGGAACGTTCAGTTCAATTTTTGACATAACAAATGACTGAAACTCCTGGCCGCCAACTTCCTGGCTTCTTTTCATACTGAATTTTAAGCCATCAATATCTTTTAGGTCTTTATAAAAAGTTTCCACATCTACTTCTTGTCCCTGCATATCTCTTGAAGTAACTGATTTGCTCAATAAATAATCTGTACTATTAATAAAGTAATAAGTAATGCGGTCATCTTCTTTTGCTGTTAGCTTTATTTTGAATGTATTTACTCCATCAACCATTTCGTTTCCGGCTAATTCAACTTTATGGCCACGATTCTTATAATCCATCAGGTTATTAGCAATACTGGTTTGTGATTTAAGATCATTTAATTCAGTTCCTGTAACATCAGTGGCAGTTGTGGCTCCTCCAAATGGATTTATTTTCCATCCAATACCATTGCTATAACTGTTAACTATAGCTTGCCCCATAAATTCTGCATCTAACCTTACGGCTTTGCCATTAATGATCTCAGTAGTAAATGGAATTTCTCCAGCTTGCATAATGATTGTACCAGACATTTTTATGGTCTTAACTTTATTAAAGGCTTCCAGCCCGCCAATTGCATCTGAATATTTCGTAATAATTTCATCTACAGTTTGTGCATTTACAGTAACAAAAGCAAAACTTAGTAGTAAGAATAATATCTTTTTCATAATTCTGTTTTTGCGAAGATAAGCGTTAAAAATTCCGTTAATTTCAAAATTTGACAGATGGTAATATTGGATGTTTTTTGAAACAAATGGAAAAAGGTATCATTTCTGATACCCCTAAATGCAGTCTTTTTTTGATCACGACTAAATTTTGAATCCTATTGTAGCTAAAATATTGCCACCGGTTTGTTTTAAGCTTGCACCGGCAAATGCCGCATTTTGTAAACGGTAGGCATAGTGAATATCTTTACCCATTGTATGTACATATGTAAGGTCAATGAAAATTCCTTTGTTCCTGTATCCAAGTCCACCACTTAATAAGAATCGGTTTCCTTTTTCTCCATTACCTAAATTCTTATAAGGATTGCCATAATAGGCAACACCAAGCCTTGCCATGATCGTTGTAAATTTCAGTTCTCCACCAGCCTTAAAATTGAACGTACCCTTATAGCTATTATCAATTGCCTGGTTCAGCTTTTTTAAATAATCTTTTGTGTCCTGGCTGTTATCGCCATTGGGATCTGTTGTAAATGAAGATGCTTTGTAATTTACATATTCGATATCTGCGGTTAAAAAACCTTTTTGTTTTCTTACATCTTCAATCTCTCTTAAAACATATGAGGCGCTGCCCATAATACGGTAAGGAGTAATATGCCAATACTTGAATTCAGCGTCCTGTCCTCCTGTAAAATCTCCCGAGCTTTGAGTGAGCAGTCCTTTATAATTTTCAGTTCCGGTAGTTACTGAGGAACTGTATTTATCTGTTAATGAATATAAAGTTGGAGTATGAATTGCCAAACCCAGGCGTACATATTCCTGTGGTTTATAGATCACTCCCATTTTCAAATTTATACCTGTACCAACCGTATTCAGGTTTTCAGTAATAGATGCAAAGTCAAAATTATTAGTAGTATTAGAACTTGCATCTGCTTCTATAAAACTACTTTCTCTGTTGTAGTTCAAAAACGGAATTCCGATTGTTCCTCCAAAATAAAATTTATCATTTTTATTACCGGCAAAAGCCAGTGCCAATTCTGTAATACCTCCTGAGTTGGTTACAGCGTTTTCCTGAAATAAGTTTCCGATAGTGGCTCTTGATTTGAATTGATAATTGCCGGAACTGCCTCCGTTGATCGTATCGATCCAGTAAGTATTGAATGCAAGACTTGTTCCGAAAGGATAATTACTTGCTACAGCATTTGCATCCTTTACATTATTGTTATTTATTTCTTCCAGAAATTTTTGTGAGTATGAATTTTGAGTGTTTAGTCCCCGGTACAATATCTTATTACTGAAGCTTGCAGTTCGGTTGATAGCTATTGCAAAAGCGGCTCCGGATTTTCTTCTGTTTCTGCCATTTGTTTCTGTACCCATTACAAAACCTGTTGTTCCGAAAGAAAAGCTGTTTCTTTTATCTTTTTCAGAGCGGCCATAATAAGTTGCATTTGTATTGAAAAGATTATAACCCGGAGTTATTACAAAATCTCCGGTTTTATAAAATCCAAGTCCTGCAGGATTAACAAATGTTGCAGAAAGGTCGCCTCCTAATGAAGTCATCGCTCCTCCAATAGCTTGTTGGCGGGCAGTTCCGCTAGGTGCATTCCAGGCAAAGCGAAGTGCATCAGCCGGTTCCTGTGCATTGATACCGGTACAGCAGGCACAGAAAGCTACCAGGAAAAATATTTTTCTCATATTTAATAAATTAAAATGTAATGAATTGGTTGCTCAGGCCATAACATTGGCAAGTAAAAGTTCATACTAAGAAAAGTTTAAAACTTTCTTACCGGTGCACTGCTTCCAGATGATCCTGAACTGTTACCTGATGAATTACCACTACTGGTATTGACTTTTGAACCAGAGGAAGAATTATTTCCATTGAAAATATTTCTCAGAAAACTGCCGGAATTACTATTACTGTTTCTGTCTCTTGTACTGGTTTCATAATAGGTATTACTGGTATTCTTAAAGCTGTTGCTGTTTATCTTCCTGGTATTTGTCGTTGTGGAAGTATAGGTGTTTAAATTAAATATTCTGGGTTTAGTATAAGCTGTTGTTTTAATATTACCGGTTGTATAGCAATGAGAATAATAAGGGTTGTAATAACTATTCCAGTAGGTCTGTGGTGTCCATGGATTGTTATATAAATTGTAGCCGGTATAAACGGTATACCTGTAACGACGTTCTGATCCATACCAATCATCCAGATCACTCCAACGATAACGATTCTGCACTTTCATCCGCAGATAGCGGTCCTCATAATAGTCATCAGAATATCGGTAATTACGGTCATTCCTTTTTTCAGATTGTACATATTCATCCTGTGGTCGGGCAGGGGAATAATAGACGTCATCAGGGGTTTGACCAGTATTATATGCAGTTGTACAGCTGCTAAGAACAACTACAGTTAAAGCCAGAAGTAAAATTGCTGATTTCATGGCAAATGGTTTAAGTGAGTTAATAATGAAGTTACTACTTTTGTGCGACTTTTGAAGGGGCACAATTGCTTACTAATTAAGCAGCAAAGATTTAGCCATTCAATTAAATATTGTTTTCTGGCCTGTTAAATATTGATTAAAGGTTGGTTAATCGTTAAACTTTTTTTAAACATGAGTAAGGAGATCACATCTAGAGAAACTGATTATTCGCAATGGTATAACGACCTTGTAGTAAAAGGTGAATTGGCCGATCATTCGGCTGTTAGGGGTTGTATGGTCATCAGACCATACGGTTTTGCACTTTGGGAAAATATGCGGGATGCATTAGATAAAATGTTTAAAGATACCGGGCATGTGAATGCATACTTTCCGCTGTTCATTCCAAAAAGCTTTTTAAGTAAAGAAGCTGCTCATGTGGAAGGGTTTGCCAAAGAATGTGCAGTGGTTACCCATTACCGGTTGAAGAATGATCCAGATGGTGGAGGTGTAATTGTGGACCCGGAAGCTAAACTGGAAGAAGAACTGATCATTCGTCCGACATCAGAAACAATTATCTGGAACACATATAAAGACTGGGTTCAATCTTACCGTGATCTTCCATTGTTGATCAATCAATGGGCTAATGTTGTCCGATGGGAGATGAGAACCCGTTTGTTTCTACGTACTGCCGAATTCTTATGGCAGGAAGGACATACTGCACATGCCACCCGTGATGAAGCCATTGAAGAAACGGAGAAAATGCTTGGAGTGTATGCCACTTTTGTAGAAGACTTCATGGCATTGCCAGTTATTAAAGGAATAAAAACTCCTGGCGAACGATTTGCAGGTGCTGAAGAAACTTATTGTATTGAAAGTTTAATGCAGGATGGTAAAGCATTGCAAGCAGGCACTTCACATTTTCTTGGGCAGAATTTTGCCAAAGCATTCGATGTTAAATTTTCGAATAAAGAAAATCAATTGGAATATGTATGGGCAACCAGTTGGGGTGTAAGCACAAGATTAGTTGGGGCATTGGTAATGGCACATAGTGATGACCAGGGGTTGATCTTACCACCAAAAATTGCACCTTTCCAGGTAGTGATCGTTCCGATCTATAAAGGAGATGAACAAAAAACAATGATCGATGAAAAAGTAAATGCGATCATTGGCGAATTAAAGGCAATGGGCATTAGGGTTAAGTATGATGATAATGACAATGCAAGGCCAGGATGGAAATTTGCTGAATATGAAATGAAAGGTGTTCCTGTCAGGCTTGCAATTGGTACAAGAGATCTGGAAAAGAATGTGGTGGAAGTAGCCAGAAGGGATACAAAAGAAAAAAGGGTTGTGCCGCTGGAAGGGATAGCCCAATACCTGGAAATATTACTGGCAGATATACAAGCTGGTATGTTCAACAAAGCAAAAGATTACCTGGACGAACATATAACTCCGGCCAATAGTTGGGATGAATTTGAAAAGTTGCTGGATGAAAAGGGAGGCTTTATCGCCGCCCATTGGGATGGTACTGCTGAAACGGAAGAAGCAATAAAAGAAAAAACAAAGGCAACTATACGATGTATACCGTTAAACAATAAACAGGAGGAAGGGAAATGTATATTAACAGGGAAGCCTTCTAAAGAAAGAGTTTTATTTGCCAGAGCATATTAATTTGATAATATAAAATTCTTTTGTGACTGTTAAAGAATAATCTATTTTTAGCACAACCAAAACCAACTAAACATGGAACAAAACAATGAGCAATCTATATTTGGATTAAACATGGATTCTCAATCAAAATCTTTCCTTAGAGAGTCTGCAAAGTGGGGAAAGTTTTTAGCTATCATCGGCTTTATTATGTGTGTATTTATTGTGCTTGCAGGTATTTTTGTAGCGACTCAAACTTCAGAATTAAACAAGGCTTTCGGGGATTATGGAGGTAATAATAGTGTTGCATTAAAAGGGTTTGGGCCAATGATGGCAGTAGTTTACATTATTATCGCAATAATATATTTTTTCCCTTGTTTGTATTTATTGCGTTTCTCAAACCACATGAAAGCTGCTTTAGATTCAGATGACCAGGCAAATCTTACGATGTCTTTTCAAAACTTAAAATCGATGTTTAAGTTCATGGGGATATTTACCATAATCTTAATCTCAATTTATCTGCTGGCATTAGTTGCAGGTATTGCAGCCGGGATATAATTTATATAAATATTATTGAAGTGAGTTTCTGCTAACAGGAACTCATTTTTTATTTTGTTGACAGATAATTGTAATCTTTAAGAAGTATATCCAGAAAGTCAAACGGAGAAAGTCCTGAAACTATATTGAGGTGATTTTTTATTTTGATACTGGCTGATTCTGCCATTGAATAATCACCTCTTTTACGAGCTGTTTCCAATATACTTTTTATGGCATTAATATCTTTATCGCTAAGATGCATTATCTGCGGGTAAGAGGGTACATAGTTATCTGCAATGTCAATAAATATAGTATCCTCTATATTGCCTTTCAGATTGGTTCTGATCAATATCGTCTTAGCAAGTATATCACCGATACGTTGTCCCTTTTTAGAAGATACAACCAGTACTATATCAGTTATTAAAAAAGCTAGAGCGGATAAAATGATAAAAGTAGATTCTGCATCCCGCAAAAAATCAGGATTGCTGATCATGATAAAAAGCAATACGGCTATCCAGAGATCAGAAATACGTAAAAGCCATCGGATCAAAAACTGGCTGATACCCGGCCGGCCACCTATCTCATTAACTACCCGGATGCCCATTATCTTTTTACCAAAGCTTTGTCCGTTCATTGTTATTTCCATAACCGGGTGATATAAAAGAACAGGAAGTAAAAGTAAAAGTCCTATTGCCTGCATATTGTATTGACTGTCCCTGTCGAAACTACTGTAACTGGAAATTGAACTATAAATTTCGCCGGCAATTCTCAGATAAAAATATTCTATCAGTACATCTATGATAAGGGAAAAAAGCCGACGGTAAAATTCCGGTACTTCAAAGTCGACTTCAATATTAAAATTTGTAGGTACTTTAATTACTGCCATTAGCAGGTTGTTTACTTAATAAGTCAATTTAATAATTTTTTATCTTATTAAATATATGAATAGTATTATTTAGTGATATTAAAACCTCTGTAAGAAATAATCTTCTTTTTTCTGTTGAATTTAATTTCGATCTTTTCATTTTTGAAATCTTTTCCATCAAGATATTCTTTTCCATAAATGGTGGCAATAGTAATACCGCTAAGCTCACTTATTTGCACCGGTGCAGTTATTTCAAATTTGTTCTTTGGATGAGCTTTCCAGAAATTTTTATCACTCTGAGTAATTTTTTGTTTGGGAACATTTCTCATGTATTTCATATATACCTGTACCGTATCTGCAAAGAATAGTTCAGCGGAATCAGCTTTATGCTCATTTCTCAACCGGAACAGATCATTTACGATCTTTATTTCAGGCCTTTCCTGTTTGAATTCCGAATGAATGATTCCGATTGAAAAGCAGAAAAGTATAAAATTGAATATAAAACTCATTGAAATAAATATATGATTTTATAGGTATGGAATATTGTTTTTAGTATGGAAGCTTTTATAAAATTCAGTTAATATAGTTAACAAGAAGATCAATATTCGGTTGATTTTGACATATGTAAAATATCCGTTTCAGAAAGATTCATTTATCTCCAATAATACAGTATTTTACAACTTAAATATCGGTAAGTGAGAGAAGCCCTTTTTATTAAGAAAAATAAGGATCGCTGGATGAAAAATCAGCATATGCCATCAAATGATCCGGATGAAATGGCTGCAGATTTTACCCAGTTGGTAGATGATCTTGCCTATGCAAAAACTTTTTATCCTTCTGGTAAAGTAACTGAATATATTAACTCCCAGGCATCAAAGGTCTATCTTGATATTTATAAAAACAGAAAGGAAGAATCAAACAGGCTAGTTACTTTCTGGAAATATGATCTGCCTTTAACGATTCGAAAGCATCATAAAGTTGTACTGTTTTCTTTTCTTTTCTTTCTTGTTTTTTTCGTAATTGGGTTTTTTGTTTCTGATCAGGATGATGGAATAGCCCGCAGTATTTTTGGTGATGATTATGTTGATCATACCCAGGAGAATATTGCGAATGGAAATCCGTTTGGCATATATGAACATGGAAATCCATTTCTCAGTTGGTTGAATCTGATGATACATAATATCAGAGTTTCTTTTCTGATGTTTGTATCAGGAATATTTGCAGGAATTCCCTGCTTATATATCGCTATTAAAAATTCGATCATGCTAGGTGTTTTCGATCAATTTTTTACAGCAAGAGGTTTAGGCGTCGATTTTTGGTTAGTGGTATTTGTACATGGCACACTGGAAATAACAGCTCTCATAATTTCAACTGCCGCCGGATTGGTGTTGGGTAAGAGTTTTCTTTTTCCCGGAACTATAAGGAGGATCGATGCATTTAAACAAGGTGCAAAAGATGGGGTGAAAATAATGATAGGGCTGATCCCGGTATTTGCGATGGCAGCTTTTTTTGAAGGATTTATTACCAGGTTATATAACGATATTTCTATTTTAACCACCGCTATATTTTTTCTCTCCGTTTTATTTGTTATTTGGTATTTTATTATTTACCCGATCAGGCTAGGAAGAAAAATGTCATTACATCAAAATGAGGAGGAAGTATAAGTGCCGGTAATCAATCTCAAAAATATAACTGTTGTAATCGGGCTAAAACTATTGCTGATCTTTTTAGTGCCTTCATCTTCTTTATTAATTGCACAAACATCGTCAGATTCAATCAATGTTATAGAAGAGCTGGCGCCGGATATTGTAATCGATACAGTACAGGAAAATAAAGAACCTGATGAAGATGTTTTTATCAGGAAAGATGACAGGTATACTTTGTGGCGACCAGCACAACAAAGAAATATTCCTGATACAGTGATATCAAAATTAAAAAAGGAAGATGAATTCTGGTATGCAGATGAGGCTGGCAAGAAAAGCGAAAAAAAAGAAAATAATAAAAAAACGGATACACCTTTGGGGCAACAATCCTGGTTTAGACTAATGGTCTGGCTTGTTATTATAGGAGGGTTTACTGCTTTTCTCGCCACCTATCTTTCCGGCAGTAATATTGGGCTTTTCAGAAAGAAGAAGATTTTGATTTCTCAAAATGAACAAGATGGAGAAATGCCTGAGGACATTTTTGCGATCAATTACCATAAGGAGATCGATAAAGCAGCAGCAATTGGTAATTACAGGTTGGCAGTAAGATTTATGTTCTTGCGACTTTTAAAAAATATGGCCGAGCAGAAAATTATTAGATACAAAGAGGATAAAACAAACTTTGATTATTTATCAGAGTTGTCATCCACATCAAAGTATGAGCAGTTTTTCAAGGTAACCCGCAATTATGAGTATAGTTGGTATGGTCAATTCATTATCTCAGAAGAGGCTTATCATTTAATCAAAAATGATTTTGATGAATTTGAAAATCAATTAAATAAGATAGGTTGAAGAAGTATTCCACATATATATTTATTTTTTTGATAGTTGCAGCCATTATTGCATTGATTGCAACAGGTAATAATAAAAAAAACCGGCACATAAATAGCAGAGTAACTTTCCGCAAGCAAGACAAAAATCCATATGGGATGTATGTGGCGTATGAGAATTTAAAAAACTTGTTTCCCGGGGCCTATATTTCAGCTGATAAATATGAACCCGGATATTGGGATTCATTATCTACTTATGGCATCGATCAGGCATTGATAATTGTTACCGATAGATTTACTGCTGACGAAGCAGAAATTAAAAAGCTGTTAGATTTTGCAGAACATGGAAACGATATTTTTATTACAGCCAGAGTGCTTTCATATGATGTAGAGAAAATATTAAAATGTCGGACAAATGATACTCAGCTTCCTGTATATTATAATAATGAAGAGGAATATTTATATGACAGTCTTACTGTTCAATTGGTACATCCGCCATTTGAAGATCAATTAACTTATACATATCCGGGGAGGGGGATCAGCTCATCATTTAGTGATGTGGATACAACAATAGCTGATATTCTTGGAAGAGATAAAAACGGCAATCCTGATTTTATTCATTTACAAGCCGGGCAGGGTAATTTATTTATTCATTTAGCACCGATCTCTTTCAGTAATTATTTTTTGTTGCATAAGAATAATTTCAGGTATTATGAAAAAGTATTTTCACTGATCAATCCGGATGTTAAAACAATTGTATGGGATGAGTTTTACCTTAACAGAAATACAAAAAATAATAAAAAGAATGATAAAAGCTGGTTGAGTGTATTGTTTAAGTATCCTTCTTTGAAGGCGGCATTGCTTACTGCAATTATTGCTTTATTAGCTTATGTATTATTCGAAATGAGAAGGAAGCAAAGAATTATTCCGGTTTTAACCAAGCCTAAAAATGATTCGCTGGATTTTGTTAAAACGATCGGCCGTCTGTATTATGATAAAGGAGATCATAAAAATCTTTGTAAAAAAATGAGTGCATATTATCTTGAGCACATCAGGAATAAGTACAAATTACCTACCGGTAAGCTCGATGATGAATTTATCAATAATTTGGTATTCAAATCCGGTGCTGATGAACAAAATGTTCGTGGAATAATATCTTTTATAAAAAGTCTTGATACAAACATTGCTGTTTCACCTTTTCAGGTTGCTGATTTTCATAAACAATTAGAATCATTCTATAAAATCACATAAAATGGAAGAACAAATATTTGAACAACGTACTGATCTGTCTGCGCTTAATGATGCAGTCGCTTCTATCAGAAATGAAATAAAAAAGATTATTGTAGGGCAGGATGAAATGGTAAAGCTGATCATTACAGCATTATTGGCTGATGGGCATGTATTGATTGAAGGTGTACCAGGTGTGGCCAAAACCTTAACGGCTAAATTGGTGGCGAAAAGTGTGAATGTGGATTTTTCCCGCATTCAGTTTACGCCAGACCTTATGCCTTCAGATGTGTTGGGTACACCTGTCTTTAATCCGAAGGAAGCAAGTTTTGAATTCAAGAAAGGTCCTGTATTCAGCAATATTGTATTGGTAGATGAGATCAACAGGGCGCCTGCAAAAACACAATCTGCTTTATTGGAGATTATGGAAGAAAGACAGGCAACTGTTGATGGAAAAACATTTCCAATGGCATCACCATTTATGGTACTTGCCACACAAAATCCGGTAGAGCAGGAGGGTACTTATCGTTTGCCTGAGGCACAGTTAGATCGTTTTTTATTTAAAATAATGGTTCCATATCCTAATGAAGCGGAAGAGTTGTCAATTCTTACACAATTCCATAGTATGGGAAATACAACAGCAATGGAAATGATAAAACCTGCATTGCAAGGCGAACAGGTAGCAGCTTTACGTCAGCAAATAAAAAAGCAGATCATAGAGGAAAAATTATTACAGTTTATAGCCAAACTGATCCACCAGACCAGAAATAACAAATCGATCTATCTTGGTGCATCGCCAAGAGCATCATTAGCTATTATGAATGCATCAAAAGCTATGGCAGCAATGCAGGGTAGGGATTTTGTAACACCGGAGGATATTCTGGCAATTATTCCGTCTGTACTTCGTCACCGCATTATTTTGTCACCAGATAAAGAAATGGAAGGTATCACTGAAGATGATGTGATCAAACAGATCATTCAGAGTATGGATGTGCCGAGGTAACCATGAATCAATAGTGAAAATTCAATGCTAAAATCCTTCTATATAAATAATATTGCATACTATGTTGCCGGAGCAGGGGCAGTATTTTTTGTAGTAAGCTTTTTTCAACCAGTTTTTTTTCAAATAGGAGGGTTGCTTCTTTTATTACTATTTATTACCATTTTTATTGATGCACTTCTTGTTTATAGTAAACAGAATGGAATTAATGTTGAACGATTAGTGAATGGTCGTTTCAGCATTGGTGATGATAATAAAGTTGTAATTGAATTACATAATTACTATCCTTTCCGTATAAAGGCAAGTATAATCGATGAATTGCCTATACAGTTTCAGGAAAGGAATTGGATAAGAAAGATAACTATAGATAGAAGTGAAAAGTATTCTTTTGAGTATTTATTAAAGCCAATGACGAGAGGGGAATATTTTTTTGAGAATATCAATGTATATGTTCATGGCCCCCTGCAATTTATTAAAAGGCGTTATGTTTCAAAAACACACCATGTTGTAAAGGTTTATCCATCTTATATACAAATGCGCAGATATCAATTACTGGCTGTCAGTAACCGGTTACAGGAAGTTGGTGTTAAAAGGATTCGTAAGATTGGCCATAGTATGGAGTTTGAGCAAATAAAAGAATACGTAAGAGGAGATGACTACAGAACGATCAACTGGAAAGCAACTGCCCGGAAAGATGGCTTAATGGTAAATAATTATACTGATGAAAGAAGTCAGCAGATCTATTGTTTGATAAATAAAGGAAGGGTAATGAAAATGCCTTTTCATGGTTTGACCTTATTGGATCATGCTATCAATTCATCATTGGTTTTATCTAATGTTGCTTTAGTAAAACAAGATAAAGCAGGCATCATAACTTTTGAAAAGAACCTGGATACTTTTTTATTGGCTGACAAAAAGCCGATGCAGATGAACATGATACTGGAAAGCCTGTATCGGCAAAAAACAGATTTTCTTGAATCAGATTTTGAAAAATTGTTTTCTGTTATCCGGAACAGGGTCACCAACAGAAGTTTACTGATATTATTTACCAATTTTGAATCATTAGAAAGTTTACAACGGGAGATGGGTGCATTAAAAAAGATAGCCAGGTATCATTTACTATTGGTTGTTTTTTTTGAGAATACAGAATTGAAGTCATTGATAGATGGAAAGGTAGCTTCACTCGAAGATATTTACATAAAGACGATAGCAGAAAAATTTGCCTATGAAAAAAGATTAATGGTAAAAGAGCTGCATAAAAATGGTATTCCTTCCATATTAACTACACCTGAAAATCTCACGGTTAACACAGTCAATAAATACCTGGAATTAAAAACCAGGATGTCAATTTAAGCACAATAGCTATTTACAAACCTTACATTTGCGCAATGGATAAAACAGCATATGAGCAGGGGCAGGTATTATTAATTGATAAGCCACTGAGATGGACATCGTTTGATGTAGTACAAAAACTCAGGAATATTATCAGGATAAAAAAGATAGGTCATGCAGGCACTTTAGATCCTTTGGCAACCGGGTTACTCATCATCTGTACCGGAAAGTTTACAAAGCGTATAAATGAATACATGGCTCAGGAAAAGGAGTATACCGGCACTTTTACCATAGGCTCTACTACGCCTACTTATGATTTGGAAAGTGAGCCTGAGAATTTTAGATCATATGAAGATATTACTGAGGAATTGATCAGGGAAACAACAAAAAAATTTACCGGAGAAATATTACAGGTACCACCTGCACATTCAGCTATAAAAATTAAAGGAAAAAGAGTGTATGAATTGGCCAGGCAGGGAAAAGAAGTAAAAATAGAACCCAGACGGGTTACTATTAAAGCATTTGAAATTGTGAATGTTGATCTGCCACTTGTGTATTTTAAAGTTGTTTGTACAACAGGTACATATATCCGAAGCCTTGCATTTGATTTTGGGGAAGCTTTGGGTTGTGGAGCTCATCTCAGTAGTTTATGTCGTACAAGGATCGGTGAATTTTTGCTGAAAGATGCACAACAGATCGATTCATTTGAAAAGAAATTCAGAAGCGATAATCCTAAAGACTAAAAGGATAATTGATACCTATTTGCAGTTGTCCGTTGGTCAATTTCCAATCATAAAATAATTTATTCTGACTGGCGATATTATCCAATGAAGGGCTTGGGTCTTTTACTTTGAACGCATAATCAACCCTGATAATAAAGAAATCGAAATCAAAACGAAGGCCCGTACCGAGCCCTATAGCAATGTCTTTTCCTAATCTGCCAAAATTAAAAACCTCTTCAGGTGATCCTGCTGCTTTTTTTAAGAACCACACATTTCCGATATCTGTAAATAAAGCACTTTCAATTTTATTACCGGCGATTTCAGCTATTTTAAACCGATATTCAGCATTAAATTCTAATTGAACATCGCCAAAGCGATCTGGAAACTGGTCAAAGTTTTTCACAGAAGAGCCGGGTCCCAATCTCCTCAATCGCCATGCTCTCATACTATTGGGGCCACCAGCAAAATATTGTTTGAAGAACGGCAATGAATTTCTTTTATTCTCATTTACTGTTGAGTTAAACTCATATCCTATACCACCAAATAACCGTAATACCAGAGAAGATTTACTGAATTTGAATGCCTGTGTAAATTCTGTATTTACCTTTATAAATTTGTAAAGTTGAGTGTCTAAAAATTTACTTGGAATAATACCTGCGATGAATGGGATCTCAACATTGAAAGCAAATACATTTGGTTTTTTTTCTTTAATATTTTTTAAAGTAAGGCCACCAATGGCCGAAGAAATAAATCCATCAGTAAAAATATTTTTTAATACGGGGTTATTTGCAATCAGCGTTTTTAAGCTATCTCTTCTAACCAGATAGGAGTATTCAATATTTGGAATTTTCCAGAATACTTGAAGTAGCTTATTTTTTTTACTTATGTTACCTTGATATTCTCCTCCCCAGGAACCATTGATAGTAGTAAGATTATATAATAAATTTCTTTCTGTATTGGCTGCATTAAAAGAGAGTATGGTTCTGATATTATTACGGTATTTTTCTGGGAGGAGTCTGAAATTGGGAATAGCTTTTGGAAAATAAATATTATGACTGATACTTGCTTGTTGAGATTGTATCAGCTTATTTCCTAATTCTACACCATACCTGATATTGGTAGTGCTTTGGTTGGCAGACCTCGCAAAATTTCTGTTTAACAAACCAATGTTGAATCCGATACCAAACAAGTTGCCGGAAATGGCACTGGAGTTTTGACTGGCTTCTATATTCGCAGTAAATGAATATTTTAAAGCAGGAGTAAGCCGTACATTGAAATCTGCTGTATCCTGTCCTTTTCTTGCAATCTGATCGATGTTGACTACTCGCCATGCACCAAGTGAATTAAACCGATTGATCGTTCTCAGATATTTCTGTTGGTTGTATAATTCTCCATGTTTGAAATAAATATTTTGTGGAAGTATTTTAGGTTTAAAAACATTATTATAATAAATGACATTTACACCATTTATAAATACCTCTTTTCTTTCCAGGCCCGCAGTATCATATGTTATATCCGGGTATACATTGATATTGCCAATATAATATTTAGTCAGTTTACTGGTATCAGATCCTGTCTTTAATCTTAATTCAAGACTGGCTGTAGGGTTCTCACGGCGTTCTTTAAGCTTTTGAAGTATTTCTATTTGTTCCAGCGGATCAAATGTGGGACGTAACAAAGAAATATCTAATGTATCCCATAGTCCTATTATTTCTTCTCTGCCAAATCGCATATAGCCATTGTTCCTGTAAATATCAACCAGCCTGTCCAGCTCCTGTGAAATAGTGGCTTTAGCAAACGGATCTCCTTTTTTTACAAAGCTTCCGGCTTGATTTTCCAATGCCAGCGATTGTAATTCAGCTTGTTTGAAATTATATGCGAATGAATCAATACGTACAATTTTGCCGGGTTTTACAATAAAGTTTACCGTTGTTCGATATTGATCTTCATTTACTGTGTCAATGGCAGTAGTATAAGTTATACTATCTTTAAAATAACCGATTGAGATCAATAATGCTTTCATGAATTGAATGGATCTATCAGCATTGGCAGGCCTGAATACAGGTGGTTTGATTAAAACAGGACGGTTGATGCCACCTTTGTAGAAAACTTTATGAACAGTACGAACCTTGATACTATCGTCTAATTGGCGTGAAAGCCTTGATTCCAGATCATTTTTTTCCTCTTGAGTGTAATTTCCATCTACTGTCACATTATATTTGAATACAAATGGTTCTTTTACCGGATAATCTTTAGGAATTACACCGCAGGAACTGAAAAAGATCACCATCGTAACTACAAATACCTGAAGGATAGTACGACAATTAATTGATGAGGTGATCGACATAAATGAATTAAAAGAAGATGTATGCTTGTTAAATCTAAGCTCAAATATATTCAAAGTTTAGGCCAGAAAAAATTCAGGCAACAAGAACCTGTCTTTGTTGCAGAAGGACCCAAATTGGTAAATGAACTTATTGCAATGGAAAATCCGGGAATAATTGAAATTTTCGCTTTGAAAAACTGGATTGAAGAAAATAAAAGTGTTGCTGATAAATTGAATGTGCAGGAAATAAGTACAATAGAATTAGAAAAAATTTCACATTTAACTACACCTAACCAGGTGCTGGCTCTTGTAAAAAAGTTTGAAACAAGTGATGAAATCACAGTAAAAAATAAAATTACGCTGGCATTGGATAATATACAGGATCCCGGAAATATGGGAACGATCATACGCATTGCCGATTGGTATGGTATTGATCAGATTATTTGTAATGCTCAGAGTGCTGATATTTACAATACAAAAGTGATACAATCAACAATGGGAAGTATTTGCAGAGTACAGGTACATTATACAACTCTATCCAATTGGTTATCGAAACAAAAAGGTATACCTGTATATGCAGCAATGCTTAATGGTGAGGATGTGACTTCGATCAATAAAATAACAGAAGGCATTTTAGTAATTGGAAATGAAGCTAAAGGCATCAGTGATGAAGTATTGGCGTCTGTTACTACGAAAATTACAATACCGCAAAAAGGAAAAGCGGAATCACTGAATGCTGCAGTAGCCACCGGAATAATACTCTCTCATATTGTATAAGAATGTTATTATCTGAATTGAATTGCTTTTACCGGTTGAATTTTTCTTACCAGAATAGTTGGGATCGTTAGTACTAAAAAACAAACTGCCAGTGTGCCGGCACAGATAAGAGCAACCTGCCACCAAACTATTTTTACTGCAGCTTCACTCATGTAATAGGCTTCTTCTTTTAGTTTGATGAAGCCAGTCGCATCTTGCAGCCATAGTAAACCAATTGCAAATATTAAACCGGTGATTATACCTGTTATTGTGATAAATAAAGAATGCCTCAGAAATATTTCCTGAACGGTCCAGTTAGAAGCTCCCAATGATTTTAATATCCCTATCATTCTTACTCTTTCCAGCACAAGAATGATGAGACAGGTAATCAGATTGATGATGGCAACGATCACCATAAATCCTATCAGTACATTCCGGGTTACATCCTGCATACTGAGCCAGTCAAAAATGTTAGGAGATATTTGTTTTACGCTGACGGTATTCCAGGTAAGGGGAAATTTTGGCATCGCATAAATGTCATTGGCAACATCATCAATTTTGTGATAATCATGTAGAAAGAGCTCATATCCTCCAAGTTCATTTTCATTCCAGTCATTCAGCCGTTGTATTAGTTTTAGATCGCCAATGGCAAAGGTCTTGTCATAATCTTCTATTCCGGTTTTAAAAATGCCTGTGATCGTTAATTTATCCGGACGGATATTAGGTAAGCCTGATTCACTACCACTATTTTTATCCGGACGGATAAAATAGATCAGCACTTTATCATTTAGTTTCAATTGTAATTGTTTAGCCGTATAGTCTGATATCATTATCTCCCGGCTGTAAGTGCTGTCATTGAATTTTATCGGTCTTCCTTCTTTTATGAACTCCCTGATGTGATCAAAATTATAAGTACTGTCAAAACCTTTTACCAGTACTCCTTCTATTTCATCTTTTGTTTTTAAGATGCCGTACTTGGTTGCAAATGGATGAATGCTTTTTACCTCAGGGTTTTGCCGGATAAGATTTACCAGTTGACTATTTTCTTCTATGGGAGTTTCTTCCGATATGATGGCTTTATCGGGTTGTTTTTCATTGATCCGTATATGCCCTAAAAAGCTGAAAACTTTCTGGCTTACTGTTTCCTGGAATCCATTGGCAAGGGAAACAGTAATGATCATTACAGCTACACTAATAGCAGTAGCCACAGTAGATAAACGGATAATGAACCGGGAAAAGGATTTTTGTTGATTAAATGCTATCCGGTTTGCTATAAAACCTGCAACCTTCAAATTAAATTGTTTGTCTTCCCCAAAAATAAGGGGCTTCTTAAGATTTCTCTTCCTTTTTATCGTATTTTAAGCAATATTTGATTGAATAATAGCATTAAGATTAATATGAAAAAATTCTGTACAGTTATTTCCCTCTTCTTTTTATTTTCAGCTACTGCACAAATACCCGATCATATTTATAAACAGAATATCCGGACGGTAAAATTGTACAAAGCCGGAGATATATACAGTTATCCTGCACTCATGCTAAACTCCAATGAACAACTGGAATTACATTTTGATGATATGGATGCGGATGTAAAATATTATTACTACTCATTTCAACTATGTAATGCTGATTGGACGCCTGCCAATATTCAGGTATACGATTATATAAGAGGGTTTACTTCAAACCGGATCACCAATTACCGTTCATCTTCAATTGTTGAGACAAGGTATACACATTACCAGGCCTTTCTTCCGGAAAGGAATTCCGCACCTTCTAAAGCAGGTAATTATTTATTAAAGGTTTTTTTGAATGATGACACATCAAAATTGATCTTCACTAAAAGAATGCTGATCGTAAATACGAAAGCAATTGTATCAGCCCAGGTTACACAACCCTTCAATGCCAATTATTTCAGTACTCACCAACGGGTACAGGTAAATGTAAAAGCAGGACAAGGCCAGCTAAATGCATTTTCTCCGCAGGATCTGAAAGTGGTAGTGATACAGAATAATATCTGGGCTACGGCCAATGTTATTGATCGTCCTACTATTTTCCGGGGAAATTATTATGAATATAGTGATGAGGAAAATACAACATTCCCTTCTGGTAAAGAGTGGCGATGGATCGATCTGCGAAGCTTAAGATTAATGAGTGAGAGAATGACACTTATAAAAGATAATGATACAAATAGCCGTGTTGATGTATATGTAAAACCTGATGGTGAGCGGCGCCAGCAATTATATATTTATTACAGTGATATTAATGGTATTTACACGGTGGAGAACAGGGATAATCCAAATGCGCTGTGGCAAAGTGATTATGCATGGGTGCATTTCACTTATGTTCCTCCTGGCAACAGACCTTATGAGGGTAAAAGCATTTATGTTTTTGGGGAGCTTACGAATTATATACAGGATGAAAATGCAAAAATGATCTTTAACGAGGAAAAAGGAGTGTATGAAAAAGCATTGTTCCTGAAACAGGGATATTATAATTACTCTTACGTTACACTTACGGATAAAAAGCAAAATGGGTTCAAAGCTTCATATGAAAATACAGAAGGAAATTATTGGGGAACAGAGAATAGTTATATGGTGATGGTTTACTTCCGCCAATTTGGTGCCAGGGCTGATGAGCTTGTAGGTTTTACCAGGGTTAATTCAACATTTCAGCGATAGCCCATTAGCTAATCTTACAAATTATATTACTGAGCCCCTAAAAGGGGATAGCATAATTTAATTAATAATAAAAAATACTATTATTACTTATTGAGTTTTCTTGGCATCCTCCAAAAATTTTGCAAGGCCAATATCTGTTAATGGATGTTTTAATAATCCAAGAATAGAGTCCAGCGGACAAGTACAAACATCAGCACCTGCTTCAGCACACTTTACAATGTGTAGTGCATTACGAATAGAAGCGGCAAGAATTTCAGTTTTATATCCCTGTATAGAATAGATATGTGAGATCTGAGAGATCAGTTCAACTCCATCCCAGTTGCTATCATCAATTCTTCCGATAAATGGAGAAAGATAGGTAGCACCGGCTTTGGCAGCTAAAATTGCCTGGCCAGCAGAAAATACAAGGGTACAGTTGGTTCTGATACCGTTATCAGAAAACCATTTAATTGCTTTTATACCATCTTTGATCATCGGAACTTTTACAACGATATTCGGATGTATATCAGCTAATTTTTTTCCTTCTTCCACGATAGCATTGAATTCAGTACTGATAACTTCAGCACTTATATCACCATCCACCAGTTCACATATTGTTTTGTAATGTGCCATGATAGCTGCTTCACCTTTGATGCCTTCTTTAGCCATCAGGGAAGGGTTGGTTGTTACACCATCAAGAATACCTAATTCATTGGCTTCTTTGATCTGATCTAGATTAGCTGTATCAATAAAAAATTTCATAAGTCCTGCTCCCACGCCGGGGATTGTATTTTGAAAGTTGGTAATGCCTGAAGATTTTTATTCCCCCTTCAGGGATAGGGGGTAAAAAAATGGCAGGCTGATTACATCGCACCGCTCAACCACCTACTCTTGCTGCCTTCCGGCCCTGGGAGGGTTCAGCAGGAGCTGGTCGTGTAAGACCTGCCGCCGCAAAGATAAGGGTATAGCTGTGTTTTTTGCTTGCAGTTTGAAGGAAAAGTGTGATTAAAAAAGATAAATTTTCAGTTTTTTCTTTTTGTCTTTTTTGCAGGAGTTGTATCTCTCAGAATGTCTTCTTTGGTAGGAAGTTCGCCATCCGGCTTTGTCTTGATCCAGATTGTTTTTTCTATCCAGACAGAGGAATTTGACTTCAGAACTGCCTTTACCACTACTTTTTCGTCTTTAAAATTATCGGGGATTATCAGTTCGTTCCCGGAAAAACCGGCGGTAGCACAGGAAAATGTTACATCCTTACTGGTCATTGGTTGCCAGCGGCCATTGGATAGTTTTCCATCAACATTGATATAGTTGTGTTGCCCTTTTTTCAAACTGTCGGTATACAGGTGAAAAAAAATGCTGTCGATTTTTTGTGCAAATAAAGGACTTGAAAAAGCAGCAAATAAAATAAATAGTAAAGATTTCTTCATATACAAGCTAAAGTCGCAAATTCATGCCAAAAGGTTGTGTAAATAAATAGTTTAGAATCCTTTAACGTTTTCTATAACTTTTTTAACTCCAGCAATATCGTTTTTTCTTTAGCAGGTAAGTCACATTTTGCCTTTCCGGATGTATTATCGCTGACAATAAAAATATTATTCTCATTATCCAAAGTAATCCCTTCCAGATTCATACTGTATTTCTGATCTTTATAAGTATTGGAGATCTCAGAAAAATTTTCAACCGGTATATTGCTTAATGTTTCACGGAGCAATTTGCCATTTTCATCTATACTGATCGATTCAAGAAATTGTTGACGGAATTTTCCTTTTGAATAAGATTTAAGACAGATCAACCTGCTGTTCTTTTTATCGTAACAAATATCTGAATACCTCCATTGAGTAGTTAATAGTGGCATTTCTATCTTTGATTCAAATTGAAGACTGAGTTCATTTGATTGTCCACTATGCACTACAGCGAATGTATAGATCTGTGCAAATGTTCTTTCTTCATTTCTTTCTCTTAGCAAATATATTTTTTCATTTGTTTCATTGCCGGCAATCCCTTCCATACCATCACCATGTTTCGATTTTTCCGGTAGCGGAATTGAAGTTGAAACTGTTCTTGTTGAGCCGGTTGTAATATCAAGTTCATAAAGACCCACCTCGCTTTCAGAGATCATGTAAAGCTTGTCATTATACGATGACAATCCTTCAATCTCAAAATCCTTCTGTAATTGAAAGTTGATGCTGTTAAGTATTTTTCCTGTTGAGGGATCGGCTACAAAAACAACAGGGCAACGTTCCGATGCAAAATATAATTTACCATCATAGAATTTCATACCTGAAATACAAACCTGGTTATCCATTTCAGATGGTAAAGGAACATTATTGATGGAATACTGTGGAATTTCTACTTGCGGAGGCTGAGCATTTGAAATTGAAAAACAGAAAACCCCGACAAATAAATAAAAGAATTTATACATAATGAATACTAAATTGATCTTTAATATTTTCAATCGCTATCTGCGAATTTAATCGAAAACAGCCTTTTTTCCAATAGAAAGAGATAGATTAATGATCTTTTTGGATGCATCATTACAATTAGTTTGTTTTTAGCAACTTACATGTTATTGTTTAAAAATATTTTATACGTTTAAAAAATTTATGTTTGCAACCCAGTGAAAATCATAGTTACTGCAAATTATCTTCCACCATTTAATCACAAAAATATTTGTGCGTTTTATAAGTGATCGTTGATTTGTTTATCCAATAATTTTATTTGCATAAGCTGTTATTAAATTAATTGAATGAAAAAATATTTGAATCTTTTTGATCTTACTCAAAAGGTAGATTATAAAACAGAGATACTTTCCGGATTAACGGTGGCTTTGGCATTGGTGCCAGAAGCTGTAGCTTTTGCTTTTATTGCAGGGCTTTCTCCATTAACCGGATTATATGCAGCCTTTATGATGGGGCTTGTTACTTCCATATTTGGTGGCCGGCCGGGAATGATCTCAGGTGCTACCGGTGCCGTAGCTGTTGTTATTGTTGTATTGGCAAAAGATCATGGGGTAGAATATATTTTTGCTACAGTTATCCTGGCTGGTTTGATACAGATGGCAGCAGGTTTTTTACGATTGGGTAAGTTGATTCGCCTCGTACCTCAACCTGTTATTTATGGTTTTGTAAATGGATTGGCGATCATCATTTTTATGTCGCAACTGGCACAGTTCAAAGATCCTTCAGGTAATTGGTTATCCGGAACCTCATTATACATTTTAACAGGACTGGTATTATTGACCATGTTCATCATTTGGGGTTTGCCTAAATTAACTAAAGTGATACCGGCTTCTTTAACTGCTATATTAGTTGTATTTGGTTTAGTTTTCTTTTTAGGTATTGATACAAAGACCGTTGGTGATATGGCCTCTATCCAGGGAGGGTTTCCACCATTTCATATTCCTGGTGTGCCGTTTACTTTTGAAACACTACAGATAATTTTTCCTTTTGCAGCAATTGTTGCGGGTGTAGGATTAATAGAGAGTTTATTGACATTAAATATTGTTGATGAAATAACAGAAACAAGGGGCAGAGGAAATAAAGAAGCAGTAGCACAAGGTGCAGCAAATATTTTATCAGGTGTTTTTTCAGGAATGGGTGGTTGTGCAATGATAGGGCAGAGCTTGATTAATGTATCCAATGGTGCAAGGGCAAGGCTGTCCGGTATTGTAGCAGCAGTAATGCTATTGGTATTTGTAATGTTTGGTTCAGGCTTAATTGAGAAAGTTCCTATAGCAGCATTAACGGGGTTAATGATCATGGTGGCGATAGGAACGTTTGAGTGGGCCAGTTTCAAAACATTTACTAAGATGCCGAAGTCTGATATTTTTGTAATGGTGATGGTTACACTGGTAACAGTGGTATTGCACAACCTGGCACTGGCAGTTATTATCGGTGTTATAATTTCAGCATTGGTATTTGCATGGGATAATGCCAAACGCATCCGTGCAAGAAAATATTTTGATGAAGCCGGAGTAAAACATTACGAGATATATGGGCCATTATTTTTCGGATCGATCACAGCCTTCAATGAAAAATTTGATGTGTTGAATGATCCTGAAGAAGTGATCATTGATTTTGCAGAAAGCAGGGTAGTGGATATGTCTGCCATTGAAGCATTGAATAAGATCACCGAACGATATCATAGGGTAGGTAAAAAGATACATTTAAAACACCTGAGTGCAGATTGTAAAAAATTATTGAAGAATGCAGAAGAGATTATTGATGTAAATGTGTTGGAAGATCCGACGTATAAGATTGTGGTAGATAAAGTGTAATTAAGATTGATTTTCATTTACTATTTTAACAAAGTCAATTACATTAATTGTTGATGTTGTTTGAACGTAAGTGGACAGAGAAAAATTTATCAATAAACTAAAAACTACAATTTTCATGTTCTTGAATTTTTACAGAAATTAAAATAATTGCCGCTAATTATTCAAGTGTTTGCAAGGTATGATTTCAAAGAATGTCCAGCCCAGCCTTTGCAAATACTTTTGTTATGCACTGTCACTTTTAATATCAAGCAGTCTTAACCTGCTTTATAATCTCAAGAATATGTTCTTCGTCGGTACCACAACAACCCCCAAATACGTTCAGCTGATTAAATGTCTCTTTCAGCCTCTTATATTCATTACCTAATACCTGTGGATTTCCCCTGTCTAATTCTGTGGCTTCATCCAATTCTTCATGACTTTTACAAGAAGCGTTTGCCCTGATTCCCTTTATCCGCTTAATCCATTTTTCATTTATCCCG
>JAHEMN010000126.1 GCA_024643645.1 Chitinophagaceae bacterium | reverse complement strand
CGTACCGCTGGTGTATCAGTTATGCCGCCAGGTGTAATGCTGAGTAGCTATGTACGGACAGGATAAACGCTGAAAGCATCTAAGCGTGAAACCTATCTCAAGATGAGTTTACTTTTAAGGGCCGTCAAAGACTATGACGTTGATAGGCTATAGGTGTAAAACTGGTAACAGTAAAGCCAAGTAGTACTAATTGCCCGTACGCTTTAATTTTTTTCTTATTTTCTAAAAATAAGAGGTATTAGATTTTTTCTAACATTTCCCAATATGATCTTATTGTCCCGTTTTAGGACGGGATTTATATTCTTATGGTGGTTTTTCCGAGGGTGTTCACCTCTTCCCATACCGAACAGAGAAGTTAAGCCCCTCATGGCCAATGGTACTGCACAACAATGCGGGAGAGTAGGTAACTGCCATATTTATTGAAAGCCCTGTCTCGTTTATAACGAGACGGGGCTTTTTTGTTATTTAATATCAAGTTATCTTCAACCGTGTCAAAAAAAGAAAGGATAATACTCTTCATTCTGGCATCATTAAATTTTACTCATATTCTTGATTTTATGATCATGATGCCATTGAGTAATTATCTTATACCTTATTTCAAAATCACAGCAATTGAATTCAGTATTTTAGTCGCATCCTATTCAATAAGTGCTTTCTTTTCAGGTTTAATTATTGCTTTGGTTATTGACCGTTTTGATAGAAAGAAGTCATTACTTTTTGCCTATATAGGATTTTTAATCGGAACACTTTCTTGTGGGTTTGCAAATTCATATGCATTATTACTTGCAGCCAGAATTTTAGCAGGAACTTTTGGTGGAATAATCGGAGCACAGGTATTAGCCATAGTAGCTGATCTTTTTACTTATGAAAGAAGAGGAAGGGCTATGGGTGCCGTAATGAGTGCATTTGCTGCCGCATCAATTTTAGGAGTACCTATTTCATTATATCTTACAAACATGTTCAATTATGATTGGCATGTACCATTTTTGCTTGTTGGCTCAATAGCAATCATTTTTGTACCGTTAATTATAAAGTTTGTTCCATCAATAAAAGAACATATTGTTGAGAGAAATAAAAAATCTTCTCCTTTTCAAGCATTAATTACTGTTGTTAAAATTCCTGTTCAACGGACAGCCTTACTATTTGCTTGTTTATTGATGATGGGCCATTTCTTAATTATTCCTTTTATTAATCCATATATCGAATTTAATAAAGGGTTTTCAAAAGAAATGATTCCGATGATCTATTTGGTGGGGGGGATTGCATCTTTATTTGCGGCAATTTACCTTGGCAGGGTTTCCGATTCAGTAGGGAAGCTTCCTGTATTTTCCTGGTCGGTTTTTTTGTCTCTCTTTATGGTATTAGTTATAACTGCTATGCCTAACGTACACTTTAGCCTGGTATTAGGTTTCTTTGCTATTTGGTTTATGCTAGCGACCGGCAGAGCGGTTACAGCACAAGCAATGATCAGTGAAGTTGTAACTCAAGAACAAAGGGGGAGTTATATGAGTATAAATGGAAGTGTGCAACAATTGGGTAGTGGTATTGCAGCTTTAGCTGCAGGTGCTATTGTAATTACAGATGAAACTGGAAAAATATTGCATTATAATTGGGTAGGCTATCTTAGTATTTTAGTATTAATTGTTAGTCTCATTTTAGGAAGATATATCTTTAGAAAAATTGACCGGTCGTTAAATAAGTCATATATACAAGAGAAATTACAACATGACCAAAATTAAAATTATTTAACAACCCTATATACCGGATATTGATTTAAAGCCGGTTCAAACCAAGGAGAATTCTGATATACAAAGTTTAACTGAGCCCTTGCACTTTTTGCAAAAACAGAATCAGCAGCTGCTTTTTGTTCAAGCTTCATTTTAATTTCCGGATTCTTTCTTAAATAGTCAGCTGCAACATCTTCAAAAACATAAGCAGAATAGCCTTCTTTCTGTCCTAAGATTGCATCGAAATAATTCCAAGAAAAAAAGGAATCTTCATTGTGCGGTTCCAACGTTTCTATTAAGAAACGATTAGCTACCTGGTTCATTGGTATATACCAATCTCCCTTTCTGAAAAATATTTTTTGAGTGGTTTTAGTTGTTTTTAATTCACTATTCAAATGATGCATTTCATACTGACGAGGTATCGTTTTATACTCTTCAATTTTATAACTTTCAACTTCAATACTTGTATCTTTTTTCAATTGACTCATTTCTACTTTATTCAATTTTAATAAGTCAATCACCTTCCACCAGCCTTGAGGAATTATATATGCTTTTGGTTTTGTAACAGAGTTACTGACAGCAAAATAATTATATATCTTAATTGATTTTTCAAAAGGTTTTGTTCTGTCATAATATAATCTAGATAAACCAGAAACTTCACTTGGTTTATGACCTGCTTCGAAACCATTATATAATACCTCTTTGAATTGAGATTTATCTAATGTCCAGCTTATCGGGAACTCGATTGCGGATTTAATTGTTAGTTTTCCTTTGTCTCTTAATTGTTTTATTTGCTCACTGTTTTTTGTTGTATACTCAATAAAGGATTGCATTAAAGAATATGTTGCATTAACCCTCTTATCATATGATTTTAACATGTGAGTTTCAGGTACAAATGAAAATGTATTCCATAAAGCTGCAAATCCACTGCTGTATCGTGGGCTATCCCAATACTCAGGCCAACCATTTTCAGGAGTATCTCCAAATGAATTTACATAAGGAATGAGATCGTATCCTTTTTGTTTCATTAATGTATAAATACCCGGTTCGAATTGTGTGCTTAGAAAATTACCCATTTCGCCACCCAACTTATTATGTTGAGTTGTTAGTAATGTAATTATATGCTGATAGTCTGCACCATTGCTTACATGATTATCAACCAGTACATCAGGATCAAGCATATGAAATATTTCGATAAATGCCTTTGCATCTTTTGAATCACATTTGATGAAGTCACGGTTCAAATCAAGATTTTGTGAATTTCCCCTGAAGCCAAATTCTTCAGGCCCATCCTGATCAACCCTATAATTACTACTACGATTTAAACATCCGCCAATATTATAAACAGGTATAATGGCAAGTACTATATTGTCCGGGATCTTATATTTATTTGTAATGATATCTCTAACTAATAGCATACTTGCATCAATTCCATCAGGTTCACCTGGGTGAATTCCATTATTAATCAGGATGATCCGTTTGTTGTTCTTCCGGATATTCTCAAAGTTGAAATCGCCATTATTTCCTACAACAATCAGATGTAAAGGATAGCCAGCATCAGTCATGCCCATAGTAAGCATTTTTACTTTTCCAGATCTTTCATCAAGCTTCTTCCACCAATCTATTATTTCAAAATATGTGGGAGTTTGGGTTCCTTTTGATTGTTCAAATTTGGTTGTTATATTCTGGCTGTTTAATTCAGCTATTGAAATAACAACTACTAATAAAGTGATCAAATACTTTTTCATAATGCTGATAAGAATTACCGAACCCGCCTTCGCTTAGGCTTCGGACGGGCAGGCGATGAAGAGTGCGACGCAACTAAAGATGAATATAGTTATGCAGCCGACCCAATAATATTTATCTGACTAAATTAAAAAAGGCATCTCAATTAGAGATGCCTTTTAAATAAAATAAATTAATATTCTTATTTAGCTAAAGCGTTTGCTTTTTTAGCTAATTTACTTTTAAGATTGGCAGCTTTATTCTTATGAATAACATTTCGCTTGGCTAATTTATCAATCATTGATTCAACAGCCGGAAGTTTTTCTCCCATTTCTTTACCTTCTTCAGCCCTTAATTTGCGAATTGCATTACGGGTTGTTTTTCCATAATACTTATTTCTTAATGTTCTTTTCGCTGCTTGACGGGCATCCTTTTTTGTTGCACTATGATTAGCCATTCTTATTGATTTTTAGGGACGGCAAAGGTAGGGCTGACTACATTAATTACCAAATTTTGACCTATTTAATTAGTTGTCAAATTTTAGGCCTTTTTAGCCTTCATAATCAGACAATTGAGTCAGAAATATAAAAGAATAGAGACTATTAATCTCTCAAAATGAGCAAAGGTTTTCATTTTTTTTCAACGATATTTGTGGCCTTAAAAAATTACTCAATTTCAAATAATCCCTTTCATGAAGGATTTCTCCTATATTACCAATTCTTCCCCTGCATTTATTGAAAATTTATACCGTGAGTTTGTTAAAAATCCGGATAGTGTAGATCCTGAATTAAAGAAATTCTTTGAAGGTTTTGATTTTGCGATGTCGAATGCTCCTGCTGAAAAAGTAAATGGGGTTACAACCAATGTTATAAGTACCGGTTCCGGAGGTTCACAAGCACTAATAGGCTTAAGTGATGCTGAATGGGCAAAGGAATTTGCAGTTTACAGGCTGATACTTGGTTACAGGAATAAAGGACATCTTATTGCTGATACTAATCCTATTCGAAAAAGAAAAGACCGTGGCGCAAATTTAAGTCTGGACTTTTTTGGTTTTACAGAAGCTGATATGGATACCTCCTTTGAAGCCGGAAAAATTCTTGGATTAGGAAATACAACTTTGCGAAACATAGTTGATCATTTAAAAAAAGTTTATGCCGGGCCTGTAGGAATTGAATATAAATACATCACCAGCCAGGAAAAAGTAGATTGGTTGACTGCTGAATTTGAAAAACTGTTTGCAATACAATTTCCAACGGAAAAGCGCAGACGAATATTAGAAAAGCTTAACCAGGGTGTAATGTTTGAGAAATTCTTGCATACAAAATATATTGGTCAAAAAAGATTTTCACTTGAAGGTGGGGAAACAACAATTCCTGCACTGGATGCAATCATTAACACAGCTGCTGATAATGAGGTAGAAGAAGTTGTGATCGGTATGGCACACAGAGGCAGATTGAATGTATTAGCCAATACCATGGGAAAAACTTACGAGCAAATATTCAGTGAGTTTGAGGGTACTGCCAAAATGGATCAGACAATGGGTTCAGGAGATGTTAAGTACCATATGGGTTTTGGTAGTAAAGTAACGACTGATACTGGAAAAAATGTTTATCTGAAACTAATGCCTAACCCATCTCACCTGGAAGCTGTTGATCCGGTTGTGATTGGTTTTTCGAGAGCTAAGGCTGATGCAATCTATAAATCTGAATATGATAAGATACTTCCGATCTTAATACATGGTGATGCTTCTGTTGCCGGACAGGGAATAGTATATGAGTGTTTACAAATGTCGTATCTGAAAGGATATTATTCAGGGGGTACAATTCATTTTGTAATTAATAACCAAATTGGCTTTACAACGGATTTTGATGATGCAAGAAGTTCAGATTACAGCACTTCATTGGCAGCGGCCATACAGGCACCTGTATTTCATGTTAATGGTGACTATCCTGAAATGGTTGTGAAGTGTGTTGAGCTTGCCACAAGATTCAGACAAAAGTTCAATTCAGATATTTTTATTGATATGGTATGTTATCGTAAGCATGGCCATAATGAAGGAGACGATCCTAAATTTACTCAGCCACACTTATATGAACTAATAGATAAGCATCCTAATCCAAGAGAAGTTTATATTAAGCGGTTATTAGAAACCGGAGATTCCAATGCACAGGTAATGGCAAAGGAGATGGAGAAAAAATTCTGGGATGATCTGCAGGCAAGATTAGATGGAGTAAAGCAAAACCCCTTGCCGTATGAATATCAAAAGCCGGAAGAAGCCTGGAGAAAACTTAGAAGAGCAACAGTATCCGATTTTGATCAATCACCTGATACTAGTATATCTGAAGAAAATTTCAATACTGTTTTTAATGCTATCATGAAATGGCCGGAAGGGTATAAGCCACTCAGAAAAGTTGAGAAAATATTAAATGACAAGAAGAAATTATTTGATACTGAGAATAAGATCGATTGGGCCACGGGTGAATTAATGGCTTATGGAAGTTTATTATTAGATGGAAAGGATGTACGAATGAGTGGTCAGGATGTGAGGCGTGGAACCTTCTCTCACCGGCATGCTGTATTAAGAGATGAAGAAACTGATAAGGCATATAACCGACTTAGTCATATCCCTGGAGCAAAAGGGAAATTCAGAATATATAATTCATTGCTCAGTGAATACGGTGTTTTAGGTTTTGAATATGGTTATGGGCTTGCAAACCCAGATGCACTGGTATTGTGGGAAGCACAATTTGGAGATTTTGGAAATGGAGCTCAGATCATGATCGATCAATTTATTGCAGCCGGAGAGCAAAAGTGGAACAGAATGAATGGAATAACCATGCTATTACCTCATGGATATGAGGGGCAAGGGCCCGAACATAGCAGTGCCCGCCTGGAACGTTTTCTACAAATGTGTGCTGAATTAAATATGGTGGTAACAAATATCACCACTTCAGCCAATTTCTTTCATGCATTAAGAAGGCAACAAGCCTGGACTTTCAGAAAACCATTAATTGAGTTTACCCCAAAAGCAAATCTGCGTCACCCGGGAACTTATTCAAAGGTAGAAGACTTTACAAATGGTTCTTTTAAAGAAGTTATTGATGATGAAGCGGCGGATGCATCACAAGTAAAGAAGGTATTATTCTGCAGTGGTAAAATTTATTTTGATCTTGCTGAGCGTCAACAAAAAGACGAGAGGACAGATATAGCAATCATCCGAATAGAGCAATTATATCCATTACCATATAAACAAATTGCAGCATTACAACAAAAGTATAATAAAGCTACCTGGTTCTGGGTACAAGAGGAGCCACAGAATATGGGTGCTGCATCATTTTTGCAAATGAATCTGAAAAGTATCAATTTTGGTACAATCAGTCGTCAACCATCTGCATCCACAGCTACGGGTTATAACAAGGTGCACCAGCAAGAACAGAATGAAATAATTGAAACAGCATTTAGTATATAATTTTTGAATAAAATTTTATGATAGATATAAAAGTTCCTACAGTAGGTGAATCCATAAGTGAAGTAACCCTATTGAAGTGGAACAAAAAAGATGGTGAGTATGTAGAAAGAGACGAAGTGATTGCTGAGCTTGAAAGTGAGAAAGCTACTTTTGAAGTGAATGCAGAGCAAGCAGGTGTATTAAAGTATGCTGCAATAAGTGAAGGAGATACCATTAAGATCGGAGATATATTGGCCAGTATTGATGAATCAGCAGCCAAACCGGAAAAGTCTGAAGAAGAAAGTGCAAAGCCTGTTGTAAAATTTGAAAGTGACAATGGAGCGGAAGGTAAAAAAGCAGCTTCATCAGCTCCGGTTACTTCGGTGCCTAATGATATAAAAGCAAGCCCCGTTGCATCTGCTATCATTGCTGATAAAAAAGTAGATCCTAAATCTGTAAAAGCAACCGGAACAGCAGGTAAAATTTTAAAAGAGGATGTTTTAGCTGCAATTGCCAATCCTGGTAAGAAGGTTTTTGGAGGTGCTGAGTTATATAGCCGTAATGTTCGTAATGAAAAGATGAGCAATCTTCGGAAAACGATCTCAAGAAGATTGGTAGAAGCGAAAAATACTACTGCTATGCTTACCACTTTTAATGAAGTGGATATGAGCAGCATTATGGAAATAAGATCTAAGTATAAAGAAAAGTTCAAGGAAATACATGGGGTCGGGCTTGGTTTTATGAGCTTTTTTGCAAAGGCTTGTGCTGTTGCCTTGAGTGAATGGCCAACTGTTAATGGTTATATAGATGGTGATCAGATAGTTTATCATGATTATGTTGATATAAGTATTGCGGTGAGTACGCCAAGAGGATTGACTGTACCTGTTATGAGAAATGTAGAGAGTATGAGTATGGCAGATGTAGAGAAAAGTGTGGTTGAACTTGCAGGAAAAGCAAGAGATAGTAAGTTGACTGCAGACGATCTGACCGGTGGAACTTTTACCATAACTAATGGTGGTGTATTTGGTTCTTTAATGAGCACACCAATAATAAATATTCCTCAAAGTGCTATTCTGGGTATGCACAAAATACAGGAGCGACCGATGGTTGTAAACGGACAGGTGGTAGTAAAGCCAATGATGTACCTGGCTTTAAGCTATGATCACCGAATTATCGATGGCAGGGAATCAGTAAGTTTTTTGGTGAGGGTAAAAGAATTGTTGGAGAATCCAGAACAGTTACTAATTGGAAAGGATCCTGTAAAAACACTTCTTGAACTTTAAATTTTAATTAAGACAATCTGGTTTATGAAAAAAAGTTTTGCAATAATTGTGATTCTTACTGCTTTTCTTATGTATTCCTGTCAAAAAGAAATTGATTGGGGAACATCTGGAAATTTAGTTGCAGGCCAAAAATTGGTTAAGGTTATATCTAAAACAGGTACTGATTCATCTATTGTAACTTATTCATATGATAATCAAAACAGGTTGATCAAGGAAGTAACTATTGGCATATCTGGTGGAACATCTCTCGACAACAGTTTAACCATAAACAGAAATGCTTCCGGGATAATTTTAAATACTGTTCAAAAATCTGTGGCTTTGTCAGGCGCCGGGATTGATAGCATACTTACAAACTATTATTATAATTCTACCAATTCAATTTATACTGCATCTGCATTTTCTATTTCCACAATGGGATTTACAGTTACTGATAGTGCATTATATACTTATGATCCTACAGGGAAAATAACAAGTGACATTCATTATTTAAAAACAGGTATTTTACCCCCGATTCAAGTCTTGAAAAATCAATATACTTATTCTCCAAATGGTATTAATTTAATTGGATCCGATCAGTTAGCACCATCGACACCGGGGGGACCGCTATCTCCTGTATCAAATCAGACATTTAGTTTTGATTTAAAAATAAATCCTTTGAT
>JAHEMN010000125.1 GCA_024643645.1 Chitinophagaceae bacterium | reverse complement strand
ATCTTTGCTCAATGAATATTAAAATCAGGCAAATACAATCTGAGGACAATCCTTTTATTTCAAAAATCATAAAAGACACCCTTACAGAATTTGATGCCAACAGACCCGGTACTGTATTTACTGATCCAACAACTGATACTTTATTCGAAATATTTCAAAAAGAAGGCGCAGTTTATTTTATTGCGGAACTGGATAATGAAGTTGCAGGTGGCGGGGGAATCTATCCCACCGATGGATTGCCGGTTGATACCTGTGAGCTAGTAAAAATGTACTTATTACCTAAAGCAAGAGGAACGGGAGTTGGCAGGTTATTGATTGAAAAAAGTTTAGCCTTTGCAAAAGAATATGGTTACAAAAATGTTTACCTCGAAAGCATGCCTGAATTAAAAAAGGCGCTAAGCGTATATTCAAAATTCGGATTCAATTATCTGGAAGGCCCAATGGGAAATAGTGGCCATGATGGTTGCAGCCTTTGGATGATCAAATCATTGCAATAAAAAAGAGGCCAAATGGCCTCTTCATATTTTTCAAGATCAATGTTGATAAATTTCAATTCAATTATCTATCCATCACTTAATTCTTTCCACTCACCTTTTCCATTAACCCCTTATTGATATAAACCTGGAATCCAAGATTAAAAGCAAACCCACCGCTTCCATCAAAATTTTTGTACTTGGTTCTGTTATATCCCATCAGAGCATCGATTGATACACTACTGCTAATAAAAGCCGCTGCTCCTCCACCAACAAAAAAGTTTGTACCGGTATTGGTAGAAGAAGAAACGTTATTGATCTTATTCTTTGTGCTCAGGTAATTAAAACTACCATGCAGAATAGGTCTGATTGTTTCAGTTGTTGATGTAAAATAATACCGGACAAATGGTCCAATTCCAAAAGAAGTGAATTTATTGTTTCCGGATTTTGATGACTCCAACGCAATATTTCCACCGAAAGCAAGATTTTCAACTATAAATATTCCGGCATTAGGTGTAAATGCGATCTCTGTATTTTTATCGGCAGTGTTCAACCGAAAATTACCACCGACCATCCAATCACCTTGCTCGGTTTGAGCATTTAATGCAATCGATACTATCAAGGCAAATATGCCGAATAAACATTTCTTCATATATATTTCAAATTTTATACCTGCAAAGGTAATGACTAGATGAATTGAGTTGTGGAAAATCAAAGCTGATCAGTAAATTAATCATTCAAAACTATCTCTATCGGGTAGACAGGACTGAATAAATAAAGCCTGCCTGTTTTCACTTCCATACATTTAAACCTTTTCCTTAATTGTTCTCCTCTTTGAAAAATCCTGCCATCTTTTGTTCGAAACAGGGCTCCCTTCTGAATCTCTTCCACCAATTGTTGCTTTATTTGCTTGGTGTCATATTTACGTAAAACTCTAAGTAATCCGTCTTCTGCACAACTACTTGCTGCCGGGCTTTTTAATGTATGAATAAGTTCTTTTTCTATATCTTCCGGAAAGATTTTTTTCTCTACAAACTGCTTTAGCAATTGGCCGAAGATCATTTTCCATTCCTTACCATGTGCCTGTACCCTGTTAGCATATTCTTCAAAAGTTAACAAGTGGGCTAATTCATGTAATAAGGTAATGAGAAATGCATATTTATTTAAATTTCCATTTACACTTATGCGGTGATTAGCTTTATTTGTTCTATGCCGGTAATCACCTAATATGCTTATCCTTTCTTTTGCTACTGTTAAATGAACTTTATATTGATGGAGATAGGATGAAACTGCATTGCCCGTAGAGGGAGGTAAATAATATTGCAAATGATCAACAGGTACTTCTTTTTTAGGCATTTCTCTTAACCCTTAACATTTTAATCAACTTTCCGGTTTCCATCACTGTATAGATCACATATAAACCTGCACAGATCATTAAAGCAGGTTTATTTACAGTTTTTTTAGCAACCATAATATATACAAAAGCAGCAATGGCAACAACAAAAAACTTTAGTATAAATCCAGAATAAACTGCTCTTACAAATGCCTGTGGATTTTCTGAATTAAATGAACGTTTTGTAATGATCAGAGCAAATAAAGAAACGAGGAATAAAATAAAATTTCCAACCATTACTACTGTACCGTCAATACCGGCATTGTCAAAAACACCTTCCCTGTTTAGAAATAAAAACAAAAAGTTAGTAACAATCCAGAAATAAGTAATTGTCTGATTAAAAAAACCTTTTCTATTTATCATTATTTTTTTTACTTGTTTCTCTGAAAAGTTTATAAAAGATTCCTGAAAGGACAAGCAAAGGTAATAAACAAGCAAATAGAGGTAATGTATGAAGCCATTTATCAATTTTTAATCCCCCAAAAACTGACAGGCCTATTGCTGCTAATAATTGAGTGCCAAGGCTGGCATACTTCATAAAGAATTCCTTATTACTATTTGGCGACTGCTTGTTGTTCATTTTTACTGATCTCTACAATATTTGCACCCATATGGCATTGCCCGTTAAATGTTGCAGATGGTTCGATCTGAAGATTACCGGCATAAATATTTCCGGTTACTTCTGACTCTCCTTTTAACTGTAAAAGTTCTTTAGCCCGGATATTGCCAACAACCTTACCTACAACATCAGCCTGAACTCCTGAGATGTCACCTTCTACCAATCCACTGGTACCAATTATGACCTTGGCACTGCTATTAATGTTACCGATAACCGTTCCATCAATACGTAAGTCATTTTCACTTTTAATATCTCCTTTTAAAATAGTACCTGCCCCTATGAGTGTAGCTCCGCTTCCACTGCCGGCAGAAATTGCATTTTCATTCTTGGTTTTTGCGTTAAACATAAGTATTGGTTTTAATCGTTAGAAAATTCAGTTTTAGGTACTTTCAAAGTGCTTGTATCCATTACAACCGTGTTGCTTTTTAAAGGTCCATTTCTTAATCCGGCATCAAATTGTTGTAATAACATGATTTGTTTATTGGCCTCATCTACCTCGTATTTGAGTTGCCTTAGTTCCATAAGAGATTTATAATCGGTACTGGCTCCCGGAATATAATATTTCAAAGGTGTAAAAACGATGAGGGCCACAGTTAAGCCAACCAACAACACAAAAACTGTGCTCAACATGATATAAACGCTTAATCTGGACAATTTAAATGTGACAACCTCCTCATAAGTGTCATCATTCATAACTACCAATCGGTAGCGGTTTCTGAGCCTTTTTAGGGTAGAACCGGCTTCTAATTTTACCATATCCACAATTTAAAGCTTAAAGGTAAGCATTGACATTGTGTAATGACCATTTCCACCCTTTAAATTCAACTAAAAAAAATGGCCTATTTTTATACTAAATTGTTTGAAATTCAGTTAATAAGACTTTAGATTAAGACGGAAAATGCGACCCATTCGAAATACATTTATTGCTGTACTCCTCCTTATCCTCTGCCAAATCAGTTTACCTGCTATTTGCCAGTTAGGAATACCTATTACTATTTCAAAGCCGAAGGAATACGATGAAAGGGTTTTAAGGTCAGAAAAATCAGATAGTAAAAAATTTACACTTCCAAACCGTTTTATCCAGAATACAGTAACACATTACAATTATTATTTTAATGCCAACAATAAATTGAATGAGGTGCTGGAAAGAGCCAAAGCCACTTTCAAAGATGATTATTCAGCATTACTACCTTTCTATAACTACTCATTGGATGTAACTGCCGGAGATTCTATCCAACTTGATTCAATAACCTATAAAGCATCCAGTGGTATTGCACTACACGATCTCAGAAATGATTGGGTTGATAATCTTTATCTGCTTTGGGGTGCATCTTTCTTTTTACAGAAAAAATTTGATTCCGCTTACCTGATGTTTCAATTCATCAATTATGCATTTGCTCCAAAAGAAAAAGATGGATATTACAGAACTATCGGAAGCAGCAGGGATGGCAATTCCGCTTATAGCATTTCAACAAAAGAGAAAACTAATTTAGCAAAAAAACTTTTTTCAGAACCACCCAGCCGTAATGACGCATTCATCTGGCAAATAAGAAATTTCCTGGCACAGGATCAGTTTGCTGAAGCATCGAGTTTAATTGTTGCATTAAGAAATGATCCTGTCTTTCCAAAACGATTACACAATGACCTGAATGAAGTTCAGGCACTTTGGTTTTACAAACAAAATATGTGGGATAGTGCTGCTCTTTATCTTTCTAATGCATTAAGCAATGCAACTAACTTACAAGAAAAAGCAAGATGGGAATACCTGACCGCTCAACTATACGAAATGTCTGACCAATACAGTGAGTCAGAAAAATATTATGGGAAAGTAAGCAGTCATACTACAGACCCTATTCTGGACATCTATGCAAGATTATCTACCATACGGGTAAACAGGGATGGTGGAGAACAGACTATCGAAAAAAATGTGGCCAAACTGATACGTATGGCCAAGCAGAGTAAGTATGAAGAGTACAGGGATATCATTTATTATATGGCAGCGCAAATGCAATTACAAGGAAATAATGCAGAAGGTGCTATCGCTTTATTATTAAAAAGTACACAATATTCAAGTAACGGCATAGAGCAAAAAAATAAAGCCTTCCTTCAATTAGCAGATCTTTCATTGGCCCGCAAGGAATACAGGCAAGCCTTTAATTTTTATGATAGTATTACTTTAACCGACCCTTCATTAACCAATGTTGAAGAGATAAAAGACAAGAAAACATCATTAGGAATTATTGCCACAAGTCTTGAAATCATAGAACGTCAGGATAGTTTGCAACGCATTGCAGCAATGCCTGAGGATGACAGAAAAGATTTTGTAAAAAAACTGGTCCGCCAATTGAGAAGACAACAAGGCTTGAAAGATGAACCTTCAATGACAACAGGTTCTCCTTTTACTTCGCCTACTATTCCATCATTATTTCCAACATCATCAAAAGGTGAATGGTATTTTTACAATGCAGCTTCCCGTACCAGAGGGCAGGCAGATTTTAAAAGCCGCTGGGGAAACAGACCGAATACTGATAATTGGCGGAGAAGCGCTGCAGTCGGGAATGTAATTCCAACAAATACAGCAGGTGGAGACCCGAATAATATTTCACAAGGAAGAGATCAGCAAGGTAGCAGTGAAGAACTTTCATTTGAAAGCTTATATGATAACCTTCCAATAACGCCAGAATTATTGAAATCTTCAAACGATTCAATACAGAATGCAATGCTTGCACTTGGCAAATCGTATATTCAAAATATTGAAGATTGCGATGCCGGAATTAAAACATTAGAGGCACTTCAAACCCGTTTCCCGGAGTTTACGAAAATGGATGAGGTATTATTCAATCTTTATTATTGTTATAATAAAAATGGAAATGCCGGCAAAGCTACAAGCCTAAAGAAAACATTGGAGCAGAATTTTGGTAACAGTAATTACAATAAGATCCTAACAACGGGCATTAATCCGGATGCAGGATTACCAAACCCAGATGCAACAAAGACATATGAATCAATTTATGATCTTTTCATAGAAGGAAATTTTAAAGAGGCAATTGCACAAAAAAAGTTAGCAGATAGTCTTTACAATAAAAACTTCTGGACACCACAGTTACTTTATATTGAAGCCGTATATTATATAAAACAAAGAGAGGATAGTGTTGCTAAAAATATTCTTAATACACTTATCAATCAATTTGGCAATACACCAATAAAACCAAAAGCTTCTACCCTTCTGGATGTTTTAAGCAGAAGAGAACAAATAGAAAATGAATTAAAGAATATGGTAATTACAAGGGTGCCAGGCGATACTGCAACGAACAAACCTGTTACAGTAATTACAACACAACCAAAGAAAGATTCAGTTACAACCAGGCCGGTGGTAGTTACAAATATTCCACCAAAAGATAGCACCAGCACAAATCCGCTACCAACAGATACAATAAGTACAAAGCCGGTCACAGCTGTCAACACAAGTTATATTCATGCACCGGCTGAAACTCATTTTGTAGTATTACTTTTAAATAAAGTAGATCCGGTATTTTCTAACGAAGCAAAAAATGCATTTCTCAGGTATAACCGTTTTTCTTACGGTAATAAAAATTATTCAACTGATCTGTTTGAATTAAATGATGATTACAGATTATTATTAATCGCACCATTTATAAATGCAGAGGATGCTATTGGTTATATTGATATAACAAAACCAAAGACTGCTACAGAAATTATTCCATGGTTAAAAGGAGGCAAATATTCCTTCTCGATTATGACCAATGGAAATCTTGAATTATTGAAAAAGAATAAGGACGTAGAAGTTTACAAGTCATTTCTTAATCAATATTTTCCAGGTAAGTTTTAATTATCTTAACAAAAAGGATAAGAATCAGGTCATTAATCAGATAATTTGACAAAAAATTATCCATACTTATTATACTGCCGCTTTTGATTTTCTTAATTTCGGCACTTAAACTATTTTCAATTTCTTATTTAATATAACCCAAACCTGGTATGAAAAAATCCGTTCGTTTTTTTTGGCGTCTGTTTGCAATTGGATTTGCTTCTTTTATCGCTTTGGTGCTAATGGCCAATTTTGGGGTATTTGGCAAAATGCCTTCACTAACAGAGTTAGAAAATCCTTCCATATTACAGGCTGCTGAAGTTTATGCAGAAGATGGAACATTGATGGGAAAATATTACACTGAAAGGGGCAATCGCAGTAACGTTAATTATAGTGATATTTCCGGTCATGTAATTGATGCACTTGTCGCTACAGAGGATGAACGTTTTGAACAACACAGCGGAATCGATTTTAAATCTACTTTAAGAGCTATTCTAACACTGGGTTCTGAAGGAGGAGGAAGTACAATAACTCAACAATTGGCAAAAGGATTACTTGCACAGGGAAGCAGAAATAAAGCTTTCAGGGTCATTGAAAAACTTAAAGAGTGGATCATTGCTGTTAAACTGGAAAAGAATTTTACCAAAGAAGAGATCATTACCCTCTATTTAAATGTGGTTCCTTTCGGCAACAATATTTACGGAATAAGAAATGCATCAAGAACATTTTTTCAAAAAGAACCTGACCGCCTGAATGTAGAAGAAGCTGCATTACTGGTTGGTATGCTAAAAGGAAACAGTATATACAATCCGATCAGAAATCCAAAAGCCGCTCTTGACAGACGTAACATAGTTATTGGCCAGATGGAAGTCAATGCAAAGATCAAAAAAGAAGATGCCGCAAAATTAAAAGCCACTCCAATAAAACTTAATTATAAAAAATTAGATGAGAATACCGGATATGCTCCTTATTTCAGAGAAGTGTTGAAAAATGAATTGAGGGATATATTAAAAGACTTAAAAAAACCGAATGGTGACTCATATAGTTTGTATAATGATGGCCTGAAAATATACACCACTATAAATACACAGATGCAGGAATATGCAGAAGAAGGAATGGCATTACACATGACGATGTTGCAAAAAGGTATCAATGCAAGATCTGATTTTAAAAAAGGAACGATTTGGAAAGGAAGGGAAAATTTTCTGGAAAAAGCAATGAAAGAATCTGAACGTTGGAGAAACTGGGAAGATGATGGATTTAGTGAAAAAGAGATAAAAGCAAGTTTTGATGTGAAAGTATCAATGAAAATTTTTGACTGGAATAGCAAAAGAGAAAAAGATACTTTATTAACACCAATGGATTCAATCAAATATCTTTTACAAATGGAGCAAGCCGGATTTATGGCGATGGATCCTGTTACCGGTGAAGTAAAAGCATGGGTTGGTGGTATTAATTTTAAAACGTATAAAAATGACCATGTCAATTTAAAAACAAAAAGACAGGTTGGATCTACAATAAAACCTTTCTTGTACACGCAGGCAATGGAAGAAAGAGGTTTTACTCCTGAAACTGTTTGTGAAAATGTAGCTCAATATTTTGCAGGAAGCGGATGGGTACCTGCAGGCAGGCAGTGTGGTGGAGGAAGTATGTCAATGGCTAATGCACTTGCATATTCTAAAAACTGTGCAACAGCGTATATAATGAAGCAAGTAGGCCCTCAACAGTTTTCTGATTTCCTATCACGGATAAATATACCAACCAAAGTAAAACCTTACCCTTCTATTGCGCTGGGAACTTGTGAGCTTTCACTTTATGAAATGCTTTGGGGTTATACCATTTTTGCGGGCAGAGGATTTTCAACAAAACCATACAGCATAAGCCGGATAGAAGACAGGAACGGTAATGTGATCAAACGTTTTGATTATAGTGTAAACAGAAAGGAGGCTATCAGCGAGGCAACTGCATATACAATGGCTCATATGATGCAGGGAACCGTTGACAAAGGAACGGCAAGAGGTATGCGAAGTCGTGTTGGGGCTGCTGAAATGGGCGGTAAAACCGGAACGACTGATGATAATGCTGATGCCTGGTTCATTGGATATACACCGCAATTATTGGCTGGATCATGGGTTGGGTTTGAATATCAGTTTATGCGTAACCAGGGTGATGGCTCCAGAATAGCAAGGCCCATTACAGAATATTTTTTTAAAAAAGTATTGGATAATAAAAAACTGGGTATTGAAAAAGATGCAAAATTTGTAAAGCCTGCTGATATGGATATTGAAGTTATCAGTGCTGATATCATTATTAGTGACTCTGATCCAAATCCGGGTGCAGAAGGAACAGACCAGGGTGTTGGAAATGAAGGTGATTATTTTATGGATTATAAAGATGCAGACACATTGGGACCTGAATCAAAACCTTTAAAAGAGGGAGATGATGAGAAGCCTGCCAAAAAAGATACTACTAAATCGATAGTAAAATCAGCCATTAAAAAGGAAGACACCGATGCAAAACCAATAGGTTCTGCTGTAAAGGAACCAGAGAAAAAAAAGAATATCTTCAATAAGTTATTAAAAAAGAAAAACAAGAACTAACGAAATATATTTTAAATCATACCAGGTTTTG
>JAHEMN010000124.1 GCA_024643645.1 Chitinophagaceae bacterium | reverse complement strand
AACTGGGATGGAAGCCTTCAGTTACCTTTGAAGAGGGCCTCTCTAAAACCATTGACTGGTATTTGGAAAATACAGAATGGCTGAAGCATGTAACGAGTGGTGCGTATCAACAGTATTATGAAAAGCAATACAGTAAATGAAAAGCTATTTAATAATTTTAAAATTCCCCTTAAGGGGCTAGGGGTATGAAAGGAATAATTCTCGCAGGTGGCAGTGGTACCCGTTTATACCCCATCACCAAAGCGATATCTAAACAATTGATGCCAATTTATGATAAGCCGATGATCTATTATCCTTTGTCGACCTTAATGATGGCAGGTATAAACGAAATTTTGATCATTACTACTCCGGAAGATAATGCACAATTTGTGAGATTGCTAGGTGATGGAAAACAGGTTGGATGCCGGTTTGAATATGCTATACAGGAAGTACCCAACGGTCTGGCACAGGCCTTTGTTATCGGTGCCGATTTTATCGGAACTGATAAAGTTGCACTTGTTTTAGGTGATAATATTTTTTATGGAACAGGGCTGGATAAACAATTACAATCATTGGCAGATGTGGAGGGTGGTTATGTATTTGCCTACCAGGTAAGTGATCCGGAGCGGTATGGTGTAGTGGAATTTGACAGGGAAATGAAAGCTTTGAGTATTGAAGAAAAGCCTCCAAATCCAAAATCGAATTATGCGGTACCCGGTTTATATTTTTATGATAATGAAGTTGTGAAAATTGCAAAAGAACTTAGGCCTTCTGCAAGAGGTGAATATGAGATCACTGATGTAAATAAAATTTACCTGGAAAACAATAAACTGAAAGTGGCAGTATTGGATAAGGGAACAGCCTGGCTTGATACAGGTACTTTTGATTCATTGAGTGATGCTTCAGAATTTGTAAGAGTAATTGAAAAAAGGCAGGGCACAAAGATTGGATGTATAGAAGAGATTGCCTGGCGGAACGGGTTTATTTCAACGGAAGAATTGAGGAGTCTTGCAGAATCGCTGACCAAAAGCGGTTATGGCGAATATCTTAAAAACCTGATCATAAACTAATTTGATCTGATAATAATATTAAAATACTTGTATTCTTTAATGCATTGAATATTGGAATCCGAAAAATTTCAGTGGAAAATGCAGAATTGGAATGGTTGCTCTGTATTGCTGCGGATAATTTACCGGAAGAAGCAAAACAAGCTGGCAAAAGAACCTTCCGTTCGTTGATGATTGACGGAGAATCGGTTGAATTTAGCGATGGGTTTACAGAATTGCATAATCTGTCGTATGAACAAATATTGAATGGCAAAGGATTTCCATTATCTGAAACTCGCAAAGCTATTCAACTGGTACATGACATTAGAAACGCAGATATAAAATGATAGACTGATGCGTTATTTGAGTCGTTATTACTTCAAAATTCTTTTGAATTTAAATAAAATGGTTTTGAATAATTATTAATGAGCAACGCAAAGGCACTTAAATGGAGTTTTGTAGGTCAGATTTCATATTTTTTTATCTATTTCATTTTTAATGTTATACTTTCCCGAATACTTTTACCAGCAGATTTTGGGTTATTCGCAATAATAGCAACTTTCATTATATTCTTTAGCTTAATCAAGGATTTTGGATTGGGCAGTTATTTAATAACTAGAAAAGAAATCACCAAAGAGTTATGCGACCTTGTTTTTTATTTCAATCTGGCTTTTTCAGTATTCCTCTTTGTTTTGATTTTTCTGCTTGCACCTGCTATTGCTAATTTTTATAATGACAGTCGTTTAACAATCTTGATTCGGCTTAATGGGCTTACATTTCTTATTGATGCTATTTGTATTATTCCAAATACAATGCTAGTACGAGAAATGGATTTTTATCGTCTTTTTATTGTTAAAATTGGCGCAGCTGCTATAGCCGGGATTGTTGCTATCATTTTGGCATTTTATGGTTGGGGTATTTATAGTCTTATCTTTCAAGCAGTTTTATTTTCTTTATTTACTTGTTTGATTCTTTTTGTTTTTCATCCTTACAATCCTGGAAGATCAATTCAATGGAAAAAAACCGGAGAAATTATAAAATTCAGTCTACCGCTTTTTTTAAGCCAATTCGTCCAATACTTTAGTAGAAATATTGACAATCTTATTATAGGAAGAGTATTTGGAGCTTCTTCTTTAGGTTTTTATAACAGAGCCTATACAATTATGCAGATGCCTCTTCAAAATATATCAACAGCTGTTTCAGGAGTGCTTTTTCCACTTTTGGCAAAATCGGCTGACGACTTAGAAAGAACATCAATAATTTACAGAAAGGCAATATTTGGGATTGCATATATCTCCTTCCCTATAATGGCTTATACATTTGTTTATTCAAGCGAAATAATTATTTTCTTATTTGGAAATAAATGGATTGAGGTTTCAGGGCTGCTAAAAATATTCTCAATTGTTGGAATGTTAGAAGCTGTAATAACCCCTGTAGGAGTACTCCTTATGTCTTCTGGAAAAACAACAAAACTTTTTAAATTCAGTACTTCACTCCGTATAGTAATTATCGGGATGATTATTTTTGGCTCTTTTTATAGTGTAAAAGGAATTGCACTTTGCTATATGATTGCGACAATTTTAATAACGCCATACACTATGTTTTATGCCGCCAGGGAAATTGGGAAGTCATTTATTTTTTTGGCAGTTCCGCTTTTAAAAGTTTTTGCAGTAACGCTGCTTAGTGCTGGTTTAATTTATCTTATTAAAATATACTTGTTGAATTTTAATTTGATTTTATTGTTAGGTATATCTGGGATATTGTTTCTATGTTTGTATTTAGCTTTTTCCTACCTGGTAATAAAACCAATAATGGCAGATTGTATTTCAATAATTGTAAAAAGGAAACTATAAAATGAAAGTAGTCATTTTTGCCGGCGGCCTTGGCTCCCGTATTTCTGAGGAATCACACTTGAGGCCCAAGCCCATGATAGAAATAGGAGGTAAGCCAATATTGTGGCATATCATGAAACTTTACCAGGCACAAGGTTTTAATGAATTCATTGTATGTCTAGGTTACAAGGGATATGTAGTTAAGGAGTATTTCGCAAATTACTTTTTGCATAACTCAGATGTTACTATCGATCTTTCTAATAATAAGATTGATATAAATAAATCCTTACAAGAGGATCTCAAAGTAACACTGGTTGATACGGGTTCAGAGACCATGACTGCCGGGCGTTTAAAAAGAGTGCAACAATATGTAGGTGATGATACTTTTATGTTGACTTACGGCGATGGATTAAGTGATGTAGACCTTAAGAAACTCTTGCAATTTCACAAAGATCATGGCAAAATAGCAACGTTAACAGCTATTCAACCAGCTGGAAAATTTGGGATATTAAAATATGATGATAATGGTTTGATTTCTTCATTTGCTGAGAAACCAAAAGGTGATGGAAATTGGGTTAATGGTGGTTTTTTTGTATTGGAACCCGAAGTGTTTAAATACCTGGATGGCAATATGGACGAAGTAATGTGGGAGCAAGAACCAATGCAACAAATGGTAGAAGAAAAACAACTTGTTGCGTTCAGGCATCATGGATTCTGGAAAGCAATGGATATTTTAAGGGACAAAGTAGAGCTGGAAACTTTATGGAACACCGGGCAGGCAAAGTGGAAAAAATGAAATTAGATCTGGCATCTGTATATAAAGGGAAAAAAGTATTTGTAACAGGCCATACAGGTTTCAAAGGTTCATGGTTCATTACATGGCTTCATCACTTAGGTGCTCTCGTAAAAGGCTATGCACTTGCTCCGGAAAATGACAATGACCTGTACCATGCCATCCGGGGCGATGAATTATGTGAATCAGTTATTGCTGATATTCGGGATAAAAAAAAATTATCTGAAGAGATACAGAATTTTGAGCCTGATTTTATTTTTCACTTTGCTGCTCAACCTTTAGTTCGTTCATCATACGATTTGCCGACATATACTTTCGAAGTAAATACATTAGGCACAGCTTATGTTCTGGATGCACTGCGTTTTTTGACTAAACCTTGTGTGGCCGTAATGATCACTACTGATAAAGTGTACGAAAATCTGGAAACAGGGCATTATTATAAAGAGACAGACCGATTAGGAGGCTATGATCCTTATAGTTCGTCAAAAGCATGTGCTGAATTAATAATAGATTCATATCGAAAATCTTTTTTTAATCCACTTTCATTTGAAAAGCATTTTAAATCTATATCATCCGCAAGGGCAGGAAATGTAGTTGGAGGAGGCGACTGGGCCACAGATCGTATCATTCCTGATATCATAAGATCATTATCTAATAATAACCCAATTGAACTTAGAAATCCTGTTTCAATTCGGCCGTGGCAGCATGTTCTTGAACCTCTTCAAGGATATTTATTACTGGCTGCCCGTCAGCTAAATGATCCTGAAAAATTTTCAGGTGCATTTAATTTTGGTCCCTACCCAAAAAATTCAGTAGCAGTTTCAATTCTTGCTCAAAAGGCTTTAGATGAATGGGGTGAAGGTGAAATAATTAATAAGGCGGTTGATGAAACCAGGCATCATGAAGCAGGATTACTCCATCTTGATATTAATAAAACAACACAAGAATTAGATTGGCTACCGTTATGGGATATTAGTGCAACAATTGAAATTACAATTAAATGGTATAAAAAGTTTCTATTGAACAAAGAAGATGCAAGGGAATTGATTTTGGCTGATATTAATAAAAAAACAATAAAAAATGATTGAAGGAGTAATTGTTACACCACTCAGGAAAATTCCTGATGAAAGAGGTACTATTATGCACATGCTTAAAGTAGAAAGCCCCTTGTATAAAAGTTTTGGAGAAATTTACTTCAGTACAGTTTATCCTGGGGTAATAAAAGGATGGCACATACATGATAAAATGACGTTGAATTATGCTGTTGTATCTGGTACTATCAAGTTTGTATTATATGATGACAGGGAGGGATCATCAACAAAGGGAAAGATCATGGAACTCTTTCCCGGAGATAATAATTATGTAATGATCACTGTTCCACCAGGAGTTTGGAATGGGTTCATGGGTATAGGAATCAAAGAATCAATTGTTGCAAATTTTACAGATATACCACATGACCCAACAGAGATCCATCGCTTGGATCCTTTAAATAATGATATCCCTTATTCTTGGCCTTTAAAACATCGATGATTTGAGAAAAATTGCAATTACTGGTGTTACCGGAATGCTGGGATCAACTATAGCAACTTTATTAAAAGAAAAGTTTGAAATTTTTGGATTGACAAGAGACATATTGGCAATTGAAGATTATAAAGCTGTTTATACAAAACTTAGCGGAATCAATCCTGATATAATCATTCATTGTGCAGCCTATACAAATGTTGAATCAGCTGAAACAAATCCCCGAGATTGCTATCGTGCAAACTACCTTGGAACGTTAAACCTTGCAAATGCTTCAAAGAAAACTAACAGTAAATTAGTTTATATCTCAAGCACTGGTTGTTATGGTTCATATTCTTCAGATGCTTATTGTGAATATGATCCGGTTAAACCCACTACAGTCTATCACAAATCAAAAGTTGCCGGAGAAAGTATTGTAAGTAATGTTTGTACAGATTATTTAATACTCAGAACGGGGTGGTTATTTGGAGGAAATATTTCGCACAAAAAAAATTTTGTATACAACCGCTTTTTGGAAGCAAAAGGATCTGATAAGATAGTAAGCGATCCGTTTCAATCAGGTAATCCTACAAGTGTAGATGATGTGGCTGATCAAATAAAGGTATTACTTGATGAAGATGTGAATGGCCTTTTTAATGTGGTATCTGAAGGGGTTTGTACTAGATATGAATATGTTAAAGCAATTGTTGATCTATGTGGTCTTCAAACAAGCGTTGAAAAAGCAGCTACTCCTTTTAAACGGGTAGCACCTGTATCTTACAATGAGGCTGCTGAAAATTTTTTACTAAAAAATATGGGGTTAAGTGTTATGAAGCCTTGGAAAGAAAGCCTTGAGCGATATATTATTAATCACATAAGGCAGTAACAATAACTATGTATTTAAGAAAAGGCTTTTATTAAGACCTCTTTTCTTTTTTTTACCAATCGAATATTAAAGTATGAAATTTCAAATCCTGATACCCACCTATAACCGGGGTGAAACATTACAAAGAAATCTGATCTATCTATTAAATGAACTTAAGGTTTATGGTTTACAATCAGATATCGGGATTATAGTATCTGATAATGCGTCAACTGATGGAACCTTTGCAATTTTACAAAATCTTCTGCCTTTATTTAGTAAAGAAGGGATTGACTTTAATATTTACCGGAATGAAGAAAATACTGGATTAGAGGCAAACGGTGTTCAGATACTAAGTTATGCTACAGCAGAATACGTTATCTGGCTGGGTGATGATGATTTTTTACCTGAAGGCTTTCTTGAATATGTCGTTAAAACTTTTGAATCTGAAAATATAGGATGGATGCTCACAGGAGCTATTGCTGAGTACAGCGATGGAAGTCGGGCAAATACTTACCATGTTGATTATGATGAAAAAAAATTTCAGAATGGATTCGAGACCATCTGGACAGTTTCACACATTGGCCATAAAATGAGTGGTCTTGTAATTAAAAGGGAGGGGGTGTTAGAATCATATACATCTAAACCAGAGTGGAGAAACATTTATTTATATATTTATTTTCTTGTTCATAATCAGGTTCGGTATCCCGGAATTTTTGCAGCCAAGTATAAAGTTTTAGTAAATACATATAATAAAAAAGATTTTAGTTATAATACCATTGGTTTATTAGACGAGGTTTTTAAATCATATAACTACCTGATTGATGTGTATGGCTTAAAAAAAGTGATTAAGCTGATATTGCGATTTGTAATACTTCATTCATACCGGATTAATTTTTTAGCCGGCCTCAATTCACTGCTTAAACAGTGGAAGATAATTTACAAGGGTTATCAGTTTGGAGATAAATTAAAATGGGGTTTGCTTCGGATTTTATTAAAGGAATACGTTAAGCAAAACATTTATCTGCCCATTTTTAAGCCTAAAAGGAAAGTCGGTTAGTTTAGATGCAAAAAAATATTCAAAAACTATTGGGTGATCACTAAGAAGAGATTAAGAACGAGTACAGACATTTAATTATGAAAAAGATTCCATTTGTTGATCTATTGAGTCAGTACAAAAGTATCAAACCTGCAATTGATAAGGCTATTGAGAATGTGATTGAGGAGTCTGCCTTTATTGGAGGACGATATGTGAAAGAATTTGAAGATTCGTTTGCCTCTTTATATGGTATAAAGCATGTTATCGGTTGTGCTAATGGCACAGATTCTCTTTACATCATCATGAAAATGCTGGGTATTGGTACAGGGGATGAAGTGATAACAGTAGCCAATAGCTGGATATCCAGTTCAGAAACTATAACTCAGACCGGAGCTAAGCCTGTGTTTGTTGATATTGATCCGGTTTATGGCAGTGTCAATGAAAATAAGATTGAAGAAAAAATAACTCCTCGTAGCAAAGCAATAATTGCTGTACATCTTCAGGGTCAAATGTGTGCAATTGAAAATATCAGGCAAATTTGTGAGAGGCATAATATTTATCTTATCGAGGATTGTGCACAATCGCATCTTTCATCTATGAATGGAGTTAGGGCCGGACTGAAGGGAATTGCTTCTTCATTTAGTTTTTATCCCGGAAAAAACCTGGGTGCTTATGGTGATGCAGGTTGCATCATTACAAATGATGATGAAATGGCCAAACGTTTTAGAATGTATGCTAATCATGGAGCCTTGAAGAAACACCAGCATCAAATAGAAGGAATAAACAGCAGGCTTGATGGTCTACAGGCTGCCATATTATCTGCAAAACTACCATACCTGCAAAGTTGGACGGACTCCCGAATCAAGAATGCAGGTATTTATGATAAATATCTTTCTGGCATCAGCCAAATTAAATTACCTGCAGTAAGGCCAGGCTCAGTTCATACCTTTCACTTATATATGATAAGAGCAGAACACCGGGATGGTTTAATGAACTATCTGAAAGATCAGGGTGTGGATACGGCAATACATTATCCAACTGCATTACCGAATCTGCCAGCATATAAATATCTGGGCCACCAACCTGAAGATTTTCCTGAAGCAACTAAAGCGGAAAAAGAAATTTTATCATTACCTATGTATCCTGAACTTACAGAGGAGCAAATCATTTATATAAGCGATCGTATCAAAAATTACTACCAAACCAATAGCTGATAAATATGATAAAATTTGCAATAATTGGATGTGGACGAATTGCTCAGCGGCATGCAGAACACATCAATCATTTTGGTAAACTTACAGCCGTATGTGATGTTATTCAGGATAAATCTGACATATTAGCTAATCAATATAATGCCCGAGCATATTATTCTATTGAAGAGTTATTAAAGAATGAAAAAGACGTGGAAGTGGTGGCAATTACATCACCTAACGGGTTGCATTATGAGCATACGATTAAAAGCCTTCAGGCGGGTAAGCATGTATTATGCGAAAAACCTATGGCCATAAAAGTATATGATTGCGGAGAAATGATTAAAGAAGCAGAAAAGGCAAACCGGCGGTTATTCATTGTAAAACAAAACAGGTTTAATCCTCCTGTTCAGGCTGTAAAATCAATTATTGATGAGGGGAAACTTGGCCGTATACTAAGTGTGCAGCTTAGCTGCTTCTGGAACCGAAATGAAGCATATTATAAGGATTCCTGGAAGGGAACAGCTGCATTGGATGGCGGAACATTATTTACCCAGTTCAGCCATTTTATTGATCTGTTGTATTGGATGTTTGGAGATGTTAAAGAAGTAAAAGCATTTACTGGCAATGCAAATCATGGAGGAATAATTGAATTTGAGGACCAGGGTGTAGTGATCCTTGATTTTTATACCGGTACACTTGGTACAATTAATTATACAGTTAATTCTTACGAAAAGAATATGGAAGGAT
>JAHEMN010000123.1 GCA_024643645.1 Chitinophagaceae bacterium | reverse complement strand
ATTGGTATTGAAATAATTATCAAAACATTTTCCGATCATAGAATACTGGATCATTGTACCCCGTTAATTTTCGCATCCAATAAAGCCATAAATTTTTACAGAAAATCGATACCTGAAGTAAATTTCAATTATCAGAGTACTAATGATTTTAACCGGATCAATACTAAACAAGTAAACCTGTTTACCTGTTGGGAGGAAGAAGTAAATATTAATCCCGGCCAGCTTAGTAATGAAGGTGGTAAATATGCTATTCTTTCATTGCAAACTGCTGTAGCTGCTTTAAAACAACAACAGATAGATGGATTAGTAACAGCACCTATTCATAAAAAAAATATACAAACTGCAGACTTTAGTTTTACCGGACATACTCCATTCTTAAAAGAAATATTTGGTGTAAATGATGTAGCAATGATGTTATGTGCTGATAATTTCAGGGTGGCATTGGTTACAGAACATGTTCCTGTTAAGGATATAGCAAAGAACATCACAAAAGAAAATATTTTAAGCAAACTGAATATCATACATAAAAGTTTACAGAAAGATTTTGGAATTGATAAACCCAGAATTGCTGTTTTAGGGCTTAACCCACATGCCGGTGATGAAGGATTAATCGGCGATGAAGAAGAAACCATCATCAAACCAGCGATCAAAGAAGCCAAGAATAATAATATGCTGGTAATAGGACCCTATAGCGCAGATGCTTTTTTTGCAAGAAGCAGTTATGACAGATTTGATGCTGTATTGGCCATGTACCACGACCAGGGATTGATCCCATTTAAAGCCCTGGCTATAGGTGAAGGCATTAACTTTACAGCAGGCCTTCCGGCAGTAAGAACATCACCAGATCATGGAGTGGCTTTTGATATTGCTGGGAAAAACAAAGCAGATCACTCTTCTTTTTTATCCGCAGTTTTTGAATGTATAGATATCTACAACCGCAGAAACGGATTTGAAGAGATCAGAAAAAATCCATTAAAAAAGATGACGACTTCTATGTTTGCGAATGTAAAAGATGAAGCTATAGAAGAATAACTATTTTACTTGAACACAGCATCTGACACCCCTTTATTAATAATATAACTGGAGTATTGTATTTCTACCTCGCCTTTTCTATTTTTCAGTTTATCGGGATTTGATTCTTTTTTACTTCCATCATCATAATCAAATGTGATTCCTTTTGGAAGTTTATAATCTTTTGTGTTAAAATGAAAACTCACTTTATCTGCTAATCCATATGCAGCATATTTACCATACTGCATTTCTAATTCATACGTTCCATTTTCTTTCGTGGTAGTTTTTGCTTTTCGTATCAGGGATCTTGCTTCATCAATATAAACAGTAGAAAGAACCACATCTGAATTTACATCCTTCGGTATTAATTTAATGATGCGAAACGAAGTTTTTTCTTCCTTACCCATATCAATCAGATCAAACCCTTCTGTATTAACAAAAATATTATTCAGATTAATATTTACTGAGCCTTTTGGTATAAATGAAATGCCACTTTCATTATTAATTCTTAATTTATCTGGCCTTTTAAAATAAACTTTTACATTGGCAATAGGCGCTTTTATAAAAACAACATTTGTTTTCATTTTGCCTTTTGCTTCATAATCATTCACTTTTTCTAATTTGGCTTTTACTTTTGCTACTACCTCTTCAGGACTTTGCGCCTTGATAACCAAACCAATCGTTACTAATGTCAATAATAATAAAATCTTTTTCATCACAATTTCTTTTAAGTCAAAATATCTTTTTTTCTGAATACCCATACGGCACTACCAAAAAAGACGAAAATATAAATCACAAGGATGCTTAAACTTCTTAATACTGCAGGCAGGTTCTCAATACTTCCATTTATGGTCGTTCCTTCTGCATTTGCTTTTACATAAAAAAATCCTTTCCATGCCACCATATGAGATGTGAACAGATAAGGTTTTATTGTTTCATCATAGATCGGAATATTCATTTCAGATAAAATTGTAAATACAATTACAATACTCATGGTTGCGATAATAGGTCCTATAGAATTTTCTGCAAATACACTTAATAAAAATGCTAATGCTGAAACAGTGGTAAGTGCAACAGCTGCAAAACCAAAAGCAGCAAAGTAACGCCAAAGCACATCAAACCTTTTAATTTGCTCTATTCCTTCTGAACGAAGAACAACCATATCATTGGTACCAAAGATGAGCATACTGCCAAACAAAGCCAGTAGGGCCATAAGGATCAATAATGCCAATGTATAAATTACAGATGCGATAAATTTTACCAGCATATATTTTGTTCTGCTAACAGGCTTCGTCATTGATAAACGAAGCGTACCCATATTAGCTTCTCCAGCAATAGCATCGCCTGCAATAAGTGCCACCAATAGTGGCATCTGTATCAGTAATGTATTAAGTATCACAAAACATATCAGATAGCCGTTGAGTAATTTATCTTTAAAAACATCATTAAACTCAAATGAACCAGAAAGGTTACTCATTAGCAGATCGATATAAGATTTTCCATCAAACTTTAATGCAATCTGAATTAAAAAGACAATAGCAGCAATTGCACCGAAAGCTATATAGGTTCGTGGCCTTTTAAATATTTTGAATAACTCAATTTGTAAAAGCTTCCACATGCTGCTGACCCGTTGTTAGTGATAAAAAATAATTTTCTAATGAATGCTTTGAATGAAAAGAGAGTATCGGCACTTCCAAACCAACTAATTTCTTTATAACTGCAGGAATTTGATCCCGGTGCAACTTTAATAAAATGCAATCATTTCTTTTTCCTTGCACAAATATTTTAAGATCTGATTGTTGTAATTTCTCATACATCAATGCATCATCGAATGTTTTTAATTCGATAATGGTCTCAGCCGGATCAAATAATTCTCTCACCTTACCTTCTACAATTTTTTTTCCTTTATCAATAATGATCATAGATTCTGCAATCAATTCAATCTCACTCAAAAGATGTGATGAAATGATCATCGTTTTATTCATTTGCCTGCTGAGCATTAAAATAAGGTTTCTAACATCTGCAATTCCTTGCGGATCCAGACCATTGGTAGGCTCATCAAGAATTACCAATTGAGGATCATGCACCAATGCTGTTGCAATACCCAATCTTTGCTTCATTCCCTGTGAGTACGTTTTTACTTTACTGTGTGCTCTTTCTGCAAGACCAACCATTTCCAATTGATCCAAAAGTTTTTTCTCAGAAACTTTTACCCCACTCATTGCAGCAAAAATTCTAAGATTCTCTAAGGCTGTCAGGTATTTATACATATCCGGCTTTTCAATAATAGCACCTATTTGGCGGAGTATTTCTTTACGATGCTTATTAAGATCCATTCCAAATATTTCGATCTGTCCGGATGTTGGTTTGATCAAAGTGAGCAACATTCTGATAGTAGTAGATTTACCTGCCCCATTTTGACCAAGAAAGCCATATACCTGGCCTTTTTCAACAGAAAAAGAAAGATCATTAACGGCTTTTATCTCATTGAAATTTTTAGATAAATTTTTAACACTAACTATTGTATTCATTCTGTTGTAATAACGGGTAAAGGTGATAAATGTTTAGCCTTAAACGCATAATTAATTACCAATTTTCAAAAATAAAATTGAAAACACTTGCATTTATAAACTTCAATTATTAGGTTTGTTCTAGTTACAGAAAACCACATAAACCCACGTAAAACTACGATAAACATCCGTACCTGATTCTTCTGATAATTACGAATCCTGTACAGTTTTTAAAAGTACTTTCTTACTGAGGTTGGGGTCGTAACCAAAACTAACATCCAATATTTCTGTGGGCACTTTAATAAGTAATCCTGATAACGATCAGGTCAAACCCTAAGAAATGACTAAGTACACTGCTTTATTAATAATAATTACTTTAAGGATCATATTTCATCCATCAAATGAGAACAATGATATATCTCTTTTTTCAGGATCCTTATCAGTTCCAACCTCCATCATTTCACATTCATCTTCAAAATTCATCAATGTTGAAGGCAAGGTTTCAGATAATAAAGTAAAGCTGAACTGGACAGTAAAAGAAAATGAAAATGCAGATAAATTTGAAATAGAAAAAAGTATTGATGGTAAACAATTTTCATTAGCTGCGATTGTGTTCGGAACTGATAATAGCAATAATGACGAATACCAGTTTTACGAAAAAGCCGGGAATGAAAAAGTATTTTACCGAATAAGACTGATTGAAAAAAACAGTAAAATAGAATATTCAAAAATTATTCAATTATTTACTTCTATTTAATTTGTTTTATTATGGCAAAATCAATTAAAAAAACATTGAAAGAAGAATACGATAAATTAAAAAAGTCGTGGGATAATTTAATAAATTCAAAAAATCAGGAAAAAACAGCACAATTAATATTACAACCAATTAAAACAAAAAAATATTTGAGGGGTACTGATCTTCCTTAAGTTTTTCATACACATAGAGTACCAACAGAGTTCAAAGCCCTTTTTCTAAAGGGCTTTCTCTATTTTAACCCGTTCCCAAATAAGATTGTAAACTGGTAACATAAATTTCAAAAGCTTTTATCCCTTGCTTTGTGATCTTACAGATTGTTTGCGGGTAGTTATCCTTGAACTGCTTGGTTACATCTATATAGCCGGCTTCTTTCAATTTTTGAATCTGTACACTTAAATTTCCTGCAGTTGAATTTGTCTTCTCTTTTAAAAAAGTAAATTCAGCCTCCTTAACACTAATAAGAATTGACATGACAGCTAATCGCAACTGCGAATGTAATATGGGGTCAAGATCTTTAAACATTTGCTGCTTTTAATTCTCTTTTTGCTTTTTGATATTCCTTCTCTAATATAATTCCCGGGATTAACCAGGCAGAAATTGCTGCAAATGCTACCAATAATAAATCTATTTTAATAGTTGTGAATAAAGAAACAATACAACATACCCAACAAATAATTCCTCCCCAAAACATTGGCTTGAATTTTAATGCATAACCGGTCACAAATGTGGGCAACCCATATAGCATCAAAAAAAGTGCAGAAATATATTCAGAGAACATAAACCCTGATGGGTGCCCTGTTAATTCCCTGTATTCCCTTCCGACAGACTCCCAATCATTAAAAATAAAATTGAGTATCAGTATTAAAAGGAAAATACAGATACCAAATGAGAGCCAGATACTACTATTATAAGCATCTTCATGCATTTTAACTTTCCGCTCTTTTCTGGATTTTATTGAAATAAATATCTGCGGAATAATTGCAATAAATGTGAGCAGATAAATATCAAATGGCAGTTGATATCCAAATTGTATCTCAGATAATTTTACCAGTGAACATACTGCAATTACTGATCCCCACATTATAGAGCCGATACCCGTATCATGACAGGATTCTTTAGCCTTATTGATCATTTTAGCAATCAGGTCAAGACTTTCCTTTTCGGTCAATTGAGATTGTTGAGTATTCATTTCAAAATTTTTTATAACTGATTATTCCTGTGTAAGAAAATATTTAACTGTACCCAATCCCCAGTTAGGATGAATACTGCTGGCAGGTTTAAATGATTCAAATTTCTTCTCAGCCTGTTGAAATAATTTTTTACCTTCTTCTTTGCTACCGCCAAACTGTTCAGGTGTATAAAATTTATCAATCCCTTCCTGTAAATAAACTCTGGGATTTTCAGGATTCAACGTTTTTGCTTTTGCTAATGCTTCCGATGCTGCTGCTCCATATACCATGAATCTGTTCATCGGATCAGCCATCATTTTACCTGAATTAAACATTTTCTTTAATAAAAACACTTCAGAATTATTCTTTTCTAATTCCTCAGCTTTGTTTAAAAATGGTTCAGCTTTATCCATTAATGGGTCGATCTTATCTGATTGCTGCATTACATAATATGTATTAGCCATATTGATATTGCAAAGTGCTGCATAGTAATATGCCAGCCATTGCGTTTTTTCAGCATTGGCAATACGTTCAAAAGAATTTGCCAGGGTAGCCATGCCATCTATGCTACGGGTTGTATCTACAGCAGGAACCAACGCTTCCATCGCTTTTATATATTTTTCACTTTGTGCAAATGTGGCTGTCATCATTAATAACGCCACCATTACAAATAATACTTTTTTCATTGTTGTGTTTTTTATTGTTTATTAAATAATTTTTTCATCTGGCCAGTGGACTTAATAATGGCCATTTTAAGATCATCATCAAAAAAGCAATTACAGGTGTTGCCAGTGCCATTGCTCCCCATATTTCCCATTCATTTAAAAGAGAATGGAACATTTTTGCATCATAATTATTATTTTGAATACTGCTATCAAGGTATTTCCTCATTTTACCTTGTAATGGCGCCACTTTATAAGCAAAAAATAATCCTGATAAAGAAAACAAAATAATCGGCCAGAATATCCATCCCGTTCTTAATAACGGTATTCCTGCATAAATGGCTGCAAGAAAACCACCTGCAGTGATAATTATTACACCCGGAATAGTAAACAACCTGTCTGATCTTATTATTCCCTTTGCTGTATGATGAATAATATTCAGATCATTTGTCTTTACAGCAAATCGCATCCAGAACAGGCCTGTAACAATATTTCCCAGGAAAGCTACAACTGCCAGCAGATGAATAGTTTTTAAAATCAGGTAATAATTCATTGGTCTTTCGCTTGAGTTTATAATCCACTATTAATTACTTCATCGCTTCTGTCTACTCCAAAACTTATAAAAGCACCGATAAACACAAACATTCTTGATGTTGGCACTATAGCTTCTTTTCTATATCCATTATAGGAATATTGATAACCATAAGTCTGTTTTAGATTAAAAATATTGCTTACCTGGAATACATAAACTGCAAATGCTTTCGGGTTTTCTTTGCCAATAAATGGCAGGTAATTGATCGCAAAACTTACATTGTGATAATCAGGAATGGTGCCTCTGTCATTGAATTTATAGTTTGAACCATCAAAACCAATATTGTAATACGGTCTGCCACTTGCATAGTTATATGCGATATTCAGATTTGTTTTGATCTTCTGTACAAACTTCTTTCCTACCACAGAAGCAGTATGTTTTGCAGCAAAGTTTGGTGCTACAGCAAATGGGAAATTCAGAAAATCTCTTTTTGTATCCAGGTAGGAATAAGATATCCAATAGTCGAAATCTTTAATTGTTTTCTTATCTCTCCAGAAAAACTCAATTCCCTTTGCATCACCAAACCCATTGTTGCTGATGGCAGCTTCTGAAAATCCTGCTGTACCAGTTTTTATAAGGTTATCATATTTTTTATAAAACACTTCCGCACGGAATGATTTCTGGTTCCCCACTTTTTGAAACTGTGCTATGTAATGTGTAGCCTTCATAAAATCCAGCGGATTTGCCGATGGCAGGTATCTGCGTTCAGGGTTTTGATAAAATATACCATATGCCAACGAAGCCTGTGTGCCTTTTGCAAGTTTATAAGCCAATGAAAGACGAGGAGCAATATTCGCTTTGCTTAATAAAGTTGAATGCTCAACCCGCAGCCCTCCTTTTAAAGCAAGGTCGTTAGTAGCATACACATCTCCTTCTGCGAAGAATGATTTGATATGTTCTTTTACAGTATTTGGATATTGCTGATTATTGTATGCTGTATAAATAAGATTATCGCTACTGTAATTATATTCTGAACCAAAACGAATGGCACTCAATCCTTTTAATTTCTTTTCCAGGTAAACCTTCGCATTAAAATAATTACCTTTTGTATTAACACCGAATTTTTTAAACTCTAATCCGCTTAGTAATACATCATTTTTGTTTTGATCCTGCATTCCTCCATTAATATCATCTTTATTGTTTGTATAAGAAGTACCAATATTTATTTTCCAACGCTTTGGTAAATTCTCTTTCCATGAAATATTATGATACTGGTTGTTGTTTTTTATAGCAAACTTATCCAGGTAGCCTAATGAATCAATACTATTGGTAGTAAACCCTAATCTGTTACTGCTGTAATAACCATAATATTTCAACATTCCTGTACCGGAAGTTTTAATTCGGAAATTTGCATCGAGATTGTGAATAGCAGGTACTTTGGAATAATCCTGTCTTTGTTTGATAATAGCAAAGGCAAGACTGAGATCTGTATAGCCATAACTTGCACCCCAGGATGATTTTTTATTTTTTGCCAGATGTTGATACCCTGCATTAGCACTTATAACCGTTAAGCCGACACTAGCAGATGACCGATCTGGCAGATCAATAGACTCCAGTATCAATGCTGAAGAAAGAGCCTGGCCATATAAAGCGGAATAACCACCCGTACTAAAAACAGTTCCTTTAAAAATGAATGGAGAAAACCTGCTAAACTGCGCAATGTTAGGTACACCGCTGTAAAAGAAATTATTTACCAATGTTCCATCTATAAAAGTTTTTGTTTCTGCTGCAGTGCCTCCACGTACATAAAGCCCTTCACTCTCACCAACCTGTTGAGCACCGGGTAAAGTTTTTAGTGCCCCTGTAATATCTCCGTTAGCACTTGCTGTCGTTACTATATCTATCGGATCTAAAACGGCAGAAGCTCTCTTCCTGTCACTTGCTTCAAATGAACCAGCTGTTAAAACTACTGCTGTCAATTCTGTTATTTCCTGCTTCAGTATTGCATTAATAGTTAATGTACCCGATTCTAATTTTAAAGTTTGCTCAAATGGCCTGAACCCCATATTCGTTATTAAAAGGATCTGCTGTCCTTTTTCTGTAGTTGTAAATGTATAGTTACCTAAAGAGTCTGATGTAGCACCATCATAACTATCTTTTATAGAAATGCTTGCTCCGGCAACCGGGTTATTCTTACTATCTCTTACTTCGCCTTTGATAGTAACCTGAGCTGAAAGGTTTTGCATTGAAATCCCCAGTAAGAAAAAAAGGACCATTACTATAGAATATTTCATGCCAAATACAATTTTGAACCACAAACATAAAGTAGTTTATAATATAAACCAAATTATTTTAAAATAAAAAACCGTCTCACTTTTAGTGAGACGGCATTGTCCGGAATCCCAATCGAATATATTATTATTACTGCTTTATGATCTTTTGTTGTGCTGTCACACCATTGCTGGTAGCTTTTAATAT
>JAHEMN010000020.1 GCA_024643645.1 Chitinophagaceae bacterium | reverse complement strand
ATATTCCTGATCAACAGGTACTTTAATCACTCTACCCAACGTATCTATGATCTGAATTAAAGTATGACCTCCCTGGGTTTTAAATTTAATAGTAGTAGCAGAAGTAAATGGATTCGGATAATTGGTAACCATTGCCGTTGCATCAGTAGCTGGTGGTGGTGATGTTGAATTACATGTACCTGCTTTTATCAATGGCAAGCTTTGTAATTGTGAATTGATATTCGGAGGGAATAATGAATCCACCACAGTCTTATCGAGACAAAACCATTTTTCAAGTAACGTTGCATAGATACTTCTGAAATCATATTGCATAGGAATATTATCATTCACCGTTGCATTTGCCGGAATAGTAGGATTTACACCAAGCATACCTGATTCTATATTTGTACCAAATAAGAACATAGGTGCTGCAGCTCCATGATCGGTACCTGTACTTGAATTTGATTTGATACGTCTTCCAAATTCACTATACGTCATCCCTACTACTCTATCTTCTACACCCAAAAATTTCAGATCATCCTGAAAGGCCTTTATTGCATCAGAAACCCTTTGTAATAAAGTAGCATGTGCACCTGTTGTCGTATCACCTGAATTTACTTGTACTGAGTGTGTATCAAACCCGCCAAAGCTAACCATGTACACTCTTGTTCTTAGGCCTCCTTTAACCAAACGGGCAACGATTTTTAATTGATCGCCTAACGAATTGTTTGAAGGATAAGTTCCTTGTTGTGTTACTGCATTGGCAGCATCTTTAATTACAGAAGAGTATTGCTGAGTTTGTTGATTTACTGTCCGGATATATGTCAACTCTTTACCTGCAGGTGTTGCCGGTGCAGGGTCAGTAGTACCATTAATTAAATTATAAAACGATGTTGGATTAGTAATACTCATACCCATATTTGCTGTCGGGCCTTGTGAGGTGAGAGTAGTACTTGAACCAATTTGAATGGCTAGTGGATCAGGCATTTCAGTGGTCGGATAACCTGCCGGGAAATTCGGGTATTCATAATTCAAATATCTTCCGGCCCAACCGCTATACACTTCCTGGTTACTATTGGAACCACTCATCCATATATCTGTAGCTCTGAAGTGAGAGAAGTTTGGTTGCGGATATCCAACTGCCTGTATAACTTTCGCTTTTCCTTCATTGAATAAAGATTGCAAACCAGTCATAGCAGTATGTATACCTGTACCTGAAACACCGGCTATTGGCAAAACCCTGTTTTGTGGAATTGCTACATTGCTTCGGGCATTCAGATAATTAGCATAACCGGCATCAACCGGTATCACCATATTCAATCCATCATTTCCACCGGACAACTGAATAATAACAAGCACATGATCGGTAAGTGTATTGCCACGCATCAATGCCTGCACCAATGGTGAATTAACATTGAATGCTTTTACAGAATAGCCATTGATGACATCAGGCAAAATGGCTGCCGCCGGAATTGTATTAAGTAAAAAATCTCTTCTTTTCATATTATCAATTAAAATGAAATTGAATATTATGCTAACTGGTATTCAGACAAATTGAAAAAATATTGTATTAATGTTTTCAATCTTGTATTCACCGTATTATAATTTGCTGTGGTCGGATTAGATATATAAGCAGCCCATGCATTTGTCCAGTAATAATCCCATTGTTGTCCTGTCAATAGAATCTGCGTTTTTATCTGAGCTTTTGTCTGTATCAATAAATCATTTCTGAAAAAAACAGACAGAGCTTCATCAATCAGATCGTTTGGATTACCGGGATTTGTAAGTGATTGTGCAAATGCTACACAATCAAATCTTACCCTGAAACCATTTCTTACATAACCAGTATTGATCATTATATCAGTAAACTGATTTCTTTTTGGCAATGAATCAGAATTGATCCATAACTCATGAAAAGAAGGCTCCTGATAATATGCCGGCATACCCGATACATTGGGTGGATCATGCAGATCCTGGCCGGTTGTTACCATCCATGAATAAAATGTATTCCATAATCCATAACTGGTATTCCAATCAGTAGAAACAGGAAATGCCGCATTCATTTCCCGCAATGAACCAATTACATGATCAGCAGGATTTTTGATCATACAACCTCTATTCAGCATATCAAAGAAATGCTCACTTTTGAATAAAGCTGATAGCATCGGTTTGATCTCATAATTATTTGTTCGGAAGATTTCAGCCAAAGGCGTAATTACGTTTGTCTCAGTTGCATCATCTATGGTATAGTACACAAACCAGCGATAGACCTTTCTAACTATATATTTTGCAACCTCCTGCTGGGCAAAGATCATATTCACAAGATCCGCCAATTCAATATCTCCGGCAGTAGCACCCGTACGTCCTGTTATTACCGTATTATTAAAAAAAGCGGAGAATGTTTTATTGGCAGTACTATGTCTGTTAGCATTAAAAAAACTTGTGTATGTAGTTCCATTTATTTGCCAACCGGTTAAAACCTTAGCAGCTTCTTTAACATCATTTTCTGTATACTTTGAATCTTTTCCTTTTCCTAATGTAAACAGCTCCATTAATTCCCTTGCATAATTCTCATCGGGTGCCGATGCCTGGTTAAGATAACCATTTAAATAGCGAAGCATGGCAATATCCTTCGTTATATTAGTAATAAGGTTTTTATAATTGCCCAGAGCATTTTGGCGTATCAACATATGTTGCTGATAGATCCAATTAGCATTACCTACATCAGATGCTTCATTTCCAAAATGATCGATCAAAAACATGATCAGTTTTTCACGGATGCTTCTATCCTGATTGATCAAATTTCCGGTAAACCATTTTTTGTATGAAGCTCTCCGTTGTGACTGAACTGTTCCATCATTATTGATATCATTAACCCATGTACTTCCCTGAGCAATATTACCATCAGGTGTACCCGGTTGAGTTGAAGTTGTATATTCTTTTACCGGTAATGCCGGATCAGGAGCAGTAGGATTTAATAACTCATTTACAGCCTGATTCAGCGTCCTTGTTTTGAAATAGGAAATGTCGGCTTTCGTTGCACCAAACATGGTCCTTTTCAATAAATGAACGATTTCATTCTCTGTCCATAGACCTGTATAAGTATTGATACCAGAGTTTGTACGAAAAGTTTGAATAGGAGCAGTATCCTGAACTGCTTTAGCCTTACGGCGTTTTGCAGTTAAAAAATCTCTTCTGTCCATAATTATGGTTTTGTTTCAGCTGAATATCTGTGATGTAAATATTGCTGAATAGTTTAATGAGCTATAATAAATAATAAGGAAATTCAATATTAATAGTAGAAATACAAGTCAGAAAACGGATTATTGCATATCCTACTTCAAAATTGACAATGTAAGTTAATTAAGATTCTTTTCCCTTTTAAGGAAAATGAAGAATAGAAAAGAAAGATTTATTGAAGGTTTTCAATAATACCAGCAATGCCCTGGCCCCCCCCAACACATGCTGTCACCATACCATATTTTTTATTGAGCCTTTTCATATCGCCCAGGTTCTGGATGGTAAGTTTACAACCTGTACATCCGAGTGGATGACCTAATGCTATGGCACCACCATTAATATTTACTTTGGCCGGGTCAAGGTCAACTTCTCTGATAACTGCCAGAGCCTGAGAAGCAAATGCCTCATTCAACTCTATCAGATCAATATCAGCAAGTTTCATCCCCGATTGTTTCAATACTTTAGGAATTGCAGCAACAGGACCGATACCCATAATTCTAGGATCCACACCGGCCACAGCACTATTCACTAACCTGCCAATAGGTTTTAAACCTAATTCATTCATCATCTTCTCACCCATTACTATCACAAAAGCTGCACCATCTGATGTTTGAGAAGAATTACCGGCAGTAACTACACCTCCGGCAGCAAATGCGGGTTTTAATTTTGCTAATGCAGCCAGTGAAGTATCAGCTCTAGGGCCTTCATCGGTATCCATTATATAATTCCTTTTCTGCTTCTTTCCTTTTGCATCAAGATAGATCTCTTCAACATTGATAGGAAGTATTCCTGATTTAAAATATCCTTTTTCAATGGCTGCTATTGCTTTTTGATGTGAGTTGTATGAAAATTCATCCTGATCTTCCCGGCTGATCTTGAAATCTTTTGCAACAGCCTCGGCAGTTAATCCCATACTTAAATAATAATCAGGATCATCTTTTGCGATGGAATAAGAAGGTACTGTTTTCCAACCAGCTGTTGGAACCAAACTCATACTTTCTGTACCACCTGCTATAATGCACTCCGCCATACCAGTTCTTATCTTGGCTGTTGCCATTGCAATTGTTTCTAATCCTGAAGCACAATAACGATTAACCGTTACACCCGGCACATCGATACCTAAAGCTCTTGCAGAAATGATACGACCAAATTGCAATCCTTGTTCTGCTTCGGGTACTGCATTTCCAACCAATACATCATCAACTCTTTTTGACTCCAGTTGAGGAACTGATGCCATTAATCCTTTAATCACTTCAATCGCCAGATCATCCGGACGATAAAAACGAAATCCACCTCTTTTTGATTTTCCTACTGCGGTTCTGTATCCGGCTACGATGTATGCTTCCTGCATGATATTAAGTTATTTGTTGAAGTTTAATAGTTCATGGTAAATAGCAAGTATCTTATTAGAAATAAACTATGAACCATTTACTACGAACCAAATAAGTTGTTTATGCAACTTTCTATACCAAAAGTAAAGAGTCTATCATTATCAACCAAAAACAGCCGGTAAAGTTCAATTATCTTCGCTACCAATTATGTATAAACTACTGCGCAGTATTCTTTTTCTTTTTTCTCCGGAATGGGTGCATTATTCATCAATGAACTTGTTGAAATTAGCTTGTAGTATCGGTTTTAAAAGAAGGTTTCTGAAATGGTGCTTTTCCCCTCCTTCTTCCTTTCCGGTAACAATTTTCTTAGGATTGAATTTTAAGAACCCGGTTGGGCTTGGTGCCGGATTTGATAAGAATGCAAGGTATCTGAGAGAACTGGAATGCTTAGGTTTCGGCTTTGTTGAAATTGGCACTGTAACCCCATTGCCGCAGGCAGGAAATGAAAAACCAAGATTATTCCGCTTACCAAAAGATAAAGCACTCATTAACAGAATGGGTTTTAATAATGAGGGAGTAGAGGTAGTAACTATTAGATTAAAAGAGTGGAAAGAGAAAAAAAGTAATTCAAAACTTATAATAGGTGGAAATATTGGCAAGAATAAAGTAACTCCCAATGAGGAAGCCTGGAAAGATTATGAAATTTGTTTTAAAAAATTACATCCTTACGTAGATTATTTTGTCGTCAACGTAAGTTCACCCAATACTCCGGGATTAAGAGAATTACAGGAAAAAGATGCATTAAAAAAAATATTAACTCATCTGCAAGAAATAAATAAACCGTTAGATCAGCCAAAACCTATTCTATTAAAAATTGCACCCGATCTTACGAAAGAACAAATAGATGATGTGATCGATCTTGCAATTGAAATAAAATTAGATGGATTAGTAGCAGCAAATACAACCATCAGTAGAGAACAATTGACAACTACTAAATCGAAACTGGAGATTATTGGTGCCGGGGGTTTAAGCGGATTACCTTTGCAAAAGAGAAGTACAGAAATTGTAAAATATATTTCAGAAAGAACAAATGGGCAAATACCAGTAATTGCCAGTGGTGGAATTTTTACAACCAATGATGCAAAAGAAAAGTTGAATGCTGGTGCTTCGCTTGTTCAGGTATGGACAGGGTTTGTATATGAAGGCCCAGCAATTGTAAAACGGATTTGCAAAAATTTATAACAATATAATGGAACATTTATTTACCAGTGAAAGCCTTATTAGCTTTGTTATTCTTGTAATACTTGAAGTAGTATTGGGTATTGACAATGTAATATTCGTAAGTATTATTTTAAACAGATTAAAAAAAGAGAAAGATCAAAAATTTGCCAGACGCATATGGATGGTAACAGGTATTATATCAAGAAGCCTTATGCTGCTTGGCTTAGGTTGGTTATTACGCCAAAAAGGCAAATCAGTTTTTGAGATTGGCGGTAAAGGATTCGATCTGGCAAGTATTGTGATGATCTTAGGCGGTTTATTTCTAATGTATAAATCGGTAAAAGAAATTCATGATAAACTGGAAGGTGAAGACCCTAATGTTTCGAGTAAAAAAAATATTGGCATTTCAATGGGATATGCTATTGGTCAGATAATGTTGATAGACGCCGTATTCTCTTTTGACAGTATAATCACTGCCGGTGGTACAGCTAAATATGTTGAGATCATGATCGCTGCAGTTGTAATAGCAATGACAATAATGTTTTTATTCAGCACAGGTATTGCAGCATTCATTCATAAACATCCAACACTTAAAATGCTGGCATTGTCTTTTCTTGTTATGATCGGACTTAGTTTAATTATTGAAGGATGGGACAGTGAGGCAGCTCACCAGCTGCATCTTAAAAATTATATTTATTTCGGAATGGCTTTCTCTTTTATTGTGGAAGTTTTAAATATGACGATGCGAAAAAGAATGAAGGTGAAAAGAGTAGTGGAACTAAATGAACCTGTATTAAAAGTAGAAGAAATCGAAAACTCAGATCTGGCAAAGTAAAGCAGCAGCTACCACTCCTGCCGTTTCTGTCCTCAATCTTGTTTCGCCCAAACTAACAGGAATAAAATTATTTTGTAAGGCCAACTCAATTTCGGGAAGAGTGAAATCACCTTCCGGTCCAATACATATTTGAAAATTTACAGCATCAGAAAATTTAAAACCTGACAATTCCTTTTTATCGGCATGAGTGCAATGAGCAATAAATTTATTTTCAACTTCTGATTCTTTAATAAAACTTTCAAAATCTTTAGGTTCGTGTAATACCGGCAACCAAACCTGTTGGCTTTGCAGCATAGCACTGATACAAATTCCCTGCATACGATCATACCTGAATTTTTCTTTTTCTGTTCTTTCACAAATCAATGGAATGATTTCTGACACTCCGATCTCAGTTGCTTTTTCTAAAAACCATTCAAACCGGTTTGAATTCTTAATGATCGATATTGCTATTGAAATATTTCTAGGTTTTCCTTTAAGAGTCCTTGTTTCCATTATTCTGACACCACAATGTTTCTTATGAGCTTCTGTTATTTCACAAGTAAATAAATTGCCTGATCCATCAGAAAGATTCAACCATTCACCACTCTTCATTCGCAAAACCTGCACAATATGCTTTGATGTTTCTTCATTCAAAACAAACTCTTTTTGAATACCATCATAATCACTGATATAAAAAAAAGGTAGTGCCATAAATTCTTTAAATAAAAATGTCCTGTTTAATACAGGACAAATCTAAAATCTTAAATCGGTAATCTAAAAACTGCCTTTGCAAACAGGCAGATCAGAATGGATTATCGTCATCATCATAATCTGAAGAATCATTCATCTTACTTCCTGTTTGTATAAACACCTTCGCTCCGCCTTCTCCATCAATATCGCTTACAGGCTTCCAATTGCTACCTAAACCGGTACCACCGAATGTACCACCATCATCTTCTACAAACTTCTGTATATGCAATAATGCCTTTAATTTAATTGTTTCCAATGAACCATTACGGTGTTTGGCTATTCGAACATGGGTTTCTCCTTTATTACTTTCCCCCATTGCATCTGTGGTAATATCATAATATTCCGGACGATACAGAAACATAACCATATCCGCATCCTGCTCAATAGCTCCTGACTCACGGAGGTCACTCAATTGCGGCATTTTATTTCCATCTTTTCCGGCACTTCTCGTTTCTACCGCACGGCTTAACTGCGATAATGCAATGATCGGCACACTTAATTCTTTTGCCAATGCTTTCAGGTTACGGGATATGTTACTGATCTCCTGCTCACGGTTGCTTGATCGATTTTCGCCGGTACCACTCATCAACTGTAAGTAGTCAATAATGATCAACCCGATATCATGCTTATTTTTTAAACGACGGCATTTAGCCCTTAATTCAAAAATGTTCAAAGCTGGAGTATCATCTATAAATAAAGGAGCCTGTGCCAGTTCCTGAATACCTCGGGCATACAATTGCTTCATTTCATGCTCTTCTAGCTTACCCCTGGCAATTTTTTCGAGCCAAATCTCACTTTGAGCTGACAGAATACGTTGTACTAACTGACCGGCACTCATTTCTAAAGAAAATAATGCAACGGGAGTTTTTTTCGATGCACTCATTACAGCATTGCGGGCAAGATTTAGAGCGAAGGCTGTTTTACCAACAGCAGGCCTTGCAGCTAATATGATCAGATCTGTTTGTTGCCAGCCATATGTAACTCTATCCAATGAAGGGAAACCACTTGGTATACCGGTTACATCCTCATTTTTATGCCTGAGGTCTTCAATCCGTTGAATCGTTTTTACAAGAACAGAATCAATGGTATCAAAATTTTTCCGCAGGTGATTATTAGTGATTTCAAATAATTTTGTTTCTGCGTCATCTAACAGATCAAATACATCTGTAGAATCTTCATATGCATCACCGATAATTTCTCCACTGATGCGGATCAACTCCCGTTGAATGAATTTTTGCAGGATAATTCTTGAATGTGCTTCAATATTGGCTGCAGAAACAACAGCATTGGTCAATTTAGTAACATAGTAGGCTCCACCTATTATTTCCAGTTCCTCTTTGAAACGTAATTCTTCAGCAACCGTTAAAATGTCAATCGGCTGACTTTTATTTGACAGGCTTTGCATGGCACTGTAAATACGCTGATGTGCTTCTACATAAAAACATTCTGGTTTTAGTATCTCTACAACTGTGTCAAATGCTGTTTTTTCAAGCATGATAGCACCAAGTACTGCTTCCTCCAGGTCTTTTGCCTGAGGCGGCACTTTGCCATACACCATTGTTCCTAAATCGAGAGTTGACTTTCTCCTTTGCTTCCTGTCTTTGTTAATATTTGTAAGATCCATTTCTGTACGGCGATAAAATAGTTATACCATTGATTTTTTACCAATGACTTTGGGTTAGCCTTCCGTCTTATTTTAAGAAATAGTTATCTCTTTGTTAGTGGAATATTTCCTCAGTCAGTTAAGCGAAAATAAAGGTCTGTTTCCAGACAAATTTGTTTTTAAAAAACTTTTTCTTTTCGCACCAATTCTGCACTTAAAAAAATCAGTTATCCACATTTCGAAGTCGCCAAAGTCGTATTCAATTTAGCAAAAAAAAATGGTAAAAATCCCAGAAGAATCACATAAGGGTGTATAAAAAAATACGATAATGGCTAATATTTAACAGCTGCTCCGCAATAAGTCTGTTTTGGCTTCAGTTATAAGCATATACAATTCAAATTGAACAAGATCTTCCATCAAACCTTTATTCATTTTTCTTAAAAAGACAACTATGCAAACTACAAATCGAAACAGCCATCCAATTTTGAGTCAAACAAAAAATAATACTACACTTTGGGTTGGACACTTAAAGACAGACCCTAATGATCATATAGCCGGACAAACATTCAAATGCCCTTCTGATGGATTAGTAAATAATATTCAGGTTTATTCTTCTACTGTACAGCAACCGGGTGATGTTGCACTGAGTCTTCATGAATTTGACCCTACCAGTCAAACCTGGGGGCCAGCCATATGCAATTCATCTTTATTCTTTGAAAAAGGAGATGATGCCCGCTGGATCAGTTTCCACCTTTCGCCAGTAGAGTTGAAAAAAGATTTGACATATGGCTTCAGACTTCAAACAGAAAATGCTTTAATTGGCATTGGAGAAGCAGCTAGTCACTCCCAACAACCATTTACTTTTGGTAATGAATGGCAAAATGATATTGGCAATGAAAAAGGACATTTTTACTCCTATTTTAGCCTGGCATTTAAAGTTGAACTTTGCGCATAAGATAATTAAGGCCATGTTTTTATAAAAAAAGACCCTGCATATGTGGGGTCTTTTTATTTTTATTTAAAAAATATTTAATTGTATTTATCGCTTTATTAAAATTTTAATTACTTTTTCATTTAATGTTGAAGTAGATCGAAGCTCCAATAAATAAAGCCCTTCATCCAATTGACTTACATCCATATTAGCTATCCCTGTTTTCACAGTTTTCTTCAATAATATAGCACCTCTTGTATTTGATACAAATATCTGGTCAAACTCACCAATATTGAGTTCAGTGATCTTTAATTTGCTATGAACATTCCCTTTAAATATATCAAGCCTTGCATTGATGATTGTTTCACCATTTGAATTATTTCCTTTTACAGGCTTATTTGTTTGTGAGAACAGAGAAGTAACTACCAGCAACAGCAGTGAAAGGATCAGTAATTTTTTCGTTTTCATAAAATCGGATTTTTGGTTTACTAACTGTATAACTATAATGCAAGAATCATGCAGTAATAAATGCAGACATAAAAAAAGGCATTATTTCTTTATAAGTTAAGTAACATTACTAAGTAAAACCCGAAATGTTTATTAATTCATGATCATTTCTCTTGCATTCTCAAGAGCAGCTACTGTTGGTTTTTCGCCACTGAGCATTTTTGCGATTGTTGTTATTCTTTCATCAGGAGAGAGTTGACGAATATTTGTTTTCACTGTATCATTAATAATTTCTTTGTACACAAAATAATGAGCATCTGCTTTACCTGCTATTTGTGGTTGATGTGTAATACAAATCACTTGTCGTGTTGCTGCAAGTCCTTTCATAATTATTCCTACCTGGCGGGCTGCTTCTCCGGAAATACCAGTATCAATTTCATCAAAAATCAATGATGGAAGATCTATTGATGCAGCAACAAGAGATTTGATGCTTAACATCAGCCTGCTTAACTCTCCACCACTTGCCACTTTATTTACAGGTTGAAACTGACCACTTTTATTTGCATCAAATAAAAATTGTATAACATCAGCACCTGATACATTCAAATCAGCAGGTTTTACTTCTACTTTTAATTTTGCATTTGGCATCCCAACCTGTGCCAATAACTTGTTTACACTATCTTCCAATGGTTTCACCTGTTTATTTCTCTTAGCAGAGATCTTTTTTGCAATATCTAATGCTGAGTCATATAATCGGTTTGACTCTTTTTCTTTTTCCAGAATAGACTGATCAATATTTAATACAGCCTGTAGCTTTTCATTTAATTCGTCATGCAGTTTTATTAATTCGGCTGTAGAATTTACACCATGTTTTTTTTGAAGTTTATAACCCATGGAAAGCCGTTCACTTAACAACTCAATTTTTTCAGGATCATAATTTATCTGGCTACTGATCTTTTCAATATCATATGCAATATCCTGTAACTCTATTTGTGCTGACTCGAGTCGTTGTAATAATCCGGGTAATTCTGTATGAAAAGAAGAATATCCTTTTAACAGATTTAATAAAGACTTTAGCTGTTGTGCCAACGGGTTTTCGCTTTCACTCAACTCATTACTTACTTTTGCCAATACATCCTTTACACCTTCAGCATTACTTAAAAGTTTAAGTTCAGCATCAATATCCTCAAGTTCGTTTTCTTTAAAACCAGCTTCGTCCAGTTCTGTAAATTGAAACCGGTTATAGTCAGCTTCTTTTTCAAACTGTAGTTTTTGAAGCTTTAATTCTTCACTTTCCCTCTTAATTGATTGCCATTGTTTATAAACAGCCTGGTACTCTTCAAGTAAAGTATTATTTAAAGCCAATGCATCTATTACTTCCCGCTGAAAAATACTTTCACCTACGTCTTGTGTATCGAATTGCAAATGCAAATCGACCAGCATAGAACTTAGTAGTTGTAACTGAGAAAGATTTACCGGTGTGTCATTTATAAAAGCCCTTGATTTACCATTTGTTCCAATCTCTCTTCGAATCACAATCTCATCATCATAATCAAGTTCATTCTCTTTGAAAAATGCAATAACATCTGATTTTCCTTTTGTAAGAAAAATACCTTCAATTACACATTTCTTTGATTTATTGACCAGAGCCGATGAATCTGCCCTTTGTCCCAAAATCAATCCCAATGCTCCTATTATAATCGATTTACCGGCTCCGGTTTCTCCTGTAATAGCATTCAGGTTAGATGAAAATTCAATTTCCAGCTCATCTATTATTGCATAATTCTGTATCGAAAGTCTTGACAACATCCTACCGGCAAATTATATTTTTTTTAGCACACCTGATTGTATTTGAAAATATCTTTTTTCACAAGAGTATTTAGTTTGTAAGATATTTTAAAGAGTTTCGGTTGAATGCTAATATTATTTATTACACAAAAAAATAGCTGCCGATTGGCAGCTATTATGTAAATTTTTATTTTTTTTACTTTACTTCTACAGCATTATGAAGTTCTTCATCCACTAAAATACGACCGCAGTTTTCGCAGATCATTATTTTCTTATGCTGTTTGATTTCACTTTGCTTTTGAGGTGGGATGGCATTAAAACATCCACCACAAGCATCTCTTTCTACTGCTACTACTGCTAAACCATTACGGTAACTTTTACGAATTTTCTCATAGCTTGCTTTCAAACGTTCATCAACATTATCTCTTGCCTCTATAGCAAGTTTATTAAAGTGTTTTTCTTCTTTTTCATTAGAAACAATAATTTTTTCTAATTCACTTTTCTTGGTCGACAGCACACTTTCCTTTGCCTGAATATTCTTTTTTGCTTTTTCTAAAAGAACTGCTTTCTCAGCAATTTCTTCAGTAGCATCTTTAATGTGCTTTTCCGCAAGCTTCACTTCCAATTGCTGCATTTCTATTTCCTTGTTGATAGCTTCAAACTCACGGTTATTTTTTACATCATTACTTTGCTTTTCATATTTCTTTATCAAAGCCTCAGATTCCTTTATGGCTTCTTTTCTCTGCTCAATAAATTCTGTAACCCCGTTTATCTCTTCTTCAATTCTAACCTGACGGGCATGAAATCCTTCAATTTCATCTTCAAGGTCAGCAACTTCCATCGGAAGTTCCCCTTTAAGGATATGCAACTCATCCAATTTGCTCTCTATCTTTTGTAGTGTAACTAAAGAAGTGAGTTTTTCTTCAACGGAAAATTCTTTTACATGTGCCATATTAATATTTCAGATTTGAAGTTTGTTTTAAAAGTGAATTCTTACCTGGTTATTTAACTTCAGTCATACTAAACAAAATAGCTGACCGGGTTTGTTTTCACTTCTGTTTTAAGGACGGCAAAGGTAGGGAATTTTTGCTCTAAAAACTCCTGTAGCAGGTTGATTGTGAACTGTTCGCTTTCATAATGTCCAATATCTGCAAGCATTATCTTTTTATCGGCATCAAAGAATTCGTGGTATTTCAAATCAGCTGTTAAATATGTATCAGCTCCCTTAGCTAAGGCTTTGGAAATCAAGAAACTTCCCGCCCCTCCGCAAATGGCCACTTTTTTGATCATCCTATCCAAAAGCTCCGAATGCCTTATTACCGGAATCCCAAAAACTGTTTTCAGATTTGCAAGAAACTGTTTTTCGCTGACGGGATCCGGTAATTCGCCAATTATTCCGGAACCAATAGCCTGATTATCATTCGTAAGCTGAACCAGATCATAAGCCACTTCCTCGTATGGATGTGCAGCAATAAGTGCATTAATGATTTTATGTTCAAGATAAGCGGGTAAGATGACCTCAATTTTTATTTCATTTTCCTGGTGTTGAACCCCCGGCTTTCCTACATATGGTGTAGCATCCATATCCCCTTTGAATGTACCAACACCTTCCGTATTAAAACTGCATTCGCTGTAATTACTGATATGCCCACCACCTGCCATAAAAATGGCATTTCGGACTTCTTCTGCTTTATCGACAGGTGAAAAAGTAAAAAGCTTTTTCAATGTATTTTGTTTTTCTGCCAGCAAATGCACATTTTTCAAACCCAACATTTCAGCGATCCTTCCATTAACACCATGCTTTACATTATCCAGGTTGGTATGTATTGCATAAATAGCAATATCATTTTTAAGCGCAGTTATGATTGTCTTTTCTACATAGTTTTTTCCATTAATTTTTTTGAGTCCTTTGAATACAATTGGATGGTGAGCAATGATCAGGTTTGATTTTTTTTCAATTGCTTCCAATACCACTTCTTCTGTTGCATCTAATGAACAAATGATACCACTGCATTCCCAATCTTTATTTCCAGTTATAAGTCCGGCATTATCATACTCTTCCTGTAAAGATGGATGTGCTATTTGCTCCAGATAAGATATTATTTCATTGATTTTCATGTCGGAAAGTTACAGATTTGATTGCGTTTAAAAATCTTAATCAGTTCTTGTTGACATATCTTTGAAAGAAAGATCTTGAAACTTAAGTTTCACCATATCATAATTCGTGAAATACGAAAAGTACTCGGTAAAAAACGAGAAGAACCCTTGAGCCGTTATGAGATGGCTAAAGGCACTCTGGTGGTAAAAAGGGTTTTTTGGAATACAATCAGAAATATTCTTTTTATGACCCTCGGAATTTTTTCTGCCGGCTTTGGTTTAAGGGGATTTCTTATTCCTAATGGATTAATAGATGGAGGTGTTACGGGTATTTCACTTCTTATAAGCAGAGAGACAGAATTACCGGTTTCAATTTTACTTGTTATTATAAATCTTCCTTTTGTACTATTAGGATTTCGCCAGATAAGTAAAATTTTTGCTATTAAAAGTATTATTGCAATAGCAGTATTGGCACTTGTTGTCGCTTCAGTTCAATTTCCTGTTGTTACAAATGATAAATTATTAGTTGCCGTTTTTGGTGGTTTCTTCCTTGGTGCTGGTATTGGTTTAACTATCCGTGGAGGCAGTGTTATCGATGGCACAGAAATACTTGCTATAGCTCTAAGTAGAAAAAGAAGTGTTTCAGTAGGAGACTTTATTTTAGTATTCAATATTATTATTTTTTCAATTGCGGCATATTTACTTTCAATTGAAGTTGCTCTTTACTCCATATTAACTTACCTGGCTGCATCTAAAACAATAGATTTCATTTTAGAAGGTATTGAAGAGTTTACTGGTGTTACAATCATATCTCCATATAGTAAAGAAATTGCACAAATGATAAAAGAAAAGATGAGAAGAGGCTTGACAATTTATTCAGGTAAAAGAGGTTATGGAAAAGGCGGAGAAAATCCTAACGCCACAGATATTATTTTTACAGTTGTTACCCGTCTTGAAATTACCAGATTGACAGGAGAAATTGAAAAAATAGACCCTAACTCCTTTATTGTCATGCAAAGTATAAAGGATACCCGCGGTGGTATGGTAAGAAAAAGACCACTCAGTCACGAATAGTATTATAATGTGCTAAACTCTTTCTTGCCCGCTTCTAAATATTTTGTAACTTTTCAATCCTTCCCCACCCTTTGGATATTACTTTATCCAATTTATTAATAAAGAAAAGGCTTGTTATGATCAGAAGAAGACCAGGGATATACCTATTAACCTTACTTTTTATTACTGGGCTTGCAGGAACAATAAATGACAATACCATTTCTAAAGCAGAAAGGAAAAGTGCAATAAGTATTATGAAAGATACTTATAAAGATGCTGTTAAAGCTATAAGTGGCTTGTCAGATGCTCAATTAAATTATAAAGCTGCCCCCGACAAGTGGTCTGTAAATGACTGTATATTTCACATTGCCGCTTCCGAAAAACTTTTGTGGTCACTTTTTGAAGCAACAATGAATGCAAAAGCTAATCCTGACAAAAGATCAGAAATAAAATTCAATGATGAACAAGTAATAAATATGGTCGAAGACAGATCGACTAAAGTAAAAACTTCGAAACCACTAGAACCAAATAATACCGGCTTTAATTCTTTAAATGATGCTTTAGCAGATTTTAAGACAAACCGGATGAATCATATTAAATACATGAAAAGTACAACCGAAGATCTCCGAAATCATGTTGCTCAATTACCCTTTGGCTGGATAGATTGTTACCAGCTATATTTATTTATTGCAGGGCATAACAATCGCCATGTTCAACAAATAAATGAAGTAAAAGCAGATGCCGGATTTCCAGTTAAATAGTTTTCAACGTTGAAACCAAGCCCCTCTGTTCCCGTAAGAACAAGGGGCTTTTTTATTTAATATTCTTTTACCTGGTTTGTAATTATTTTATCAAGGTGTATCAATTTTCCAGAATTTGTCATCCCCTCAATAACTACCCTAAATTTTTTGGCCCGATCATTATTATAAAAACTAATTGGTATTACTGGATTTATATTATTGACAAAAATATTAGGACGCCACACTAGTGTAATTCTATTATCTGATTTGAAAAATAAAGATGGATCCGTTTTATAATCAGGTACATAAAATTCTTTTACTACAGAAAACCCTTTGTAATTAAAATAATCGCCTCTTGTGGAGGTCACAAAATCACCACTCTTTCTTGTATAAATAGATAACGCACCACCTGGGGCATTTCCTGATGCACCAACAAAATAATTGTAAACTTTTACTAATGCAATTTCCTGAATGGGTAATGTTGCAATTATGCTTGGATCAGTTTCAATTTCATTAAGATAAACCACCATCGGAATTGGCCCCATTGAACTCGCAGAAGGGCCTTGCCTGTAATAAATTGTAAAATTACCACCATCTGTTGCAAACTCCAGCCCTGGTACACTTCTATTTAAGTAATCAAAAACATTGTCAACAACTAAATAGTCTTCAGTATTTACAAGATCAATTACTTTTTCTGAAAATCCACCAAACATTCCTGTTGTATATTTCTCTTCCAAAAGTTGTGTAGGAGTTTTTCTAACAGCATTCAATTTTACTTCTTCCAACATCAATCCATCCACATTCTGAATGGCCTTATAAATCGACTTTATTTTTTCATCAGCAACAAGCTCTTTTTTTACACCACTTCTGTTTTCTTCAATAGTTATTTCATATCGTTTATTAATTGAATCTCCTGTCATTATTACATCTATATATTGGCTTTTCTTACCCCTTGTATCAATAAAAAGTATCCGCCCTTTTCCAAAAAATAATAATGAATCTAAAACAAAATAGCCTTGCTTATCAGTATTGATAAGCTGCATACTTTTTCCAAGACCCTCTGCCGTGATGATTGCCATAATCTGTTTATCAGCAAATGGCTTTTTTGTTCCCCGGGAATTCACTCTTCCAGAGACTGTGATAAAAACCGGGTCGGAGAATTGTAATGGCTTATGTAGTTTTGCACTTAGTTCATTCCACTTAAATCTTCTCCAACCATTTGTCATCATCAGAATATCAAGAGCTGTACTCACAGAGTCGCTGTTGCCATTAAAATACCAGGAAGGATTATGTATGTATCCTTTTAAATCTGAGGACAAAAGTAAATTTGAAACAATCGATTCCTTTTCTGCTCTTATAATACCGAATTCTGCATCTGAAACGGAAACAGATAAACTTCCCTGAACTGTGTCTTTCATGAATATCTTGAAATGATTCTTCCCTTTTTCATTAAAGTTGATCGTATCTGTTCTTATTTCTATATTTTGCAAATACTCATTATTATTAACGAAACATAATCTTTCTGCAAGCGGTATACCATCCTGATTAAATACAGTTATTTGCAGAATTCCAGAATTCAAGTTGCTGGTGTTGATAACCCCACGTTGCTCATCTTTATTTTTATCAAGAGTCTGGCGAAAAACTACATGATGTTGCATCTGCCCGATCATATAGGCAGCTTTAAAAGTCGGATCAGTAATCTTTTGATTTATCTCATATAAACTGCCTTGGGGGTGCGGAATTACTGATAACACTATACCATGTTTTTCTGCAGCAGGCAATTCAAATTTTTCAACATCACCAGCATCAATGAGGGCAGAATATTTTTTATTTTCTTCCGGAATCATTTCAAATATTCCCAACCCATCATGATATGTATTGAAAGAAGATACCTTATTGCCTTTTTCGTCAGTAATTATTCCTGAAACCTCCAACGGCAACCCGTAAAGATCTGTTGCTTTAAATGCAATCGTATTGGTAAACCCAATTATCAGATTGCCGCCCTCAGGGAAAAAATCAAATTTGATTTTATTCACTTTTTGATCATAGTGATCGACTGGTTTAGTATCTTTTCCATAAATGAATATTTTTTTCCTACAAATGAATTCCAGGCCATTATTAAGCATTGTAGGAGAATAAGCATGCACTGTATAATTACCTGATCTGAGAGAATCTGCCAATTCCAATTGACCGTTTGTATTACCCAATAATACTGGCAATATCTTTCTTAAAATAAGATCACCTGATTCATTTATTAATTCTACATATAATACTGTACTTATTGTATCCGGCATATACTCTGAAAATAAATATGCTTTGAACCAGGCGATTTCACCGGCCACATAAGTTTCTCTGTCAAAATGTAAATACGTTTTTTCAATTGGTGATTTATTTGCCCAACTATTTAATAATTCTTCTGGTTGTTGAGAAAAGCTAATAATAGAAGCTGATAACAATGTAAAAACTATCAGACAGCTTTTGATTTGAGACACAGAAAAAGATTTGAATTGTGAAATTAAGCACTATAAACAAAATTAAAAACAAGATTATTGAATCAGAAAACTCCTTAATAATTTGAAGTAAATACAATAACTATTTGAAAAGCCTCTTTTTTTGTTTATTTTGTGTGCTATATTATTCAATAAATGAAAAAACTACTGATCTTACTTTTTTTCGGCACATTACTCACTGGTTGCAAAAAAACAATCGAAAGTATTCAGGAAGACCTGGTATTGAAAGCCATGACAGATGGTCAATGGAAAATAACCACTTTTGTAAATAACGGAACAACCATTACTGCTGATTTTAATGCATATAAATTCCAATATTATAGCAATAAAACTGTAGATGCCATTAAAAATGGAGTAGTTGAAATAACCGGTGCATGGGATGGAAATGCAAATGCAATGACTACTTATGCAAATTTTATTGCTGCCACTTATCCAATTCAATTAATCAATGGTACATGGAATATTACAAAAAATAGCTGGACCTATGTAGAAGCAACTCAAACTGTAGGATCAGATACAAAGTTTTTACGCCTTGATAAATTATAAGTTTTATCCATTTCTCTGATTTTTAGCACCAACTATTAAAATTTACCAATTAAACGAATACTGTAGTTCAGTGTCTTTTAATAAGAATTATTATAAAAAACAGCCTGTTTTTGAATTAAATCAGGTAATTAATAAAATAATTACACTTCGGAATAATTTTTGTTAAAACGAAACGTTCTTAACATGAAAAATCAAAATCCTAACTGTTGAAAGCGAAAAGCGTCAATATCCTACTAATATTGGCTATCAACTGTTTTTTTTATACAGGGACAGTTATAGCCCAGTCACCTGTTGCAAACTTTACGGGTAGCCCCTTGGCGGGGTGTTCTCCACTTATTGTAAATTTTCAAGATCTATCGAGCGGTAATCCAACATCATGGAGTTGGAATTTTGGAAATGGAAATACTTCAATACTTCAAAATCCGGTTGCATCCTATTTCACACCCGGTAATTATACAGTTACTCTTACCGTTTCAAATGCTAATGGAAGCAATACACTAACAAGATCCCAATATATTAGTGTTTATGAACCTCCAACAGTAAATTTTAGTGCATCCCCGATCAGTGGTTGCTTTCCTTTAAGAGTTCAATTCACTGATTTATCCTTGGCTGGAGTTGGAAATACCAATGTATCCTGGTTCTGGGATTTTGGAAATGGGACTACGTCCACATTACAGAATCCAATGGTGACTTTCACAACTGTGGGTAATTTTTCAATTACACTTAGAGTAACTAATGATAAAGGATGCACAAGAACTATCAGCCGGCCAAATTATATCATTTCAACACCGGGTGTAACAGCAGGGTTTACACATACACAAGCAACAGTTTGCAGTGCACCGGCAAATATCACTTTTACCAATACTTCCACCGGTCCCGCAACGCTTAGTTATATATGGGATTTTGGTGATGGTAACTTTTCATCAGCAACAAATCCTGTTCATACTTACACATCCAACGGTAGTTATATAGTTACGTTGATAACAAGTAGTTCAGCAGGTTGTGTTGACACTTTCAGAAGCAATCCGATAATAATTGGAGGATTTACTACCAATTATAATGCACCTGCTGCAGTATGTATTAATGAAACAGCAACATTTACTAATACTTCTACACCAAACCCTGTAAGTTCTGCCTGGATATTTGGTGATGGCGGAACTGCCAATTCTATTAATACAACGCATAGCTATGCATTGCCGGGAACTTATACTGTTTGGCTTTATAATACCTATTCCAGTTGTGTAGATTCATTCTCGCAAACCATTACAGTAAATCCAAGACCTGTCTCTGATTTTACAGCACCTGTTACTTCTAAATGTGAACCAACATTAACCGTAAATTTTCAGGACATTTCTACCGGAAGTCCTGTAAGTTGGATGTGGGATTTTGGTGATGGATCTACTTCAACCAATCAAAACCCTTCTCACACCTATACCAGTTATGGAAGCTTTACGGTTACATTAATTACAACCAATGCATTTGGATGTTCCAATACAATTGTAAAACCAAATTTTGTTGTAATACGAAGAGCTACTATTTCTATACCCTTATTTCCTGTAAGAGGTTGTATTCCTTATACTATTTCACCGGTACCTGCAATCACTGCAGTCGATGCTATAACTTCTTACAATTGGGATTTTGGTGATGGCGGTACATCAACTTTGGCAAATCCTGTTTATACTTATATTGCTCAGGGAACTTATACAGTACGACTAATTATTACAACCAGTACTGGTTGTACAGATACGTTAACAATTCCAACTGCTGTAACTGTAGGATCAAAACCAGTTGTTGATTTTAACGCTGCTCCAAATCCTGTTTGTGGAACCCAACCAGTTTATTTTACTGATCTTACGAGTATAGCTGATCAATGGCTCTGGAATTTTGGTGATGGCGGCTCTTCAACTTTACAAAATCCGAGTCATAGCTATTCTGATACAGGTCAATTTTCAATCCAGCTAATAGCAACAAATAATGGTTGCCCGGATACTTTAATTAAAAATAATTATGTAAGAGTATTACCGCCTATTGCAAGGTTCTTACCTGTACCAGATTGTAGTAACAGGCTTCAATTTAGTTTTACTGATCAATCCATAGACCCACTTACCTGGGAATGGAATTTTGGTGACGGTTCTCCAGTTTCAAATGTTCAAAATCCAGTTCACATATTTCCAGCTTTTGCTAATTATACAGTTCGTTTAATTGTTACCAATGGAGGTTGCGCCGATACTACTTTCCGAACAATAAGAACAGTGGACGAAGATCCTGATTTCATTGCTGATCAGGCAGTAGCATGTAAACCTGCTTATATCACATTTAATGTAACAAATATCAATGCCGGTAACATTGCGAGTTATTCCTGGGACTTTGGTGATGGAGGAACAATAAACACTCCTAATCCAACAGTTGCTTATACTTACTCAACTTCAGGAACTTTTACAGTTACACTTACTACCACTGACATCAATGGTTGTACAGATGTTGTAACAAAAACAAATTATATACGCATAAATGGAGCCATTGCAAATTTCACTGCATCAAATGTTGCAGGATGTTCAGGGTTAACAACCACATTCAATGATCTTTCAACGACTGATGGCATCAATGTAATCACAAACTGGCAATGGGACTTTGGCGATGGTACTATTCAGAATTTTAGTGCTCCTCCCTTCCAACATACTTATAATACAACTGGTACTTTTTCTGTAAAACTTGTTATTACTGATGCTATTGGCTGTATGGACAGTATAATTTTAAATGGCCTTGTAACTTCAACGGATCCGATGCCTGATTTTGTTTCAGCAGACACATTAACATGCCCAAATGCAAATGTAAAATTCACTAATACATCATCACCAGCAGGTTTTACCAGTCAATGGGATTTTGGCGATGGCAATACTTCAGTTGCTCTATCACCTACTCATACATATGCTGCTACAGGTTTTTATAATGTGAAACTGAGAATACAAGATGGATTCGGGTGTGCTGATTCTGTTACGAAAAATATGTATATCCGTGTAGATCTACCAATAGCTGATTTTGATGTAAGTGATACTGCTAGTTCTTGTGCTCCATTTGCTGTTCAGTTCACTAATACGTCAACATATAATAACTCAGTATTTTGGAACTTCGGACCTGGTGAAGGAACTTCCAGCCTTAACAATCCGGTTCATTTTTTCAACCTTCCAGGAGTATATCCAGTTAAATTATTAATTACTAGTCCTGGTGGATGCCTTGATTCTATTGTAAGGAATATTACTGTTTTTGATACGACCGGTTCAAGATTAAATTATACACCTACAATTGGGTGTAGCCCATTCATTGCTAATTTCAATGCTGTAAATGCCGGTCCTGCAAATTCCTATTTCTGGGACTTTGGTGATGGAAATTCAATCACAACTAGTACTCCTTCCACCTCGCATACATACATAACTTTTGGTAACTTCTTGCCTAAAGTAATTATAGAAGACCCTACCGGATGCCTGATATTATTACAAGGAAATGATACAATTTATTTAACAGGAGCAGAAGCAGAATTTGGATTTGACAATTTATTATTTTGTGACAGAGGTAATGTGAACTTTACAGACTCCTCTACATTCAATGAACCAATTACAACTTATAATTGGGATTTTGGTGATGGAAATACATCAACAATGCAAAATCCAAATCATCAATATACATCACCAGGCATATATACTGTACAACTTGCTGTGCAAACACAATCAGGATGTACTGATACGCTTATAAAAACCAACCTGGTAAAAGTTGTTCAAAGACCTTTGATTGATATCACCGGCGATACGGTGATTTGCAGAAATTTATCCTTATTAAATGCCGGTATTTTTATTCAACCGGATACTTCTGTAGTAACCTGGAACTGGAATTTTCCGAATGGGAATACCTCTGCAATTCAAAATCCACCGGCTCAAACTTATACTACTGCAGGTACATTCAGCATTACTGCAATTGCAACAAATAGTACCGGGTGTAAAGACACAACGATTCAAAATATTTATATAAATCCATTACCTGTTGTAACAATGCCTGCCCTGTTGACTGTGCAAAATGGATTCCCTGTTACTATGCCTGCAACTTATTCGCCGAATACAATCACCTGGCTATGGTCCAACCCAACAGGACTAAGCTGTACCAACTGTCCAACACCGACTGTTGGGCCAAAATTCAACTCTTTCTATCAGGTTTATTTTACCGATGATAATGGATGTTCGAATATTGGTTCAATTGAAGTAATTGTTATTTGTTCAAATTCTAATCTTTTTATACCCAACACATTTTCACCAAATGGTGATGGTAGTAATGATGTTTTCTTTCCCCGTGGCAAAGGCCTTGAGAGAATTAAAACACTCCGCATCTTTAATCGTTGGGGTGAAGTTGTTTTTGAAAAAAGAGATTTCCCGGTTAATGATCTTTCTTCAGGATGGGACGGAACATACAAAGGTTACAAAGCAAAAGCCGATGTGTATGTATACCAGGCTGAAGTATTTTGTGACAATGGAGATTTAATAAAACTAAACGGCAACATTGCTCTGATCTTATAAACTATGAAAAGAAAAATAACCATACAATATTTTTTTAGTTTATTACTGGCTTGCATTTTTTGCTTAACTGCTAAGAGTCAGGATATTCATTTTTCTCAATTTTTTGAAACACCTTTATTAAGAAATCCTTCTCTGGCCGGAATTTTTACGGGTGATGTAAGAGTACAAGCTGTTTACCGTGATCAATGGAACAGTGTAACCAATGCTTATAAAACAGGATCAGTTAATGCAGAATTAAAAATGCCAATTGGTAAAGGAGATGACTTTATTACTACAGGATTGCAGATCATGTATGATAAAGCAGGTACTATCGGATGGACATCCACACATGTTTTACCAGCATTGAATTACCACAAATCTCTTAGTACCGAAAAGAACAGCTATTTGTCACTTGGCTTTATGGGTGGATGGATACAAAGAAGATTTGATCCGACTAAAGTAACTACTAATACACAATATGATAATGGTGGTATTGGTGAAAATTTTTCAAACACACAATTCAGTTACCTGGATGGTAGTGTTGGCATGAGTTATAATTCAAACCTTGCTTACAATCCGGAAAATAACTTTTTCATCGGGGCTGCCTACCATCATTTCAATAAACCCAATCAATCCTTTTTTACCAATACTACAAATGTTGAATTACAACCGAAAATGGTTTTCTCAGGTGGTTTAAAGCTTAGTGTATCAGAATATGCTTATATGACTATGCTGGCTGATCATTCCATACAAGGAGGATTTAATGAAACGGTGGCAGGACTTATGTATGGCTTAAAGCTAGGTAACGATGTAGACAATCCTGCATATACCATTCATGCCGGTGGTTTTTTAAGATGGAATGATGCAATTATCCCGGTATTAAAACTTGACTACTCCCCTTTCTCATTTGCAATAAGCTATGATGCGAATATTTCAAAACTGAAACCTTCCAGTTATGGAAGAGGTGGTTTCGAAATATCTCTTTCCTATTTAGGATTCAGAAAAAGCAAAGGTGAATACCTGCTTTGCCCCAGATTTTAATAAAACCCTTCCCGGCATATATTTTCCATAGCCACCCTTATTGACCCTGGCCATTAATTACATCTCAAGGCATTCTTGTTTTGTATATAATTTCTGAAATGAAGGCAAATCCCTATTAAATTTTATTTATTAAGACTATGAGCAGGACCATCCAATCAAACTATTTCGAAATAAATTTGTTGTCAATTTTTTAAACCTGATTTACTTTTAAAAAAAACTAAAATGCCACTCGAAACCGGAAAGCCAGCACCAGATTTTACTTTATTTGATTCAACAAAAAAAGAAATCACCCTGTCAGATCTAAAAGGTGAGAACATTCTTTTATTATTTTTTCCACTTGCATTTACAAGTACATGCACCGAAGAACTTTGTTCTGTACGAGATAATATTAGTTTATACAATGATTGCAATGCCAGAGTTTTTGGAATTTCGGTAGATGCATTACACACTTTAGCAAAGTATAAAGAAGACCAACAATTTAATTTTACTTTATTAAGTGATTTTAATAAAGATGTTTCAAGATTGTATGAGACAATCTATGAACAGTTTGGTTACGGCATGAAAGGAGTTTCCAAAAGGTCTGCATTTGTAATAGACAAAAACGGGATCTTACAGTATGCTGAAGTATTGGAAAATGCCAGCGAACAACCCAATTTTAAAAATATCAATTCAGTACTTGAAAAGCTCAAATAAGATTACGTTAAAATCTTATTATTTTTTGAATTTATTGTGTTGAATTTCAGCCACTTATATATACATCGTAGTTTTACGTTGCGTATATTAAAATTTCGGCCTATTTTTCGAATAATAAAAGTAAATTTGTTACGTTGAGACGGATCTTAACCATATTATCCTTTATGCTGTTGATTACCATACAATCACAGGCACAATCTCTTAGAAATAACCCAACATCTGAGATTGCTGATAGGATTGTAAAATTATATCCTAATCCAGCAACTGCATATGTAACATTTGATGTTCCGAAAGGATATGAAAAAACACATATCATTCAGATATACAGTTTCCTAGGAAAGAAAATGTATGAAAGTTTAAATCTCCCACAAAAACTTACAGTTCAATTAAACGATTTTAATCGTGGCCTTTACATCTATCACCTGGTGGAAATTTCAAGTGGTAAGATCATTGAATCAGGCAAGTTTCAGGTTTCCCGATAATTTCTTTTTTCAATTTTTTTATTGCACCTGTACAATCAGGAATTTAAGATAATGCGTATTATCCAACCCTCTGATTATTGGATGATCACCCGATTGTTTTTGAAATATAACTTGTCGTAGTTTTCTTCTTGCATCTTTAGCTGCCATATCAATGATCTGCAAAAAAAGCTCTTCATTTACAAGATTGGTGCATGATGATGTAACTAAAAAACCACCCGGTTTCACCAGCTTCATTCCCCGGAGATTGATTTCCTTATATCCTGTAATTGCTTTCTGAATAGTTTCTCTGCTTTTTGTAAATGCAGGAGGATCCAACATTACAACATCATATTGCTTTCCTTCTTTACTCCATTGCTTTAATACATCAAAAGCATTCGCTGTTTCAAAACGACAGATATCCTGTACATTATTCAATACAGCATTTTTATTTGCCTGCTCTACAGCATTGGCTGAAATATCAAGTCCTAAAACAGATTTGGCTCCATATTTTGCTGCATGAATTTCAAATGTTCCTGTATAGGTAAAGGCACCTAATACATCGGCACCTTTTACAATATGCTGAATGGCTTTTCTATTATCCTGCTGATCTAAGAAATAACCTGTCTTCTGTCCATTTTCAATATCAACATGAAACTGAAATCCATTTTCATTGATAATGATATTGGTATCAAATGGAGCAGATAAAAATCCTTTCTGTTGAGGTAAACCCTCCAGCTCCCTAACAGGAACATCATTTCTTTCGTAAATACCTTTTGGTGAAAATATTTTATTCAATGCATCTGCAATTGCTGGTTTCCATTTATCCATCCCTAGTGCAAGCGTCTGAATAACAAAATAATCATTGAACTTATCAATGATCAACTGCGGCAACGAATCTGCTTCGCCAAAAACCAATCTGCAATTTTCTTTATAGCCGATCTGTTGCCTGTACTCCCAACATTTCTTTATTGCTGAATAAAAATATTGTTCATTGATCTCATCAGATTTATTTCTGGTAAGTAATCGAACCAGTATCTGCGACTTTGGGTTTATATATCCTTTGCCAACAAATTTCTTATCATGCGTCAACACTTCTACTATTTCTCCGCCCAACACATCCACCCCTTCTACTTTTTCAACTTCATTATTAAAGATCCATGGATGTCCATTAACAACCCTGGGAGTAATTTTTCTTTTTAAGTATACTTTATTCATAATTGTACTGCAAGATACAGGATGAGATTTTAAGCAATGAGCTTCGAAAATAAAGGAAGCTAAAAGGCTGATTTCCTCTTATTTGGTAAATGTTGTCACCAAAAAGACCGGATAAATGGCATTTTAAGGTCAATTTGTCCCATATCCACTATTGGCAATATTCTTGACAAGCTTACCTTTGCACTCAATTTTATAAAAAATGGCAGAAAAAGACATGAAAGATCAGGAAATGAATATGGATAATACTAATGGGTTTGATATTAATACTGATGAAAATCAAAGAGGTACCACACATCTTAATGAACCTGTTGCAGAAGAATCTGAATTGGAAAAACTGAAAGGTGAACTGGCAGAAGAGAAAGATAAATTTATTAGAAAAGTGGCTGAGTTTGATAATTATAAACGTCGGACAGCAAAAGAAAGAATTGAGCTAATACAAACGGCAGGAAAAGATGTGATAACAGAAATGTTGGATGTACTCGACGATTGTGACCGGGCTCAAAAGCAAATTGAAGCCAGCGATGATGCTGAAAACATAAAAGAAGGAGTATTGTTGGTTTTTAATAAACTTCGAAATAAGCTACAGGCAAGAGGTGTAAAACCAATGGTTACAATCAATGAAGAATTTAATCCTGATCTGCATGAAGCCGTTACTGAAATTCCAGCTCCAACAGAAGATCTGAAAGGAAAGGTTGTGGATGAGATAATGAAGGGCTATTATATGAATGATAAGATCATCCGTCACGCAAAAGTTGTGGTTGGAAAATAATAAGAATTATGTCTAAAAGAGATTACTACGAAGTATTGGGTGTTGGAAAATCTGCGTCAGTTGAGGAAATAAAAAAAGCATACCGCAAGGTAGCTATGCAACATCATCCTGACAGAAATCCCGGAGATAAAACAGCCGAAGAAAAGTTTAAAGAAGCAGCAGAAGCTTATGAAGTTTTGAGTGATGCAGATAAAAAAGCACAATATGACCGCTATGGCCATGCCGGTGTTAGTGGTAATGGTCGTGGTGGATTTGGCGGTGGCGGAATGAATATGGATGATATCTTCAGCCAGTTTGGAGATATTTTTGGTGACGATCTTTTTGGAAGCTTTTTTGGAGGTGGGCAAAGAGGTGGCGGCCGTGGCCAACAAAGAAGTAGAGGTGTGAGAGGAAGTAATCTTCGGGTAAAGCTAAAATTGACTTATGAAGAAATTGCAAAAGGTGTAACTAAAAATATAAAAGTAAAGAAACATGTAGCCTGTACTACCTGCAGTGGCAGTGGTGCAAAAGATAAAGGAAGTGTGCAGACCTGTGGTACATGTGGTGGAAGCGGTCAAGTAAGAAGAGTTCAAAATACTTTCCTGGGACAAATGCAAACTGTTACCACTTGCCCTACCTGTAATGGAGAAGGAACATCCATTACTGCAAAATGTACCAGTTGTAAAGGGGAAGGCAGAGTTTATGGAGAAGAAACTGTGAGCATTGATATACCTGCCGGAGTACAGGAAGGTATGCAGATGAATGTAAGCGGAAAAGGAAATGCAGGTGAAAGAGGAGGTATGCCGGGTGACCTGATCATTCTTATAGAAGAAGAACCACATAAGGAATTGCACCGTGAAGGTTTGAATGTTGCCTATGAATTACATCTTTCTTTTACTGATGCAGTATTTGGAACACAAGTGGAAGTACCTACAATTGATGGAAGAGCAAAAATTAAAATTCCGGCTGGCACACAAGGCGGAAAAATTTTCCGTTTAAAAGGAAAAGGATTCCCTGCAGTAAATGCTTATAATAAAGGTGATCAATTGATACAAGTTAGTATCTGGACACCACAAAATATTAGTAGTGATGAAAAAGCAGTGCTTGAAAAATTAAGTCAGTCACCTAATTTCAAGCCGCATCCTGATAAGAGTGAAAAGAATTTCTTTGATAAGATCAAGGAGATGTTTTCGTAAACCATTAAGAAGAGTTACCAACCTCCTCTTTTCTTTTTGACCTTGTTATATAATGTTTTTGCTTGCTGCACTAATGTTATAAACTCTTTTTGCAACAGATCATCAGCTCCGCATGATGATTGAGCTAAAGTTAGAACTTCATTCCATCCGATATCTTTTACAAATGGTGATGTACGGAGTAAAGAACCAAACATTGCTACAGCTGCTGAAAAATGATAAGACTTATCAAGATTTCCAAATGGCATATATTGAAAATTACAGGAATATTTCTTATCTAATATTTTAGCATTTCCCGGTAACTTATATTGCAAATTTATCTCAGCAAGTTTTCCAATAGTAAAACTATCCTTGATAGCACCTTTATTAATTTCAGTTGGAACAATTTCAAATAAAGCCAACATGGAATGACCAGAACCAATTTCACCACCTTCGATTATTGATAAAGAATCTCTTAATGCACCGACTTTATTATCAAACCCGATCAGCCGGTATTCTTTTACATATTCCAGATTAAAATCAACATTCATATAAACATCATCTGCAACCGCATATAATGTTTGCGTAAATTCTTTTAATAAAACTTTCTCTGCTTCCTTGAAATTGTCGAGATAAGCAAAATTACCATTACCCTTTTTCGCCAGCGTCTGAATTTTTGAATCTTTATAATTTCCCATACCAACGCCAAGGCAGGTTAGATAAACACCCGATTCCCGTTGTAAAGAGATCAGGTCATCCAATTCTTCTTCTGTTTTCATTCCCACATTAAAATCGCCATCAGTAGCAAGTATCACCCTGTTATTACCATTTTTGATGAAATGATTTCTTGCCACACTATAAGCCAGTTTTACCCCTGATTCCCCCGGTGTATTTCCTCCCGCCACTAATTCATCAATAGCTTTAAGTATCTTTTCTTTTTCACCTCCACTTATTGTATTGAGCATTACTCCGGTAACACCTCCGTAAGCAACAATAGCGACTGAGTCCTTATCTCTCAAATTATTGACCAGCAGTCTGAAGGCAGATTTCAATAATGGTAACCGATTGGGCATATCCATTGATCCAGAGACATCAATCAAAAAAACAAGGTTACTTGGAGGCAATGAATCAAGATCTAATTTTTTCGAAGAAAAGTTTATATAAAACAACTGGTTTTCAGGATTCCATGGGCAGGAACTGAGTGTGGTCTTTATTTTAAACAGATCTGAATCATCCGGTGGATGATAGCTAAGGTTAAAGTAATTGAGCATTTCCTCAATACGAACTGCATCCGGCGGCACTAATGAATTAAGTGTAATAAACCTTCTTATATTACTGTAAGATGCCCTGTCAACATTAAGCGACATGCCCGTATTTGAAAATCGTTTCGTTTCAATAAAATGATTTTCAAGCAAACTTGCATACGTCTCATCACCATTATACCAGGACCTCAGATCTTCGTTTACCAGGTTTTTTGTGTAAGAGGATAATTTATCCCTGCGGGAATTTATAACACTGGCAGGCAATAATTTCATCTTTACCCGCACATATTTATCAGCATCTACCAAAACCTTTTCTGTTAAATAGCCTTGCATAGAAAAGCTAAACGTATCTATCTGTTGATTAGCCACTATTCCAAAAGTTCCGGAAAATCCGCTACGAAAGATATAACCTGTTTTATGCTGGAGAATGGTAACATTTTGCAATACATTACCTGCTTCATCTTTTACTTCACCCCGAACATAATATTGCTGGGCGCATAGGGAAAATTGAAGTAACACGAATAATACTGTATGACAAGCGGTTTTCAAACAGATATTTTGACTGAAAAAATACAAAAAAACTACCAGAGCTCCTTAAAATTAAACTACCTGGTAAATTTCCTTAAGATTACGTCCTAATCCATCATAATCAAGCCCATATCCAACAACAAACTTATCTGGAATGTCAAACCCTACATAATCAAGGTGTAATGGGAATGCTATGGCGTCTGATTTATATAGCAGTGTGGCTATTTTTAAAGATTTGGGTTGCTGATGAATCAATTTGGGTAAAAAATTATGCAATGTTTTACCCGTATCAACAATATCTTCTACTATAATAACTTCCTTATCATAAAGATCAACTTCCAACCCAATAGAAGTAATTACATTACCGGTCGACTTCATTCCTTTATAGGATGCCAATTTGATAAAACATAATTCAGCTTCAATATCCAGGCTTTTAAAAAGATCTGAAGCAAACATAAATGCTCCATTCAGTATCGCAATAAACAATGGTCTTTTTCCTTTGTAATCTTTATTGATATCATTTGCTATTTCTTTTATTCTACGCTGAATTTTTTCTTCAGAAAGATAAATATCAAAAGATTTATCGTGTACATTAATTAAAGCCATAGCAGATTTATCTGTTGTTAATTATTTTATTGTACTGGCAGAAAGTATTGAATTGTTTTCTTTTAATGCCAGTTTTGGCATTACGGTAGATTTCGACTTTAAACTCAACTTCTCTCCTATTGCAGGCACTTCATTTTTCTTTAACCAATTTAATTCCTGTAAACTTTCCAACCGGATAGCCTGTAACTGAGCAATATCATGCAGTGTTTGTCCGGGTTGCACAATATGAAAATCATCCGTTCCGGTTTTTCTTTTTCGCTGAATATAAACCAGTTGATCTTTTTCAGTTTCTATCAATGGAGTCATGTCATTAAAATCAAAGAGCCTTGCCAGATCGATATTATATTTATTAGCAATTGACAAGTATGAAGTGCCTTGTTTTACATGCACAACCTTTGTTTCATTGATCTTAAATTCTCCTTCCGGATAAACAGGTTTTGTTATTACCTGTTCAGCAACTACCTGTTCATCAATTTGTTTATTTTCTGATTGTTGATCTAATGAATTTACATCAGCAACATCTATTATTTCTGATACTTGTTTATTTCCCATTGCTATCAATGTATAATCCTGCAATTCATAATCTTCTACCAGTTTGATCAATACCTGGGGATATTTTGGGTTAGTAGCATAGCCGGCTTTTTTTAAACCATAAGCCCAACCTTTATAATCAGTTGCCTCCAATGAAAATAAAAAAGTATAACGCTGCCCTTTTTTTAAAAAATCAGAATGATCCTTATATGAATCTTCAGAAGAAGGATATTTTCTAAAACACTCACCTTTCGCATCATCGTCATGCCTGACAGATTCACCGGTCCAATTTGATTTGCACTTAATACCAAAATGATTATTCGATGCAAGTGCAAGGTCACTTGCCCCTGCGCCAGATTCATGAATACCCTGAGCTAATGTAATTGAAGCCGGAACACCGGTCCTTTGCATTTCTGTTATTGCTATATCCTTATACTGTTTTATATATTCTACTATTCTATCCTGCTTTTGTGCAAGAACATTGTGTGCAGCGAATGCAAACAATAAAACAATAATCACTTTTACGCTATTCATAGAAGTATTCAATTCAATTTTCTTATAAGGTATAATCCGTCACGGATAGTTAATACTACTTTTTCAACATCATCCCTTCCTTTAATAAATTCATTAAAGGATTTTATTCCCAATGCACTTTTGCCTTTTACATTTTCTTCCAAAACCTGTCCATGAAAGAAAATATTATCTGCTAAAATAAACCCGTTTTGCCGCATACGGGGTAAAACGAGGTTAAAATATTCTATATACGCCGGTTTATCTGCATCTATAAAAACCAGATCCCATATTTCATTCATTTCAGGAATGATTTTTAAGGCATCCCCTGTATATGATATTATCTGATCAGCATATATTGAACGATCGAAAAAAGACCTTGCCTGTATTGCATCTTTTTCACGAAGCTCTATTGTATGTAACTCACCTTCAGCTGTTAGCCCTTTTGCTAAACATAATGCGCTGTAGCCGGTAAAAGTTCCGATCTCCAATATCCTTCTTGGCCTGATCATACAACTTATCATTTCAAGCACCTTTCCTTGCAAATGCCCACTAAGCATTACAGATTCAGAATGATTCTGCATGGTAAAATCATTCACCTCTTTTATTAAAGCATCCTCTCCAGATGAAAATTTTTCGGCATATGCATGCACCAATGGATGAATCAGGTCCAAAACAGAAATATTTTAAGCAAAGATAAACTTCTTATACTGCTCTTAAAACTGTATTTGATGGCAATTCTTTTTTAGAAATAAGCCATAACCCAAGGAATGTAAGTAGTCCGTTTATTATTAATAACTCGATCCCTACCTGGTATCCACCCAATAAATATGCTGAGTTCTTACTCAGAATATAAGTTAATACCGGTGCAAGCAAACAAATTACTGTTACAATGATTCCATCTTTGATGTATCTTTTTGAAAGAATACCAAATGCAAATAATCCCAACAAAGGACCATAGGTATAACCTGCAAGATCAAGTATTACATAGATGATCGACTTATTATTGATCAATTTAAAAACTAAAATACAGATGAAAAATATGATCGTAAAAGAAAAGTGTACGATAAGTCTGATCCTTTTTTTCTTCTTTTCATCCCAATCATTCCTTCTTTTCAATCCAAGCTGATCGATACAAAAAGATGATGTAAGAGCTGTTAAAGCACCATCAGCACTTGGGAAAAGTGCTGAGATCAATCCGATAATAAAAATGATACTGATTGCTTGTGGAAGAAATTGCAATGCAACAGTAGGGAAAAGATCATCACCGATCACATTTGTACCGTTCAATAACAATTGCTTTCCATCATATGCACCACCATTCTGGAGGATATATAAATACAATAATCCGCCTAATAAAAGAAATAAGAAATTCACTATTACAATTACACTACTGAATGTCATCATATTCTTTTGCGAATCTTTCAGATTTTTTACACTGATATTTTTCTGCATCATTTCCTGATCAAGCCCTGTCATGGCAATTGCAATAAAAGCACCCCCAATTATTTGTTTGACAAAGAATCCTCTGCTACCCGGATCCATATTAAAAATATCCGTATAACCTTTTATACTTAATGTATCCAACGCAGTACTTACATTCAAGTTGAGGTGGGTGAGAATATAAACTACACAAACTATTAGCCCCAACAGCATAAAAGAAGTTTGCAGGGTATCTGTATATACGATAGTTTTTACACCTCCTTCAAAAGTGTATAATAGTATCATCAAAAGAATAATAGAAGTTGTAACTGTAAACGACACTCCCATCCTGTCAAGAATAAATATCTGTAACACATTTATTACCAGGTATAGCCGGGCCGTAGCACCTATCGTTCTGGATAGGATGAAGAAAAGTGATCCTGTTTTGTAAGAGAAAAAACCGAACCTGTGTTCCAGATAATTATAAATAGATGTCAGCTTTAACTTATAGTACAAAGGGAGTAAAACAAATGCAATGACTATATAACCCAGGAAATACCCAATAACAACCTGAAAATATCCAAAACCTTTAAATACATCGCCGGTAAAATCGCCAACAGTACCCGGAACACTAACAAACGTAACACCTGATAGAGAAGTGCCTATCATTCCGAAAGCCACCAACATCCAGTTACTATTCCGATTCCCGATAAAAAAAGAATCATTATTTGAATTCCGGGATGTAAACCATGCAACACCTAACAATAAAGCAAAATAGCCAAGAACAAACATGAATAATACTTGTGGCGACATATCTTCTTTTTTTTCTGTTATTAAATTCTAATTAAATATTACAGTTACAATAATTGCTGATAAGAATTTTTGAAGATAAAGAATTTTATTATCCCTTTGCAGTAATTTACACGAACTATGAATATACAATCACTTGCTGTCTTTTGTGGGTCCAAAACCGGGAACAATTTATTGTTTGCAGAACATGCTGAAAAGCTAGGCGAACTACTTGCTTTACACAAAGTGAAACTGATCTATGGTGGTGGCAGCGCCGGTTTAATGGGAATTATTGCTGACAGTGTGATGAAATTTGGTGGTGAAGTAAAAGGAGTAATTCCCAAAATACTATTGGAATGGGAAGTACAACACAGAGGTATTACAGAACTTACCATCAGTGATGATATGCATGAGCGGAAAAGGATCATTTATAGCTTATGTGATGCAGCGCTGATCATTCCCGGTGGTTTTGGCACTTTGGATGAATTATTTGAGATCGTTACCTGGAATCAGTTAACAATTCATGATAAAGAAATATTTATTCTCAACTCAGGTGGATTTTATGATCACCTGATCGAACATATAAAAATGATGGAAAAAGAAAATTTTCTTTATGAAGAAGCAATAAAAAGGATCACCATAATTGATGATCCCAATGAATTAGTAAAATATATCAGCTAACTACCTTCTACTGTTTCTGCCTTCAAACAAGCCAATATTTAGTCCGGCTCTTATCAAGGGTACTGCTCTTATACTTCTTCTGCCTGTAGACTGATCAATTGCAACCTCAACGTATGGAGAATTCTCATTTTTAATTACATCAAATAAAACAGCAACATAATAAAAAGTATTAGATCCCGGTCGCCTACCCTGACAATAACCACCTCCTACTAAAAAAGAATTCGCATCCACCGTTTCTTTATAGGGTAAATAGTTTGAAGTTGAGGGTATATATCTCAGTTTAATGAAATTGTGTTCGAATTGCCCTTG